>CAZNDD010000004.1:0-64468 GCA_964571735.1 uncultured Muribaculaceae bacterium | reverse complement strand
AAGTTGCAGGTTTCAATTCGAATCGGGAATAAGACATACGATGAATATCACCATGTCTTCAGACCCGGACAAGGTGGTTATCAATATCGGTGGTGCCATATTGGATTGGTAACAATAACAGACGCGAGTCAAATAAGGATTTTTAAGACGACCGAAATAGACTGGTCTCAAACAAGCCCCAATGAAGAAAAGAAGTTTATATATAACATTTGTCAGTCTCCTGATTGCAGCCACATCCTGCATGCAGAAGGCACTACCGCCACAGAATCTTGCCGCACCGGAATTCACGAACATCAAATGCGATATCAACAAGACGAGCGCCACGCTTATAGCAGAGCTCAATTCGGACAACGGCATTATGAAATCCGGATTTATGTTCGGCAAAAACGAGGCCTCCCTAAAATTCGTCTCAACTCCCGTTTCCGATTGCATTTTGAGCACACAGATATCAGAACTCGACCCGGGGGACTATCTATATTATGCCTCTGTAAGCAACAGTCGTAACACCATAAGGACTAAGTTATATAGTTTCACAGTAGAGAAAGTACCCGATAGTTCCATCACAACAACGCCCTCCGATGGCAACAATGGAGACAGCAATCAGGGAGACAACAATGGAGACAGCGGTGATAGTTCCATCGTAAGTCCTCCCGGTGGCTCCACGGATGGAAGCGGAACCACCACTCCAGACACCGGTGACGACGGAAACACGGACTCTTCGGACAATGAAGATGATTACAAACCGCTGCCACCGCCCGAAGACATGGAACTCCCCATAAGCGATGACAATTTCCGCGCATACCTGCTGAGCCATTACGACTCGGACGACAACGGCTTTATCAGCGCATCTGAAGCCGCCGCTGTCAAGGCGATTGACATTTGCACCGATAACATAAAGACTTTGGATGGCATAAAATATTTCAATAATATCGAAACACTCAACTGCAAAGGAAGCACATCCCGCGGAGCATTGACAACGCTAATACTTCCGAACGAGAAGTTGCAAGTGTTGGACTGCAGCCACAACAATCTCGACTTCTTGTCTATCCCCTATAATCTGGTCGAGTTGAATTGTCGATACAATAATTTACACATAGTCAACTTCCCCTTATGCAACATCAAGAAACTAGACATATTCGGCAACTATATCTCAGAATTGAACCTCTATATGCTCAAGGATCTTGAAGAACTGATATGTGGTATGAATAGCATCAGAACGCTTGACGTTTCACAAAACTTGAAACTCAAGAAGTTAGACTGCTCAGACTCACCATTGCTCGACACCGTCTATGTACCAAGGAATCACAAAATCACTGAAATAATAGCAGAAAATAGAATCGTATTCAAATATAAAGACTAAAATGGCAACACAAAAGATACCGGAATTGAATTACCTGCTCAGCCTCGTAGAAAAGCAATATGGCAGGAAACTCATCAGCACTTCAGACTTCGAGTCCTTGTCCATCGACATAGAGCGCAGAATAAAGGATCTCATATCGTCCTCCACGCTCAAGCGTCTCTATGGATATGTCTCGATGCAGACCATCCCAAGAAAGAGTACGCTGGACATATTGTCAAGATACATAGGACAGAAGAGCTACGACGAATTCTGCAAAGGGATACGTAATTCGGAGGCTTTCACCTCGACATTCTTCAGTGCCAAAACAATATATTCGGGAGACCTAAAGGCCAAAGACATCGTACAGATAGGATGGGAACCCGACCGCGTAATCACGCTCGAATACATGGGAGATGACAAGTTCATTGTAAAAGAGTCCATCAATTCCAAGTTGCGTACTGGTGACCAATTCTCCCTGACGTGCTTCATACTCGGTTCTCCGCTATATATCCCAAGGATATTGAGGAACGGCGAATATACATCCCCGTATATCGCAGGCACGACAAATGGATTGAATATGCTCGAAGTGATTTAGAAGCGCAAAACAAATCCCAAAGCCGGAGGGCATTATTTGCTTAGGAGAGAGTTTCTCAGTCAGAAGATTCCGAATAGTCTTCAAGCAAATCGGTGGCCTGACGGAAGATCTGGTCTATAGTCTCGTCGTCCACATAAACGGATTCGGCTTCCGGTCTGTTGGTAAAAGCCACGACCGAAGCCGCCGTAGCGATGACGACTATCGCGGATACCGCCACATACACCCACCACTGGGGTTTGCTGTTGAAGAGTGCGTCCTGTACATCACTCACATCTCCATAGCGCTCATCAGGCTTGTATCTGGTGCATTTCTGCGACACTTTCTGATACCTTCTGCTGTACGACATTTCTGACAGAATGACCCCAAGAGAGTATATGTCACTCCTATAGTCCGCCTCGCAACAGTTGACTTGCTCAGGAGAAGCATATATTAGAGTCCCTGCACCGCCCGAGAGTATGGAATGAGAATCCGAGTCCGACAATGAGAAGTCTATTATCTTCACATTGTTGCCATTTTTTGTGATAAGTATGTTGTCAGGCTTCAAATCTCTGTGAATAACCTGCTTGAGATGGATATAACGGACTGCGTCGAGAAGTTGGGATGCTATCCTGTCGCATAGTTCGCCACTCTTCCTGCAATACCCAATGAAATCACCGAGGCTGCATCCGTCCACCCACTCCATTTCAATGCATTTCCCAAGTGTAGGATGCTCTTTCAATGCATAATACTCACGCACATTGGGATGATTGAGCCTGATGCCGATTTCAAATTCCTTCTGCAGCATCTCAAGACAAAGAGGGTCATCCCTATGCTTTGATTCAAGAGCTTTGAGTACAACGGAACGCCCGTCCTTGGTGCTTTTATATAGTTCAAAGTAACCATTCCCCGAAGCGCACAACAGAGACAATTTCTCCTCTGAGCGCTCAGGAAGTTCTACTTTCTCAAAAAATCCGGATATTTCTGGTTCAGAATAGTTCACTTTAAGCCAAATCTTCTCACAAATTTACGAAATAATGTTAATTTTGTATAACATGCACTTAAAAACACATATTATTCTCATTTTTCTGACCTTCTTACTGTTCTGCGTCCATGCCGAAGGCGCAGTCGCACGCAAGAACTGGGACAGGATTTTAGACAGGTATGAAGCCCTATGTGGCGAGTGCATAGACATGAAGAACAGAGTCGAATCCGGTGAGAAAATTTCCTCCAAGGACATATCCAAACTACTGAACAGTTTAGGCAAAATCCGCGAAGAGCTCAAGGACGGAAGCGGTTCCATGACACAGGAACAGGTCGAGCGTTTCGAGAGCATCAGAGCCACCTACCAGTCAGCATTTGCTCCACAAGAGAAAGGAGTTGAAGGCAACTCGCTCAAAATCGGTAACACAGAGAGCACTGCAGACACCCAACCAGACTATATCACTCTTCAGCCAAAAACGGTTGAGGCAAAGACCACAGCAGTCGATGAATCCCCCAAAACGGAAAGCAAAGCAACATCGAGACAGGCGTTTCAGAGCATTCCTCAAATGGAATCATTGAGTAGCGTTATTGAGTACCGAAACAAGACCGACATATCAATATCGAGGACTGCCGAAACCGGACAACATGAAAGACAAAGGGCGCTTTCGATCTCCGCATCAGCCCTCATATCGGTATTCCCCGACCCGGCGTACGGGTTCATGCTTACCCTGTCGGCAAGCGAAATAGAGTGGGGTGCCTACGCCAAATGCTTAAGCAATTTCAAAAATGCCCCATACAGTTATGAATGTTCCAGCACCGATGAAAGTCTCTGGTTGAACGGCAATTCAAACATAGCGTTGCATCAGTTCAGTGCAGGTGTTACCCGAAGCATAGGCGACAAATTCGGAGCATTTACAGGAATCGGATACGGCGTCTACACCACCACTTGGGAGGACAGCTTCGGACAATGGATGCGTGTGACGGACTACAGCACCAAAGGACTGCTGCTTGAAGCTGGTCTCTCTTACTCTTTCAGCAAAGTCAAGTTTACGGGCGGAGTCAGCATAACGGGACTTCACTACACAAACCTGTTTCTGGGCGTGGGAATACAATTCTAAGCCCCACTTCAACCCACTTTTACAGCCCCAAAACCCAAAGGTTAATATCCTATAAATAAAGATATTAACCGCGAGAGCCATCTCATTTCAATCCACTTTAGCAGCCTGATGCTTCGGTGCGCGAATCGAAAAAGATTAATTTTGTCCTGATGCAGTGTCACAGCGCACCCGTCAGCATATCTACCACAATCTGACGATACAAAGCCGCTCACTCATCACCAAACACTAATTTTAAAACCAAAGCAAATGAGAAAAATCCTCTCTTTAACAATGACCTTAGCATTGTTGAGCCCATCTCTCACTGCTAACTCAGCGCCGCTCCCTTCAAGCGGAGAGATCCAATCGCAGAGTTCAGAGTCATTTATCGTAAATGGTAAAGTCACCGACCAGAACGGACTGCCTATCGCAGGACTGGTAGTAGTCCAGAAAGGCACATCCAACGGCGTGACCACGGGAGCAGACGGCTCCTATAAGATAGAGGTGTCCGACAAGGATGCCATCCTCGAGTTCTCTGCACTCGGATACGCAACCGTAGAGCAGAGAGTACAAGGCAGACATTCCATCAATGTCACCACAAGCGAAGAGACACTTATGCTCGACGAGGTCATAGCCATAGGTTACGGCTCAGTCAAGAAGAAAGACCTCACCACAGCGGTAGCCTCGGTGTCCACCGAAGACATGCAGCTCCGTCCAGTCAGCGAGGCCTCGGGATTCATCCAGGGCAAGGTCGCTGGTGTACAGGTAATCCAGACCAGCGGACTTCCAGGCAGCGGTATGACAGTCCGTGTCAGAGGTGCTTCATCCATAGCATCTTCCAATGACCCTCTCTATGTAGTGGACGGAGTACCAGTGGGTGACGGTAACTATGCCATAGCCTACCTCTCCCCTTCCGACATCGAGAGTATGCAGATTCTCAAGGACGCATCTTCAGCGGCTATCTACGGCTCACGTGCCGCAAATGGTGTCGTACTCATCACTACCAAACAAGGTAGCAAAGGCAGAGGACCGGAAATCAGTTTCAATTCCTATGTGGGACTTTCCAATGTCAAACGCAGCTATGATGTCCTCAACGCGTCTGAATACAAGGAGCTCATGGATGAAATCGGGCTTGTAAACATCCCTGACGGACTCAAGGACGAGACAGACTGGTTCAACGAGACCTACAAGACAGGTATCACGCAGAACTATCAGGTGGGCATCTCCAACTCTACCGAGAACACCCGCTACTACCTCGGAGCCGGATACACGGACGAGCAGGGTGTCATCAATGTAGCTTACAACAAGCGCTACAATGTGAAGATGTCGCTCGACACAGACCTCTACAAGTGGCTCAATGTCGGCGCCAATATCACATATTCACACTATAAGAACAATGGCATCATCTCGGGTACGGGTTCCAACCGCGCAGGCGTGGTCCTCTCGGTCATCAATACTCCGACATTCGCCAAGACATGGAGCGAAGAGCACCCCGAATGGTACTGGACGCAGTTCTACGGAGCCAACCTCACGACTCCTGCCGAGAATATGGCCCGCACGGAGAACAATTTCACTGAGACAGACAGGGCCGTCATGTCCGCATACGCGCTCATCAAGTTCACTCCCCATCTCAATTTCAAATCAACCGTGAGCATGGATAGGAGATGGACTCATTCCTACTCTTTCCTCGACCCTATCAAGACTTCGTACGGACGCACTCAGCACGGAGAGGCTTCGGACTCCCGCGCTGACGACCGCAGAATGGTCTATGACAACATTCTCACTTATACCAATACATTTGCCGACAGGCACAATGTAGAAATTATGGGGGGAACATCTGCAACCCAGTCCCATTGGGAGAATCTTTGGGGATCCCGCAACTACTTCTCTCCTGACTACAACAACGTCCTCTACGGACTCAACGGAGGCAACAAGGGCGGACTCAGAGGCCAGAGCCAGGGTTACGCAGAATGGACTATCATGTCCTATCTCGCACGCGCCTCCTACAACTACGACAGCAAGTATTACCTTACTGCAAACTTCCGCGCTGACGGCACTTCCAAGCTCGCTCCCGGACACAGATGGGGCTATTTCCCCTCATTCTCAGCAGCATGGAGAGTTTCCGGCGAAGAATTCATGAAGGACATCGACTGGATCAGCGACCTCAAGATACGCGCAGGTTGGGGACAGTCGGGCAACCAGTCCGGACTCGGAGACTATGCTTGGGTACAGCAGTACAACACCAACTACTTCGATTGGACAGCAAAGGGCTATGAAGACGCAACTCCCACACTTGGCAGCAAGAGCAACATCGGCAACAAGGAACTCACTTGGGAGACCACCACACAATCCAATATAGGCGTAGACCTCGCCACATTCGGCGGAAGGCTCAACTTCACTCTCGATGCCTATTACAAGTACACCACCAACCTTCTGATGAGCGTGCCTCTTCCCTCACCTTATCCCAACATCTGGAGAAACGAGGGTGAGATGAGCAACTGGGGTCTCGAACTCGCCATCAATTCAGTCAATGTCGACAACGGCAAGTTCCACTGGGATACCGATTTCAATATCTCTATGAACCGCAACCGCCTCGAGAAGCTCAGTCTCCAGCAAGTGTATTACTACGCCAAGACTTCCGAGACTCAGGGCGAATACATAGTCCGTATGACTCCCGGAGAGTCCCTCTCACAGTTCTGGGGCTACAATGCCCTCGGAGTCGACCCCGAGACAGGTATGATGATTTACGAGGATATCAACAACGACGGTAAAATCGATGCCAACGACAAGAAGTACATAGGCAACGCCAACCCCGACTTCATCTTCGGTATGACTAACAACATCTCCTACAAGGGATTGTCTCTCTCATTCCTCATCACAGGATCCGTCGGCAATGACATCTACAATGCTTCGATGGTAGATATGATAGGCATGTGCTCTGATGGTAACCAGATCAAGGACGCCACCAGGAGATGGAGAACGCCCGGACAGATAACGGACGTCCCCAAGGCTGGCGAACTCTACAACATCAAGGCTTCAAGCCGCTTCATCGAGGACGGTTCCTATATCAAAATCAAGAACATCACCCTCGCCTATGACATCAAGGGTTCGCTTCTGCGCAAGGCTCACATCAACAAACTCCAGCCTTATGTCACATTGGACAATATGATTACCTTCACCAAGTACTCAGGCTACGACCCCGAAATGAGCCAGTATTCGGATGCGACAGCCATGGGTATCGACTGGGGCACATATCCCAACGTGCGTACCGTCACTTTCGGTGTCAATGTGAATTTCTAAAGCCACGAAACAATGAAAAAGATATTAACATACCTTGGAATTGCGCTTTGCGCAGGCTCTCTTCTGACGGGTTGTGAGCTTGACCTTTACCCCGTCACGTCCTACAACGAAGGCAATGTAACCCTTCCCGACGACGATACGGAGAACCAATACAACACCCGCACCGACATGGAAGGACTTCGCAACTCCATCTATAACAGCTGGATGAAAGACCTTCAGGAATGCGGATACAACGACTACCTCATCATCAACGAGTGCCGCGCCGACAATGCCTATGCAGGAAGCGCCACCACAAGCGAAATCATTGCCATAGAGTCCAACAAGATAGACGCCGAGAACCACAATGTCACCCGTGACTGGAACTGGTACCTCGGACATGTGAGCAACGCCAACCAGATTATCTGCAACATCGACTCCATCGCAGTCAAGGATGCGACTCTGACCGAGACCGAGCTCAAGGAATGGAAGAGCGAAGCCCTTATCTGGAGAGCATTCAACCTGATGAGGCTTGCAGAGCTTTGGGGAGACGCCCCGGTAGTGACAGTGATTCCTCCCGCCATCACGGCAGAGAATGTCGAAGAGGTCTATCCTCTCTACTTCCCCGCCAGAACTCCAGTCGCAGATGTGTATGCACAGATTATCGCAGATCTCGAATATGCAGCCGAGAACGCCCCTGCAGCAGGAGCGGACAAGTTCCTCCTTTCAAGAGAATTCGCATGGGGATTGCTCGCAAGAGTATATGCAGAGCCTGCAGTTCAGGATTGGAGCAAAGTCTCCCAATACTGCCAGCAAATTGAGGATAGTGGCAAATTCGAGCTTCTCGACAACTACGGAGACCTCTGGGGTTACACGGAAGATGATGCATTCCGCAACAGCAAGGAGAGCATCTGTGAAGTGACTTGGACCAAATCCGCAGGCAACTGGTTCTGGATGATGTTCCACCGCAATGCCTACAACCCGGACGACAGCTACAGCTGGCAGAAATGGGTCACCCCTTCAAGAGACCTCATCAATGCATACAACGCGGAAGGCGACAAGGAAAGACTCGCGGGCAGCGTCATATTTGACTCCTGCGGCTGGTCTACCTATTGGCCCGAGAACGAATATGCATTTATGCATAAAGTGCCTACCAATGCCACCAGCCTCATACTTATGAGACTTGCCGAGATTTATCTCCTCCACGCGGAAGCACTCTGCGGACAGGGAGACCTCGAGGGCGCTGCAGGATATGTCAACAAGGTTCGTGACAGAGCAGGTCTCACCGGACTCAAGGACAGCGACAAAGCTTCACAGCAGAGCATGGTAAATGCCATCCTCAAGGAGCGCCGTCTCGAGCTTGCATTTGAAGGATTCCGCTTCCACGACCTCGTGCGCTACGGCATAGCGGAAAAGGTATGCGCCGAAGTTGCCACCGCTGACGAAAACTGGTCACCCAGAGCGGCCCTCACCAACGGACTCGAACTTCTCCCCGTCCCTCTGACGGAGATGGACAAGAACCCGAGCCTCAATCAGAATCCAGGTTATTAGAATATGAATATCATCAAGCTATTTTTCCCTCTGCTTGTGATGCTTAATCTCAGCTGCTGCGCCTGCTCTTCCAAGGAGGAAGGGCAAGGCGGCAGCCAAGTTGAGACGCCCGATACGGACAAACCCGTGGAGGAACTCACAAGCTACGCCTACAGCTGGACTACCAGCGCAGACGAAAGCCGACTCTTCAAGCAGGAAGAGCTCAAATTCGGCAACGCATCAAGCATGTCACCATATGTAGTCAAGCCGAACGGCACCAGCTACCAGAGCATCGAAGGATTCGGTGCGGCAGTGACAGTGTCTTCCTGCTACAACCTGCTGAAGATGCCAAAAGACTACAGGACCACCCTGCTCAAGAATATTTTTGACAAGAAAGAGGGCATAGGTTCGTCTCTTATCAGAGTCTGCATCGGAGGCTCGGACTTCTCATGGGACTACGGTGATTCCGGACGTTCCTCTGATGGAAGATACACTTGGTGCGACAAGGAGGGCATGGAGAATTTCGAAGCCCATCCTATGGACATCAAGTATCTGATTCCCATCCTCAAGGAAATCTACGACATCAATCCCGGCGTGAAGATCATCGGCTCGCCTTGGACCGCGCCCCGCTGGATGAAACTCGATGCGAATCTCGACAAGCCCTACGAGAGCTGGACGGGCGGCAGACTCAACCCCAAGCACTACCGCGACTACGGAGAGTACTTCGTGAAGTGGATACAGTACATGGAGGCAGAAGGCTTCAATATCTTCGCCGTAACGCCTCAGAATGAGCCTCTTAACGCCGGCAATTCCATGTCCATGCTGATGTACTGGGACGACTGCCGCGACTTCGTCAAAAACGGACTCGGACCGGCACTCCGCGACGCCGGACTTCAGACCAAGATTCTGATTTTCGACCACAATTTCAATTACGACAACAAGGCCGACCAGAAGAGCTATCCCACCAAGGTCTACGCAGACAGCGAGGCAGCATCTTACATCGACGGCTCGGCATGGCACAACTACGGTGGCTCTCCCAGCGAGCTTGACAACATCGTGGCTGCGGCACCGGACAAGAGCATTTATTTCACTGAGGCCTCCATTGGCGAGTGGAATTACACATTCAGCGGCTGCCTCATCAACGATTTCAAGACCATTTTCATGGAGACCATGTCGCGCGGATGCAAGGGCGTAACTCTCTGGAATCTTATGCTCGACGACCGCAAAGGACCCTACACCAATGCCGGAGGCTCATGCACGACATGCTACGGTGCAGTTACCATACTCCGTTCCGACTACAAGACCACCAAGCCTTACTCACACTATTACAACATCGCCCACTGCTCAAAGGTACTTCAGAGCGGGGCTGTGAGACTCGGCACGGAAGGATTCAAGGCAAGCGGTGTCAGCTATCAGCTCTATAAGAATCCCGACGGAAGCTATGGTGCCATCATCCTCAACGAGAGCACCAAAGACCAGCAGTTCGTATTCGCTATGGATGACCACAGCGTCAGATGCACGGCAGCGGCAAGGTCCATCGTATCAGTTCTCTGGAAACACTAATTCACAATAATTATGAAACACAACTTTTTAAAACTCAGCAGCATAATTCTTTTCGCAGGTGCAGTTTCCATCTCCTGCGTAAAAGAAGAGCAAGCCACAGGAAGCTCTGACGGACCCAGCGTCACCATCGTCGAGGTACCCGAAAGCGCCCTTATGGGTGACACTCTCCCCTATAAAGTCAAAATTGAAGACGAGACCGCGCTCTCAACTCTCGAAGTCAAACTTCTCTTCGACGAGACTGTAGTCGCAAGCGAATCAATCCGCACCAAGGAAGCCGGCGAATACGAGGGCTCACTTGAAATTCCTTTCCTCAAGGATATCCCTGATGGAACGGCAACTCTCTGCTTCGTGGCGACCAACACGGCTCTCGGAAAGACAGATATAGACCACAATGTAGCAGTATCAAGACCTGTATTCGAGTACCTTACGCTCAAGACAGAGGACGGAAACGAGTACAAGATGGAAAAGACTGAGACCGCTCACCTCTATAGCGTTGAGGACAATTTCCCCAGCGCACTTAATGCCAAAATCGAGACTCCCGCTTTCGGCACTGCCGGCAAGACTCTCACATTCGCATGGAACGTGTCCGAAATCGCAGTCGGAGACTACTCCTACATTCCTTTCGCAGGTGACGCTTCAAGCAAATACACTGTCTCCATCAACACTCTCACCTTCCAGGGCGCACCTTTTACAGAGCATTCCGTCAATGAGGTCAGCGCCAAAATCGACGAAGCAGAGACCGCCCACAAGAACTACAGCACCGTTGTAAATCTCAAGCAGAACGGCGAGGTCAAGGTCGTCAGCAACCAGCTCGATTTCACGGACTGGGTCATTGATCCCGACTTCCTTGAGACCACAGGCACGCCCGGCACTTACAAGTTCCTCGCAGTCGACGGACTCTACAAAGTCATCTTCGAGACCGAGAAGAAGTTCTTCCGCATCGAAAGGATGGATTCAGAAATTGCAACAGGTACTTATGAAGTATCCGGCGCCGTATGGATGATAGGTAACGACTTCGGAAAGCCTATCTCCAGCGGACACAGTTGGTGGACTGACGACAGCTACTGCTTCGCAGAGGTTTCAAAGGGCGTTCACCAGATGACTCTCGTCGCCGGCACACAGATCAAGACTGGTGCTATCGACATGAAGATCTTCCATCAGGCAGGATGGGGTGGAGAGTTCGGTGCCGGAGCACTTACCACAGACAGCGATCTCATAGTACTTAATGAAGAGAGCGGCAATATAGCCCTCGCAGAAGGCAAGACTCTCGACCTCGGCGGCATATACCGCTTCACCCTCGATGTGACAGCAGCTGTGCTCCATTTCGAGAAAGTCGGTCAGAATGAAGTTGAAAGCAAGGATGTCAAAGTCAATGGCGCAACCCTTACCGATGACGGTAGCGCATATATCGGCATGGCTTCATTCAAGAAGGGCGAGGACATCAGCGTCAGCGGTCTCGACGATATCTCCGAGTACTACATCGATCCCGATTTCGTGAACGGACAGACATTCAAAGCCGCAGACGGAGACTACAAAGTGACTCTCTACCATGTAGGTCACAAATATGCCACTTTCTCGAAGATGAAGGATGCCACGACAACCGCCACCATCGATGAGCACGCTCTCTGGCTCATGGGCTGGGGCGTTGCGACTCCCGTTATGAACAAGCAGATAGGATTTGATGAAGGCAAAGCGTACGCAATGGCGGAGGTCGAGGATATGGTATTCGAGTTCACAGGTACGGCAGTCTCAGACGAGAAGGACGACACTACCATCGGGGGCAGATTCCGCACCGATTACCTCAGCTTCAAGTACTTCGGTCAGAATGGCTGGGGTAGGGAGAAAGGCAAGATCCTCGATGAGTCAGTAACTACCACCGTACAACTTACCGAAAGAGCTGCCGCTCTGATTAAGGACGCAGGCAACTTCGAACTCGCAGACGGGGTCAATCTCGAAGCAGGAGCCACCTATGTGCTTCGTATCGACCTCAGCAAGACTGCTTCCGAAGGCATCGAAACTGTAGATTTCTACAAGAAATAAATCCAAGCCACTTTGGCAATATTGAGTGGGAGGGAAGCAATTTCCTCCCACTTTTATTTTCGGTCACCTCCTGTTTTGGTCCATTAAAGTACATTGTGACTTTTGAAGTTCTCCTGTAAAGCGACTTGAAGTTCTTTAGGGCCCCTTAAATTTTGCAGCTGGTTAAACTGATTCCGCAGTTGCGCAGGATACAGAGCAGTTCGATAAAAAAAACTATCTTTGCGACACAGATTTCAAATCCCAAAATTCGCAGGCGACATTCCCAGTTATCGGGGCAGTCGGGCCTGCGCGTATAGACGAGCACGAAATGACTTTAAAGCGGATACCGGTTCTCGCGGTTATACTCATAGGGCTGTTCACTGCGGTTGCCCCGCAAGCCCAAGCCCAAGGCAACATCTACACCAAACGGGCACGCATAGCGGATTTCCCGACCAAGACCACAAAGGTAGTTTTGAGCGGAGACGAGCTTTTGGACACTGCGCTCAGGGAAGAAGTGAGGAGCCGCTGGCGCATTTCCCCCTTCGAGTTCTGCGAAACAGAAGAATTCGAAGCAGGCAAAGACGAATACGGTTTCTATTATCTCTATATTTCGGAAGATGATTCAGGCATGGCATCCCTGACCCTGCTCAAAAGCGGCACAGGAAGTTCTATCTTTGGCAAAGAAGGTTCGGTGGAGGTGGTAAGCATTCCATTCTGCCCGTCAAATCTCGCCACCGGACGCGAATTCGTATTCCTACCTGCATTGGTCGACATCATGCAGACATATGTGGAAGAAGCCATAATGAGCGAGCAGAAGTGCCTTTTTGGATTGTCTTCGTACAATGGCTCACTTGCCAAAGTAAAGCACAAGACTATATATGTGGCAGGCGAAGACTTAAGCAACAGTCCCATGCCGGCTGATTCCGTGTATGAATTGGGGCCCGGATTCATTGTTACAGACGACTACTCCCTGGACAGCCTTTTCACAACCGGATCCGAAGATGCGCTCATCGCATTCTGCATATCTCCAGCCACGCACTCCAAGAAAGCACGGAGCTACCAGATGATAGTCAGTGCCGACACACACGAATTGTACTACATCAATTCACACAGATTCAACAAGAGCGGAACCCGAGGATTTAGTCCCGCCGAGATACGCCAGATACGCAAAGAACATCTCTACCGGAAAAAGAAATGAGGACAGGAACGGGAAAATACGGCTTGAGGTACGCACTGAGAGCCTCTTATGGCAAAGTGGCGCATTGTTCGCTCAGTGTAGAGGGAGGGACGAGAGCAGAACTCGACTTACCTGAGGGTACTGCGCATTTCGTGGAACATTCCATATTCAGAGGCACTGCGCACAAAAGCTCATCCCGCATCAATTCATACCTCGACAGGCTCGGAGGTGAGCTCAACGCCTATACGACCAAGGAAGAAATCGTCCTGCACGCTACAGTACTGAAGGAAGACCTGCGCAAAGCCGCTTCCCTGCTGCTCGAACTCGCCTGCGATGCCACTTTCCCAGAAAATGAGATAGAAACGGAGCGCGGAGTAGTCCTCGACGAGATCATTTCTTACAAAGACAGCCCATCGGACGACATATACGACAACTTCGAGCACAGGTTTTTCGAAGGGTGCTCGTTAGATCGCTTCATACTTGGCACTTCCGAGAGCGTGAGGTCCATCAGCTGCGACGACCTGCAACGGTTCTACCGCAGATGTTTCCAGCCCAAGCGCATGGTACTGAGCATAGTAGCACCCATGAGCGAGGAGAAAATGGAAGAACTCGTACTAAAACTCGAAGAACTTTATTTCGCCAGGCATGAATCTGCGGGCACAGTTCCCGTAGCAGCCGGAGACATTCCCTCACCTCACGCTTTTGACCTGCGGGAAGACAAAGACCTGCACGAAGCGAATGTCGTCATAGGCGCACCGGCGGTATCAATCTATGACACACAGGAGAGACTCCGCACCGTACTTCTCGCCAACATACTCGGAGGTCCGGCATCCGACAGCCTTTTGGGGCGATACATCAGAGAACGCAGAGGTTGGGTCTACAGCATAGAATGTTCCTACAACCAATACCGTGACTGCGGACTCGTAAGCATCTCCCTCGGTTGCGACAAAGAAAATCTCGAGCGCTGCCTAAAGGCTGTACACCGCATCACCGGCAGAGTCTGCGAAACCGCCATGAGCGAACGCAGCCTTAGCGCCTGCAAAAAGCAGCTGTTCGGACAACTTGCCATAAGCTCCGATAGTGGCGAAGCCCAATGCCTTTCCATGGGGAAGAGTATGCTTTCTTTCGGAAAAATCTGGAGCGACAGCCTCACGCGTGAAATGATAGAAGCCATCACTCCAGAGCAACTCCGCTCATGCGCCGAGAGCATCTTCCGCTCCGACCGACTCTCTCGCCTAATCTACATCTAACAGCGCGCCGCAAGTTCCAGAAAACAGGGCTCCAATCGAAGGCCCTGCCGCCTGCTACAGTTCGCAAAAACGCAGCCTTTCCAAGCGAGTCACGAGTCCGGCAAGAAGCTCGACATACGAGACAATTTTCGTCACAATTTTCCCTTTTCTAAAAATCTTTAATCCCAGAAAAGCGCGGGATAAAACTAAAAACTTCGGATTTTAGTCCCTAATAAGCGATTTTAGTCCCTAAAACATAGCTTTCGTCACTTTTCACTCGTCCCAGTGTCAAACTTTTCCATAAAGCGGGAAGCAGATGTACTTTTGCACCCGTCGGGCACAAGTCCGGACGACAAGAAATATGAACGAAATCAAAATGAGGCTCGACAACGCCTCCAACATATACCCCGCATCCCTCGGCAAGACACACGCCGCGCTCTTCAGATTGAGCGTGACCCTCAAAGAAGAGGTCAACCGCAACTACCTACAGCAGGCACTTGACAACAGTATCAAGCGCATCCCCACTTTCGGATGCACTCTCTCCAACGGAGCCTTCTGGTGGTACCTAAAGAAAATGAAAGGGCAGGCTACAGTGAGCGACCCTTCAGCCCTGCTTCCGATAGGCTACAAATTTCATGGAGGACAGTTGTTCAAACTCGCCGCAGACGGCAAGAAAATCGTATTGGACATATTCCACGCCCTCGCTGACGGCACGGGAGCACAGACCTTCCTGCTGACCGTCACCGCAGAATACCTCAGACTCAGACATAATATCAGCATCAGTTACGATAGCCTCGTACTGAATCCTGAAGACATGCCCTCCAAAAAGGAGTCCGAGGACTGCTTCGCCGAGTTTGCCGGCAAGAAAGGCTCACTTGAGAAAAACGACAGCGCATACCACATCCCCGGACAGGTAGAGAACTGCCGCACCCTCCACAACGAAAGATACACCCTCAAGTGCGACGAAGTCAAGGCCGCATGCAAAAACTACTCATGCACGGTCACAGAACTGCTTACAGCCGCAATGGTAAGCGCATTGCAGGAAGTCCACCGCCACGACAAGAAACGCCGCAAGAACTCAGCGCTAAAAATCAATGTCCCTGTAAATCTCCGCCCCCTTTTCGGAGGAAGAACACTGCGCAATTACTCCTCATATGTCAATCTCGGAGTAGATGTCAGCAACGGATATTTCAGTTTTGAAGAAATCGTAAAGATCGTCTCTGCCCAAAAGAAAAATCTCGCCCTCCCTTGCGAACTTGAGAAAAAGGTCGCAGCCAACGTAGCTCTCGAGAACAATTTTGCCGTAGCGGCAATTCCCCTTTTCATAAAAAAGCACGTAATCGATGCCGTATATAAAGTCAAGGGCGACAAGTACTTCACCCACACACTTTCCAACCTCGGCAGGGTCAGCCTCCCGGAAGAGATGCGGCCTTTCGTAGAAGAAATGGATTTCATACTCGGACGCCAGAGAGGCAATGCAGGAGCCGCTACATGCATAGGATACGGAGACAAGCTTTTCTTCAACATCTCACGCAAAATTACCGAGAACGACTTTGAGAGCTACTTCGTCAGCCAGCTTTCTGAACTCGGCATCAGTGTCACAAGCCGAAACGAAGAACTCGGAGTAAGCCGCAAGGTCAAAAGCAGCAGGAAGAAAGAGCAGAAGAACTGCAAGCCCTCACTCCAGATAGCATAGCGTTCAAAAGACACGCACTTAAAACGAAAAAGAGGCTGACTAATAAACAATTTAGTCAGCCTCTTATTTTTGATGATTACAGTGCCGATAGGGCAAGTTTAGTTCGAGGGTACCCAAAAAGCCTCATTGACTGATTGGTCCCAAAAGTTCTTTAACCTATTGTAGCGCCATTGTCAAGGACCTCTTCAGGTGCAAGGATACGCATCTTGCCGTCCTTCTGACGTGCCATCAGAATCATACCCTTGGATTCGATGCCGCGTATGGTGCGGGGTGCAAGATTGGCAAGTATGCAAATCTGCTTGCCCACCATCTGCTCTGGAGTGTAATACTCGGCTATACCGCTCACTATAACTCGCTTATCAAGTCCGGTATCGATACTTAACTTGAGCAGTTTGTCGGTCTTGGGCACACGCTCTGCCTCCAGCACGGTGGCAGTACGGATATCCATTTTTTCGAACTCGTCAAAGGTAATCTGTTCTTTGGCGGGCTCCGGAGTGGAAGCCTCAAGAGCCGCTGCCTCGGCTGCCTTTGTAGCGCGGATAGCCTCAAGCCTGTCAAGTTGCTTCTGCACCTGCTCGTCTTCTATTTTCTCAAAGAGAAGTTCGGCTGGAGCAAGCTCATGACCTTCCGCCAGCAGCACATCCTTACCTAAAAGTTCCCAACTGCGTGTAAACTTGAGCATTGAAGCCAATTTCTCTGAAGCGAAAGGAGTGAACGGCTCGAATGCAATAGCAAGGTCAGCGCAAAGCTGCAGGCAGACATTGAGAATGGTCGCAGTACGAGCCAAATCAGTCTTCGCAACCTTCCAAGGCTCGCTGTCAGAGATATATTTGTTACCGACACGGGCAATTTCCATAGCATCGCGAAGCGCGTCACGGAAGCGATAACCCTCGATATTACGCTCCAAAGAAGCCTTAAGCTCCGGCACGCGGTCAAGGGTTTCCCTGTCGAAAGGCAAGAGCTCTCCGCAAGCGGGAACCTTACCACCAAAATACTTGTGTGTCAAGACAAAAGCCCTATTGACAAAGTTTCCGAAGATACCCACAAGCTCGGAATTATTGCGAGTCTGGAAGTCCTTCCAACTAAAGTCGTTGTCCTTGGTCTCGGGAGCATTGGCAGTCAGCACATAACGGAGCACGTCAGCCTTACCGGGGAAATCATTGAGGTATTCGTCACCCCATACGGCCCAGCCGCGGGAAGTTGAAATCTTGTCACCCTCGAGATTTAGGAACTCGTTGGAGGGAACATTGTCCGGAAGTATGAATCCGTCACCGTAAGCCTTGAGCATAGAAGGGAATACGATGCAGTGGAAAACTATGTTGTCCTTACCAATAAAGTGTACGAGCTTGGTATCCTCGCTCTTCCACCATTTCTCCCAAGTATCGGGAAGAAGCTGCTTGGTATTGCTGATATATCCGATGGGAGCGTCGAACCACACATAGAGCACCTTGCCCTCCGCACCCTCTACAGGCACGGGCACGCCCCAGTCGAGGTCTCGGGTGACGGCACGGGGCTTAAGTCCGGTATCGATCCAGCTCTTGACCTGCCCGTAGACATTGGGCCTCCACTCCTTGTGACCCTCAAGTATCCACTCGCGCAACCACTGCTCATAATCCTGCAAAGGCAGATACCAATGCGTGGTCTCCTTCTTTATGGGAGCCGCACCGCTGAGTTTGGAACGAGGATTGAGAAGTTCCTCAGGGCTCAAAGTGCAGCCGCATTTCTCACACTGGTCTCCGTAAGCATCGGGATTGCCGCAACGGGGGCATGTACCCACGATATAACGGTCCGCAAGGAAGGTCTGGGCCTCAGGGTCATAATATTGCTCCGTGGTCTCGGTGACAAATTTGCCGTCGTCATAGAGCTTCTTAAAGAACTCGGAAGCCGTCTCCTCATGAATCTTAGAACTGGTCCTGCCATATACGTCGAAATCAATCCCGAATCCCTTGAACGAATCCGAGATGATCTTGTCATATTTGTCTACTATGTCTTGAGGGCTGCAACCCTGCTGTCTTGCCTTGATTGTAATCGGAACTCCGTGCTCATCGCTTCCGCAGACAAAGAGGACTTCCTCCCCCTTAAGCCTGAGATAGCGCACATAAATGTCCGCAGGCACATAGACACCTGCAAGATGTCCTATATGAAGAGGACCGTTTGCGTATGGAAGCGCCGCCGTAACAAGCGTTCTTTTGAATTTATTCATCGTATATGTATTATCAAAATCCTACAAATATAAGCAAATACGGGTGATTCTGCACCCAAACTCGGGGTATCTAAACGGTTTTTAGCTTGTCTTCCACCTGCACCTGCACGCGCTGTAGATGGATAATCTGCTGCATCAGGCTCATCTGCTCATCCGGCTCGGAAGTCTGCGACAAGCTTTTCTTGAGGATATCCACCTTCTGCCTCACACGGCTGCGGACATATTTCAAGATAGTCCTCGGGACATAGTTGACAAGCCACGAATCGCGGCTCATCATAGAATCCTTGAAGCTCTGCACCGTAATTCTATACTTCTCCGTGGACAACTCCGCAGCCACCTGCCTAATCTGCTCCCGAGGGCTATCAAGGAGCGTACGAACTATCGCATCACCGTCAAGACCCATGTCGTAAGCCTGCATATAGGCATCGTAAGTCATTCTATAAGCTGCATTCTCCAGCCTGGATCCGTCACTCTCTATGGCATCGCGAAGGAAATCACACACAGTCACAGGCTCTTCCGAATAGAACTGAGAATCAGTCTCGAAATTCAATGGACATACCCCGTAACGAAGTAGAAAACTCAATATATCAGCCTCGAGAGGCGCAAGTTCCTTATTATCAAGCTCCAATCCTGTAGCACGGACCTGCTCCCGCCCCTCATCAGGATGAAGTTCAGCGCGTTCCTGCTGACGCTGTTCGCGAAGTTCCTCCTTGAGTTCCTCCTCCTGCGCTTTCTTGCGGGTGGAGACTATACGGTCAAAGAGAATCTGAGCCTCGATGCCGAATTTGGCAGCGGCATCCTGCACATACACGCTTCTCTGCACCGCATCGGGAATCAAGGATATGGTATCGGCAATGTCGTTGATCAGAGCCGCCTTCTTATAAGGATCGCCAGCAGCCTGCTCAAGGAGCAAGTCCGTCTTGAAAGAAATGAAATCCCTTTCGTGAGTGGAAATATAGGCCTGCACCTCTTCGAGAGTGTGTTTTCTGCCGAAACTGTCGGGGTCTTCGCCATCAGGCAGAAGCACGATGCGCACATTCATACCCTCCGGAAGGGCGATTGCAGTACCCTTGTCGGCAGCATGTATGCCGGCGGAATCTCCGTCATACATAATGGTGAGATTGGAGGTAAAACGGTGTATGAGTCGCACCTGTTCCACAGTCAAAGCCGTACCGCAGGACGCCAGCACATTCTTCACTCCGAGTTGCTGGAGCGTCACCACATCCACATTGCCCTCCACAAGCAGGCAACTGTCAAGACGCGACACTTCGCTCTTGGCAAAATAGATACCCAGCAGCGACTTGCTCTTGGTATATATCTCAGTCTCAGGGGAATTAACATACTTTGCAGGATTGTCGCTACGCAATGTACGCCCAGAGAAAGCTACCACCCTGCCAGAGAGCGAATGTATGGGAAACATTACCCTCTCGCGGAAACGGTCCGTCAAGCTTCCGTCGTCGTGACGCACCGCAAGTCCCGCATCCACTATATATTCTTCCTTATACCCCTCTTTGAGAGCCGCATCCACGAAGTCCCGCCTGCCTGAAGGAGCCCAGCCCAAGCCCCACGCATCAATAGTAGCGTCCTCTATGCCGCGCGAATGCAGATAGGCAAGTCCCACACTGCGACCTTCCGGCGTTGACAAGGCATCGTGATAGAACTTGTGGGCAAATTCGCTCACCAACAGCAGGCTCTCCCGCTTCTGCCGGGTCATTATCTCCTCTGCCGAGAGTTCTTCTTCCTGAATGTCAATGTGATATTTGCTTGCAAGGTAACGGAGCGCCGCCGGATAATCAAGGTGCTCGTACTCCATTACGAAGCCCACGGCAGTCCCCGACTTGCCGCATCCGAAGCATTTGTATATACCCTTGGAGGGGGTCACATAGAACGATGGCGTCTTTTCATTGTGGAAAGGACAACAAGCCACAAGGCTCGCACCCCGCCTCTTGAGCGAGATGAAATCGCCTATGACTTCTTCGACCCTCGCTGTCTCAAGTATCTGATTAACTGTCTCCTGCGGAATCATTCCTACCTCCTGCTACGATGCTACCTCACAAAGAAACTTAATGCGTACAAGTCTTATTTCCATCTCCGTATAATCACTCTGCAAATCATTGAGGGCATCATCAAGCGAATCAGAAGTCGCTTCAGTACGGAAATAATCCATAATCTCATCCACGACTTCATCGTCCACCTCACCGCGGATGCAATAATCCAGATTTAGTTTAAGTCCCGATGACACTATGCTTTCTATTTCACATAGCAAATCATTCATACTCAAGTCCATGGACGAAGCTATATCTTCAAGTGGAAGCCTTCTGTCCACCTTGGCAATAATCTGAACCTTGCCCGCAGACTTGCCTGGCGTGGTCTTGACAACGAAGTCCTGAGGACGGGTAATTTCATTCTCTTCCACATACTTCGCAATCAATTTGATGAATTCAGGTCCGTATTTGGCAGCTTTCCCCTCTCCGACACCCTGGCAACTGCGCAATTCCTCAAGCGTAATGGGATAAAGTATGGACATATCGGCAAGTGCCGGGTCCCCGAAAAGAATCCACGGCTGAAGCCCAAGCTTGTGAGCCAAGTCTTTGCGAAGGTCCTTGAGTAGTGCAAGAAGTACAGGGTCACCTCCTCCGGACATGTCGGCACTGCGTCCACCTCCATTTTCGACCTCCTCGTCATCTTCCTCGTCTCCGCCCGAATCCGAATGGAAAACCCTGTCTTCCACCAAATCAAGCTGCCAGGGATTCTCCAGGAACTGCTGGCCCAGAGGCGTGACGAAAATCAGCCCGTACGACTCTATCTCCTTGTCCAAGAGGTGTAATATCAGCCCCTGATGTATCACAGTCGCCCAGAATTTCTCGTTATGTTCCTTGCCTGCTCCGAAGAATTGTATCTTGTCGTGCTTGTAACTCTTCACAAGAGACGTGCATTCGCCCGCAAGCACTGCCGCAAGGTGTTCCAGTTTGAAATGTTCCTTGAGCGAAAGAATCAGTCGTATGACAAGCTTCATCTCGTTTCGGCCATCGAAAGTAGCCTTAGGATTCAGACAGTTGTCGCATGTACAGCAGTTATCCTGCAGGAAATCCTCTCCGAAATATCCAAGCAGCAACCTACGCCTGCAATCGCTCGATTCAGCGTATGCAACCACCTCATTAAGAAGTTGTTTGCCGATTTCCTGCTCAGACACGGGCTTCCCGCGCATGAATTTCTCAAGTTTCTGGATATCCTTATAGCTGTAATAAGTGATGCACTTGCCCTCTCCGCCGTCTCGTCCGGCACGACCTGTCTCCTGATAATAGCTCTCTATGCTCTTGGGGATGTCGTAATGGATGACATAACGGATATCCGGCTTGTCTATACCCATGCCGAAAGCTATGGTTGCCACAATCACATCCACATCCTCCATAAGGAAGCGGTCCTGATGCTCGGCTCTGACCTTTGCATCCAAACCGGCATGGTACGGCAATGCCTTGACACCATTGATCTGCAGGAACTCCGCCATCTCCTCCACCTTGCGACGGCTCAGACAGTAGACTATGCCCGACTTGCCGGGATTGGAGCGTATGAAACGGACTATGTCCTTGTCCGCATCCACCTTGTCTCTCACCTCATAATAAAGATTGGCACGATTGAACGAGGACTTGTAGACCTTGGCGTCCGGCACTCCGAGAGTCTTGAGTATGTCGCTCTGCACCTTGGGAGTGGCAGTGGCGGTAAGCGCAATGACCGGAGCCCGGCCTATAGTGTCGATAATGGGACGGATACGCCTGTACTCCGGACGGAAATCATGGCCCCATTCGGAGATACAGTGGGCTTCGTCAACGGCGTAGAAAGAAATCTTGACCTTCTTCAAGAAAGCTACGTTTTCCGCCTTTGTCAGAGACTCCGGAGCCACATAAAGTATCTTCGTATTGCCCTCACGCACATTGCGTTTAACCTCCTCCACCTGAGCCCTGCTCAAGGACGAATTAAGGAAGTGGGCTATGCTTCCGTCACCAGCCACGAAACCGCGAATGGCATCCACCTGATTCTTCATCAAGGCGATGAGCGGGGAAATGACTATCGCCACCCCGTCCATCATAAGTGCTGGCAACTGGTAGCACAAAGACTTGCCGCCACCGGTAGGCATCAGCACGAAACAGTCCTCACCTGACATCAGGTCGGTGATGATTTTCTCTTGGTCTCCCTTGAAATTGTCGTATCCGAAGAAATCCTTCAGCGTCTTGTGTATGTCCACCGATATTGGTCTCATTGTGCGTCAGAATGTATGTATAGCGAGTCCGGAACGGAGTTTCGGCTCAAACCATGTCGTCTTGGGCGGCATTATGGCACCGCTGTCGGCGATGTCCGTAATCTGTTTCATAGTAACAGGATAAAGAGCAAAAGCTGCCGCTGCCTGCCCTTCGTCCACAAGGCGCTTCAATTCGCCGAGCCCGCGTATGCCTCCCACGAAATCAATACGCTTGTCCGTACGCAGATCGCCTATCCCGAATATAGGCTTCAACACCCTCTCCGTAAGGATATTGACATCAAGCACCGCTATGGGGTCACTGTCATCATAAGTGCCTTCGCGGGCTTCCATGGAATACCAATGCCCGCCCAGATAAAGGGCGAAACTATGCAGGTGATCCGGGGCGCAGACCACATCTCCATTGTCTTTCACAATGAAATCCTTGTCGAGAGACACCAAAAGTTCTTCCTGAGTGTGTCCATTGAGGTCTTTCAGTACACGGTTGTAGTCCATCACTCGGAGCTGGTCCTCGGGGAAGCACACTGCCATAAAGTAATTATACTCTTCCTCTCCGGTATGCGAAGGGTTACGGCCTGCCATATCGGCACCCACACGGGCCGCAGCCGCACTGCGATGATGGCCGTCAGCTATATAGAAAGAGTCCACTTCAGTCTCAAATAACGCGGTAATCTTCTCTATCACAGCGTCATCCGCGATATGCCAGAAAATGTGGCCGAAGCCGTTCTCGTCAGTAAAGTCATATTCCGGAGTCCCAGCAGTCACATCGGAAATAATCCGCGCAAGCCCGTCTACCGGCTTGAAAGAGAAGAACACAGGCTCGATATTGGCCCTCTGTATCTCCACATGATGCATTCTGTCGTCCTCCTTGTCCTTGCGGGTAAGCTCGTGCTTCTTGATGCGCCCCTCCATATAATCCTGAGAATGCGCACAAAGCACGAATCCGTACTGGGTACGCTCTCCCATCCGCTGCGCATATATGTAGTAACTCGGCTTGGAGTCCCGCACGAGCCACCCTCTCTCTTGCCAGAGTGCAAAATTCTCCACCGCCTTATCATAAGACTTGGCATCGTGCTCCCCCGCCATAGGTTCGAAATCTATCTCGGGACGGGTGATGTGAAGTAGCGATTTCTCGCCAGCAATCGCCTTTGCCTCAGCCGAATTAAGCACGTCATACGGAGGTGAAGAAACCTCCTCAACCATCGATTTGGGCGGACGAAGCGCCGCAAAAGGTCTTACTTTCATAGATTCTTATTCTATAGAAACCGGACCGGTCTCTCAATTAACTTTAAACCTGGTGATCCCATCCTCGAAGAAGCCCACTATCTGACGGGCTGCGGCGAGAGCGGCGTTAGTATTGGCCTCAACGGTCTGCGCACCCATCTTCTTGGGAGTAGCAAAGACACGGAGACCAAATTTCTCCTTTAGCGATTCGTACGAATCC
Organism: uncultured Muribaculaceae bacterium; assembly: GCA_964571735.1. GTDB lineage: Bacteria > Bacteroidota > Bacteroidia > Bacteroidales > UBA932 > Cryptobacteroides. Next base: position 40,088 of record CAZNDD010000004.1, on the reverse strand, counting down.
GGAGCCACATCGGTGACATACTTGAGGTCTTCACGCTCCGCAAGCGCCTTCTCAAGTCCTTCTTCATCAATAACTTCCTTACGTGCAGTATTAACAAGGACCGCTCCGTGAGGCATTTTAGAAATCAGTTCGTATCCTATGGAGTGCACGGTCTGGGGCGTCGCAGGGATATGTACGCTCACATAATCGCAGCTCGAGTACAGTTCCTCAAGGCTCTCCACAGGCTCCGCTCCTCCCTCCGCTATCTTCTCGGCACTCAGGAACGGATCCACAGCCTTGACTTTCATCCCGAGAGCCGAAGCCTTGGCTCCGACGAGACGTCCCACATTGCCGAACGCCTGTATACCGACGGTCTTACCGCTGATTTCCGCACCGGCGGCAGGTGTGAACTGATTGCGTGCCATAAATATCATCATAGCGACTGCAAGCTCCGCCACGGCATTGGAATTCTGCCCAGGTGTATTCATCACCACAATACCCTTCTCCGTACAGGAATCAAGGTCCACATTGTCATATCCGGCACCCGCGCGGACTATGATCTTGAGCTTTCGGGCAGCCTCCACCACACGCGGAGTAACCTTGTCCGAGCGCACGATCAGCGCATCGGCATCTCCGACCGCAGAGACAAGAGCATCCTCATCGGGATATTTTTCAAGAAAAACAACCTCATATCCGGCAACTTCGAGTTCAGAACGGACTCCCTGCGCGGCAGCCTTTGCGAAAGGCTTCTGGGTAGCTACAAGTATCTTCATAAGTCCTAAACGTGCAATTCGGCAAACTCTTTCATGGCATCCACGAGGGCATTGACATCCTCAAGAGTGCATGCATTATATATGGAAGCACGGAATCCTCCTACGCTTCTATGTCCTTTGATGCCCACTATGTCACGAGCGGAGGCAAAAGCGAGGAACTCATCCTGAAGATGCTCATATCCCTGAGCCATCACGAAACATACATTCATAACGGAACGATCCTCCTTGTCGGCAGTACCCACGAACAAAGGATTGCGGTCGATCTCGGCATAGAGAGCGGAGGCCTTCGACTCGTCACGACGCTGCATCTCAGCCACGCCTCCCTCCTGCTTAATCCAGTTCAAAGTCCTGTTCATCACATAGATAGGAAGGACTGCAGGAGTATTGAACATGGATTCTTTCTCAATGTGTACCCGGAGATCAAGCATAGTGGGGATGTAGCGGCTGACCTTGCCGAGCGAGTCCTTCTTCACTATAGCGAAAGTAGTCCCCGCAGGACCGACATTCTTCTGTGCTCCGCCGTATATCATCACATATTTGGAGACATCCACCGGACGGCTCATAATGTCCGACGACATGTCAGCTATGAGCGGTACGGGACTATCGATATCGGTGCGCAGCTCGGTACCATATATGGTATTGTTGGTCGTAATATGCAGATAATCAACATCCGAAGGAATCACATAATCCTTGGGATAATAGCAATAGTTGCGGTCGGCAGAACTGGCAAGCGCGTATGCTTCGCCAAGTCCCTTGGCTTCCTTGAGTGCTTTTTTGGCCCAGACGCCTGTCTCCAGATACGCCGCCTTGTGCTCAAGGTAGTTCATAGCCACATAGAGGAACTCCATCGAGGCGCCTCCCGGCAGGAATATAACCTCGTAATCTTCCGGAATATGGAGAAGTTCTTTCCACAAAGCGCGGGTCTCATCCATAACTTCCTCCCAGCCCTTCGTGCGGTGCGAGATACTCAACAAGGAAACCCCCGTGCCTTTAAAATCTTTGATTTGGGAAATAGTTTCGTCCAAAACCTGCTGCGGAAGCAGGCAGGGACCTGCATTAAAAATGTGTTTAGTGCTCATATCAGACGAATTGATAGTTAAAGTTAGAGATATTTTTGATTCTTTGCAAAAATTCTTCACGGAGCGAATCCCGTACCCGGAGGCGTATGCTGCAGTTCACATCGAAGACACGCTCTTCTTGAGGGAGATCAAGATCCTTGACGAGTTTCATCACATCCGGGAGGGATTCGTAAGGGAAAGACACGCTAACCCATGAGCCCGAGCTTTTGGTCAATTTGTCCGCCGCGGCAAGGGCGTCCGCAGTGGAAGTCTTGTATGCCTTTATGAGTCCGGGCACGCCGAGCTTGATTCCGCCGAAATAGCGCACCACTATCACGAGCACGTCGCTCAGTCCGGCACTGTCTATCTGCGCGAGAATCGGCCTGCCTGCCGAGCCGGATGGTTCGCCGTCATCGTTGGCACGCCAGAGAGCACCCTCGCGCCCTATCCTATAGGCAAAGCAGCAATGACGCGCGTCATGATACTCCTTGCGGGCTTCATCCACGAGAGCTTTGACTTGAGATTCGCTCTCCACAGGATAAGCCATAGCTATAAAACGGCTTCCGCGATCCTTGTAGACCGCTTCAGACGAAGCCGTAATACTCGTATATGTGTCATTTGTGTAACTCACGTCAATGCGAAATGCTCCATAAAGTTAAGATTTGCGGTTATCAAATCCAAATAAGATTGTTATATTCGCACTATGATTTATCAAATACGAGTTACTCTTCCCGGCATCAAGGGATTTTACAGGCTCTACAAGGTAAATGCAGCCAACTCACTGTACAGTCTCCACAAGAGAATGCAGTCCGACCTCGAATTTCCTGTTGACCAACCTATTCTGTTCAAAGCCACCGACTTCGAAGGCACTGTCGTAGCCCGCTACGCACTCATAGACCTTGGATATGGCACCGTGGATGATGTCACCATTGACATGGCGCTGAGAGCAGGGGCAGACAGTTTCGAATATTTCTACGACACCAAAAACAAGAAGAAGGTCATCCTCACCGTAGAAGGGTGCATGGATGACAATTCCGTACTCATACCCACTCTCCTCAACGATATCAAGGGACCCGTACCGGCGGAGTTTGATGCCGGATATGTAGCCTTTGAAGACCTTCCGCAGGAGAAACGCAGGCTTCCGGGAGAAGATCCTGAAGCGGACCTCGAGGAGGAAGACGAAGAGGATGATGAGGATGAGAAGGACGATGATACAGAGGAGATTTACTCCGAAGAAGAGTAGCCGGTCCCACAAGACTTTCAATTTTCAAACAAGAAATAATATGAAAAGACCGTTATTATGGACGATGGCAGCACTATCAGTGCTCGTACTTGGCTGCAGCAAGGACGCAGGCAAGGTGCATACGCCCGAAGACTCCAAGGAAATTCTGGAAGATACGGCCGTAGATGTGGTTGAAAGCATCAATCCCCAAGACTTCACGCCCGCGCTCAATACACTTTCCAAGGTATCTGCGGCGGTGGAGAATGCTGACGACAGCGAGATTTCTATCTGGGCAAACGATATCCTTGAGCAGATAATCGGAGCCATAGAGCAGACAAGTTCCGAAGAGAAGGACGGAGTCGTGGTCAGCACATACGAATACAAGGTCATTTACTCAATCGCGCCTTTCACGGGCAGATTCACGCTCGACACCGAGACAGGAACGTGGAGCAGGGAGGATGCCAACGACCTCACTTTCATCATCCCGACAGACGAGGGCAATGTAGACATCAATCTGACCATCTCCGAGAAGGCTTCCATAGTAAAGCTGCTCGCCTACGACAATTACGAGAGCGAGTGGACGGAGGAATATGAAGGCAAGGACGAGAACAGCAAGCCCGTGTACACAACTATTGAGCATAGGGACATATCCAACGGATTTGTGCATGTGTCAGTCCCCGAGAGCCTCAATGTGACGGTGTTCCTCAACAATGACGAAATCTGCGGATTCGGACTCGGTGCAAGTCTCAACACCCCGGACTATTTCATCACCAACGACACGACCAACCTTGACGCCATACTTGCCGCCACAGGTTCATTCACACAGGGAGTATGGGTCGGAGACTACCGTTTCGAAATCACCAAACTCGGTGTGGACGGAGAGGAAGCATTCTTCGCCGCATCCTATACCAAGAAACACGCGACCATCATCAGCACCAAATTCAGTGTCGAGGGCTACCATATCAATCTCGAGAGCGGTGCCGCAGGAGCAAAATGCATCAATATGGACGTTGACCTGATGGGCAAGGTCCAGCTGCGCGGAAGCGTGGAGTTCGACGCCCTGATGAGCAATCCCGACCTGCTCGAGCTCGCAAGAGAAATGCAGAACCCCCAGCTCGCACAATGCCAGAAGGCCTGCGATTTTCTTAATTCTCACATAGATATAGCCTTGTATTTCGGCAACGATGGCAAGCAAGCAGAACTCGTATTCTACCCCATCGCATTCAAGGATGACTTCAGCGGGGTCGCGTACTACGAGATTGTCCCGATGATAGATTTCGCGAAGGGGAACGGCAGCGAGGGCGGAAGATTCGCTTTCGACGAGTATTTCAACGGAGAAGATTTCGACGATGTCATAGAGGCATGGAACGAGCTTCTGACAAGTCTTGCGGAAGTCATGCCTACAGCATAGCAAATGCTTAAGGGCAAACGCATAAAATCAATTACAAGTCCCGCCTTAGTGGCGGGCTTGTTGTTTTGCGCATGTCCAAACTCCCACGGACTGAATTATGTCAATTCTCCCTTGTCCGACAGCCAGAGCCTATCCCCCGCTGACAGCATTGCAGAATTGCAGCTGGATTCGTCCATCGTGTGGAGCAGAAGGCGGGAAATACAATTAAAATCTCCCGAAATCGGAAGTTTCAGTTACGACGCCAGCTCGCTGCGGTCTATGGTGCAGATTGCCGGAGTCGCTGACCCCATACGCTACGCAAGCATGCTTCCCGGAGTCCAGACATGTTCGGAGCTGGACGGCTCAGTACACATACTCGGAAGCGAGAACGCACACAATTACCTCTCCATAGGGGACGCTCCTGTCTATGGAGCATCTCACCTCTTCGGACTCTTCTCCGTGTTCAACGCGGAGCATTTCGAGTCCATGGAGTACAGCCCCGATGCCAAGGGTGTCTCGAGACTCGGCGGCAGACTCGCAATGCAGCCCCTGCAACGCGTTCCGGACGCACCCGAAGGACTGGCGAGCATAGGACCTCTCGTAGGCCACGGCAATATCACCATCCCCATAGGGAAGCACAGCGCCGTGTCTCTTGCGGCAAGGCACTCCCTTTACATACCAAGGCTGAGCACGGAGGACATGTACATCACTTACGACTTCGGGGATTACAATCTGTCGGCAGTTCACAAACCCACGGACAGGGACAAATTCCAATTAAGCCTATACACCGGCTCGGATGACGCGCGGCTTACCAGTGACACTTACCGCGCCACGATAGACGAGAAATGGGGCAACAGCCTCGCGCTCGCATCCTGGGACCATCGTTTCAACGATGATGGCAAGCATCTGAAACAGAGCCTATATGCAAGCGGATACAGGCAGAGCGGAATACTTGAGCAAACATCTCTGACCATCGAACTGCCTAACGATATCACAAGCTACGGATACAAGGCAGCAGGGACATTCGGAGCCGTAAGGATAGGTGCCGACGCCATATTGCACGACATACATCCGCAGTCACCACATGCAAATGGAGCAGTCGCTTCGTACCGGAGTGAGGAGCACCAGAAAGCCGTGGAACTGGCAGCCGACGCATCGTACACCTTCACTCCAGGGTACAATTCAAGCATAGAATTGGGCGTAAGGATACCGGCCCTGTTGAACGGGGACCACCGCTATTGTTTCGCTGACCCTTACATCGAAGCCTCACTCAATCTCGGAACTGCCGGGATTTTCAGGCTAAAAGCAGGAACCGGACACCAGTTCCTATTCCGCACCGGTCTGACTTCCACTGCATTACCTATGGAATTTCATTTCCTCGCAGGAGAATATAGCGAGCCGCAGGAGTCTATTTCAGCAATGCTGGACTATAAACTGTCACTACAAAACGGATTATGGGAGATTGAAGCAAAAGCCTACGGCAAAATCCTCGGCAATCAGATAGAATACATAGGACAAGCATTGGATTTCCTCAATGGCTACACGACCGCAGCCATGATCAAGGGCAGCGACGGACTGAATTTCGGGGCGTGTCTCATGCTGACCAAACTCACTGGCAAACTGACGGGATGGGTATGCTACTCCTATGGAAGAGCATTGAGGAAGTTCCACGATGACGGGAGAGTCTTCCCTGCAAGTCACGAGAGGATACACGAATTCAACACCGTAGCAAATTACAAGTCAGGAGACTGGGAGCTGGGTGGTACTCTGGTCATCGCGGGCGGAACTCCTTTCACGCCGGCGGACTATCTGTACTACAATTCAGGACAAGTCATTGTAAATTACGCGGATTTCAATTCCGGGAGACTACCGCTCTACGCCAGGCTCGACCTCAGTGTCAATTGGAACTGCATACGCACCCGCATAGGCCAAGGAGGAATCAATTTTTCCCTTTACAATGCCTTCTGCTGCCCCAACCCATCCTCCTATTCGCTTCATATTGACCGCGACAAGGGAGAGTTTTACTACGACACCAACAAGTCGTTCCTCAGACTTCTTCCCTCTGCGAGTGTGTATTTCAGGTTTTAGTTATGTTTTTCCACCTTTCACAGCGTCATTTCTGCCGACTTCTTCCCCTCTATAGGACTTTGGGGCTGATTGTTGCCACCATATATGTCTGCGCATGCACGAAGACATTGCCCATAAGCGAGCCACAACTCGTAGTGGAGGGCTGGATAGACGAAGGCGGACATCCCGTGATTATGGTGAGCACGACTCTTTCCCTAAGCGAGCAGAGACAGGGTGAGGAAGAGATAAAGGACGCAATAGTACGCTGGGCGGATGTCAGAGTGAGCGTAGACGGGGTGACGACCACACTCGTGGGCAGAAAGGATGAACGCTACTCCATCCCCTACATATACACAGACCACAGCATTACAGGCGAGGCTGGCAAGACTTACGAGTTGTCTGTGTCATACGCGGGGATGAATGTGACGGCGAGCACTACGATTCCTCACAAAGTTCCGCTCGATTCCATAAAGACAGAACATCTTGAGGGTGAGGATTATCTGCTGAGCGTCTACTTCTCAGACCCGCCCGAAAAGGGCGACAAATACAGGATTTTCACCCAAAGCATCAGCGAGGGGGAGAGCGCGGGTGCACAATGCTTCCCTACCCTGCTCGGGACACTCAGCGACGAGAATTTCAACGGAGAGAGCGTAGAGTGCTCCGTACTTCCTCCTGTAGGCATGACAGCCACGGGATACGACATAAATTTCAAGTCGGGAACGATGGTGTACCTCAAGTTCTGCACCATGGATGACGACTCGTATCTCTACTGGAAGGGATATGACAACTCCCGAATGTTCGCCGACTCGCCCCTCTTCCCGGGGACCAATTCATTGATATCCAACATTTCCGGAGGGCTCGGAATTTGGGCGGGCTACGGAGCGTCCTACTATACGATTAGGATTCCATAAAACTTTCGAGGAGGGGTTTGAACTCAAACACCCTCCTCGCGATCTTATTATTTGAGATACTCAATCTGGTCGGATATGGTCCAGTCGTCGGTACGGAAAGGAACGGCCGGAAGCCCGGTAGAAGATTCGAGATTACAGACGGGGTTGTCCGCCCAGCCGTAACGCACGGCGATGGGGGTCTTGATATCCGGATGCGAAACCACTATCTCCGTAGCAGACACTATCTTGGCTTCAGCCCAACGGAACTTGTGGTCGGTACCGGCAATCTGGAATCCCACCAAAGCCCCCTCAAGAGCGGCATTTACCTGCCCGTTGTCAAAAGCTTCGCCCCAACGGACACCCGCCCATTCGCGCGAAATCTCATCCACCTCAAGTCCTTCCCCGCAATGTGAGAACTTCAGCCTTATTGAAGATCCATCCACAGTCCAGCTTTCGAGCACAGGGCCCGAAGCTTCGACCTTCTTGCCATAAGTCCCGGAGAGAGCTGCAAGTGCAAGACGCCTTCCGACCTCGTCCTTGGTACGGGGATGAATATCGAAAGCCTCACCTATGTCAATGGTCGTAGCAAGACCTGCGCCTTTTATAGTCGCCGCACTACGGGCCTGGGACTCACGGATTTCCGCCCAGACGGAAGTGGCAGGCTCGGGCTTCACCGCCTGATAGCCGGACAGTTGGGTAATATAGAAATCGAAATCATAGCCCCATTTCTCTCTCCAGTCCAGAATCAGTCCCTCCATAAGATCCCTATATTCAAAGGGATGTCCGGCATTGGCGCAGCCCTGATACCAGATGGCTCCGCTCACGGCATAAGGCACGAGAGGGCGTATCATGGCATTGTAAAGTACCGAACAGAGATTGGGATTGTCCACGATACGGGGAGGCATAATGGAGTAGTTGCCACGGAAAGAGACTGACTGCTTGCAGAGCCATTCCCCGGCAAGGGAAATACGGCTTCCGTCAGGACCCTCCACGAAGAGATCTTCCGCATTGTCCCATACACCGCCCGTGCCACCGGTATCAGTATTGCGCACACATACGAGCGCAGGACCCGCCTTAACCGATTCAGCAGGAATCACATACCGGCGCGGAGTCTTCCACCCGGCACCAGAGCCTACTTTCACTCCATTCCAGTACGAATCGTCCAAATCGTCTATCCCGCACAGTCCGAGAGTAAGCTCATGCCCCTCCCATTCGGCAGGAATATCGACCCACTTGCGGAACCAGAACACACCGTTGTCGTCGGGATAAATCTCCTGCACGAGGCAAGGCAGATTGAGCGGAATCCAAATCCTATCATCGGCAGAGGGCTGATACCACTCCTCAAGCATACCCTTGTCATAAGAGTCAAGCGTTGCGTCAAAGTCCTTTGCCATAGCATTATAGACTGCAAGAAGACTATCCTTGTCCTCCGGCAGGGATTCCACAAGGGCGAGTTCAGCACGCTTGGGAGCAAACTCTGAGAGTTTCTCCGGACTCATCCAGGCCTCGATGATAGTTCCGCCCCAGCAAGTATTGATAAGACCGACAGGGACATTGAGATTCTTGAGCATATTAAGCCCGAAGAAATAAGCCGTAGCCGAGAAATCCCTCACCGTCTCGGGAGAAGATTCGGTCCATCCGCCGAATTTGGCAGAGAACTCGTCATGGGGACGCATACCTATAGCCCTCTCCACCGTGAGCAGGTGCAGCCCGCGATTTTCCGAAGCGGAAGCTATGACATCTTCATTAAGAGGGATTGCCCATCCTTGCACGGGCATCTCCATATTGGACTGTCCGGAGCAGAGCCAAACTTCTCCTATGAGCACATTATCCAGCACAATAGGCTCGTTGCCGTTCTCGCTAATACTCAGACTACGAGGCTTGAAACTGCCTTTAGGCGTAGAGATCAAGGTTTTCCATTTGCCGGATTCATCCGCCACAGTCGTTACACAAGAACGGCTCCAAGAAGTGCAGATGCTGATTTCAGCACCCGGGGAAGCTTCTCCCCAGACCGGCACCTCGCTCTTTTGGCGGAGTACCATATTATCTGTAAACAAAGGGTTTAAGCGCACTTCAGCACGAAGCGCAACGCAGCAGAGCGTAAGCGCGACAGCGGTGGTCAGTATTCTTTTCATTTTATGAATTGTTACACAAGATTTCGAGACAATTTGTAATGCGAGGTGACAAGAGAGCAGCGATGTCAAATAGCGCAAACAGCTTATAGCTCCACCCAGTTCATTCCGGCAGGAAGTGAGTGTTCCGCACCATTAAACTTGAATTTGCGGGACGAAGCAAGATTGAAATGAATGCGCTTTATGCACTCCTCGTCAGGCACGAGCCTGTCCTTTTCAAAATGGCAGTTATACAGCCCGAGACTTCCGTCCTCGCGCTCCACCACAAAGGCATTCTCAAGGAAAGACTCCCCTATGAAGCGGAACACCTCATGCACATCATTGTCCTGGGTATTGATGCCCTGATAGGAGGAAACCATATCCACATATTGTTCTCCCACGACAATTTCTTCTGCGCCAAGCACATCTGGATGAGGATTGCCGAAACTCAAGCTGTCCGAGGTATATCCCGGGACGGGTTTCCGGGTCTGACGGGCTTTCACATAAGGGTCCACCACGAACGCCCAGCGAAGTACTTCTTCGGAAGAAATCAAGCCCGCAAACGCACCTGCGGCATTCCAAGTCTCAAGCAGCCACTTCTCTTCACCTGTAAGCAGATAGGCATAGTAAGTCGCGTATGCCCTCCACGCACTCCAGCCATGGGGCGAGCAAATCATATCCGGAAGCATCAGTACATCGTACTGCGACTCCCAGAAGCGTATAGTCCCGCCACGGCGCCTTGCATCGGGCACGCGAAGCTGCGTAAGGCTATTGTGCTGATCCAGAAGCGAAAGCATTGAAGAAGTCAGACTGTTGCGAAGAGCATCACCTTCCTGCAGACTGAGGGCGAGAAATCCCATCTGCAGTGCCGAGCAGGAGACCATGCCGTCCTCAAAAGTCTGCTCCCCTTCCGTCTGGAAGTCCCCGTTGGAGCGCACCAGTTCCTCCACAGCCTTTTGCGCAGAGGCATAGTGGCGATGTGAAGCCTCCTCGGAGCCCTTGACATCCCGCTCTGCAAGAGAAAGCTCAAGAATACTCTTGGCGACATATATGACACTCGTATATTTGGTGCCATAATTCATATAGGCACCGCTCTCCGACTGTGAAGAAGAAATGAGCCAATCCGCCATTTTGCAGGCAAATTCAAGATCTTCCACGCGCCCGTATGCCTTGTATCTATCTACAAGCATACTGATAGTCGAAGCGGTATTCTGTATCCGCGAAGCGAAATAGAGAGGTGTACCTTCTTCAGTATAAAGCTTTTCGAGAATAAAGTCGAAACGCTCGTCAAAATTTTTGTCCAGCTCAGGAGAAGGATTGATTCGGGCGGCGAGAAATGCCGAGAAGAAGCCGTACCAGCTCTCGACATGGGAAGTAGGCTTCTGCGGACAATCCCATGCCGCCTGACGGGCAATATCCACCGCCTCACTCCAAGGCCGATGCACCGAAAGCATACCGACACACTCGCGACCACCATCATTCACTTCTATGCGCCACTCCCCCGTTTCGGGCAGAACGGCACTGACATGCCACGCGCCGCCACGGCTCTCTATAGCTACGGAGCTTCGCATATATCTGTCAATAAACCTTGAAGCAGAAAGTTTTGTGTGCTTCCCAGAGGGAGAGACAAGGGTCACTTCCGGCTTGTGCGCGAATACCGCAAATTCAGCCTTCTCACCCTTGGAATAGCTCGTCTTGTCAATGTCCAATACGGGAGCATCCGTATGTACGAAAGCATAAGACTCAAAATCCTCAATAGAGGGAATATCAACAAGTTGCACTTTCCAACTCAATACTTCTCCAGGAGCCAAGCTATCCAGACCTGAAGGATGATGAGACGGAAGAGGTCCCCGATGCATAAGGTCCAGACAGGCAGAGGTGATGCGATGTCCGTAGAACCACAGCGGATCCGGATAACCGAGGTTGTAATCAAGTGACCATGAAGCAATTCCCTGCGGGGAAAATATACCCTTAATCCGTCCTGACGGAGTCATCGCATAGCCGAGGAAATGGTCTTTCTGCGCGTCGAGATAGACCGGAGACCATTTGTCAAGCCACTGCGGATAGCTTTCCATATAGGTGTCAAGCGGAAGCCGCACGCCCGCACTCAAAGGTGCGAACACGCTGTCGCCATGGTTGGCAAGCTCTATATCGAGGGTCAATACCCCATCCGCGCCGACAGAAGATGACAATGAAAAATCGATTCCATCTATACGCAGACTGTCGGAGAGGTCAATTTTCCCCTCTCCCAAATCCACATACAGCACTGCGGGTACGAACTCGGAGGACTGCAGAACAGCCAACTCCCGAGAATCCACGGATTCATCCACAAATCCCGATGAAGCCGTATCATCCGGTTCACTCAAAAATACGGCGCCGGACTTACAAGAAACGGGACTTGAAACAACTGTCCTTGGCGGCACGGCGCAGCCACACGCCTCAGACACGCTCAAAAGAGCCGCTATACCAAGCAATGAACCCAGCATGACTATCTACCTTCAAGACGGTCGAGAATAGCCTTGCGCTGGGCGCGGAAACGCTCCACATCTGTAGTGTAAGTGTATGTGTCAGAGACAATCTCTCGGCAAAGAGCATCCGCTGCAGCCTGTCCCTGACTCTCCGCAAGCATCTTGAGCAGATCGTAGTCGCGGATACCGTCTCTCATAGCAGCAAGCCTGATGGAAGGATATACCTTGTGGTCGCCCGGCCAGATAATCCACATATCGCCGGCGGGATTCTCCATAGGAGCAGAAGCGTCGTACCAAGGGTCTCCATTCTTTGCTCCCACCCAGTAGTTCAAGCCCCAATGCAGGTAGCCGGTGGTGTGATAGCGATAGTTGAGCCAATGCATGAGACGGGTCTTGATAAGAGGTATGCGGATGAAGCGGTTAAGCCCCTCACCCTGAGGACCGTTGGCAGAATATATCCAGCGGGTCTGACTGTCCGTCCACTCATATCCGTTCTCGCCTTCGAGGCGGTCGATGCAGGGGCACGGGACATCAATGTATTGAGGCTCAATCTTATGAGTCCCTATAGGGTCCATTATCCTGATTTTGGGCGCGTACTTTTTCATATAGGAAGCGATACGCATATAAGCGGGAGCACGATTGTCATCAGGCTCATCGTGCAGAGTCTGGATATAGACATCCAGATAGCTTCTGCCGTCGGGGAGATAGTTAGACTCCAGATATTCCTGCATTGCCTCGAAATAAAGCGAGAAATACATCTCAGCCTCGGGGCTGTACTGTTCTTTCTGGTCAATATATGTCCACACGGGGGAACCGTCTTCTTCAACCTGGGGGCTACCGTCTTCATTGAGTGCTATGCCCGAGACAACCAATATACCCTCGTCTTTCTTATTAGCACTCGCAATCACATTTGGACCATGCACGACATGCAGATCGGGGCAGGCACGGGCAAACATCTCGATTTCACGCCCGAGCACCGAGAAGTCGGCAGTCATCTTCCATGTACCGTCCTCGCGCTTGACAAGTCTACGGTCAGTCTGGAAATGCTTGAAATACAAGGTCATGAAACTATTCTGACCATAATCGCTAATGACCGGAATCAGATAGTTCTCAAAGAGTTCATAAATTCCCCACATCTCGGGTTCTATACCCATGGCCTGGACTTCGATATTCATCCACTGGACTATGTCGAGAGTCTGCTTCTCCGGGAGGGTCACATCATAGACTTTCACTACGAAGTCACGCTCAGAGTTCTGCGCACCCTGCACGACTGCAGTACCCTCATAGATACCCGCAGGAAGGTCGCGCGGAATGTCAAATTCAGCCCAAAAAGCGCTTTTACCACCTGCCGACAGGCTAACGGCCCAATCCTCAAGCGGCATAAGGGCGTCGGGGATATTTCTCTGACCTAAAGGATAGGCATCGGAAGGACGGCCCTGGAACCAGGAGTTCCACAAGTCACTCGCCACCACGTCCCTTACCCAGAAAAGTTCAGGCGTCACGGCAACTCCGCTTCCACCCTTAAGCGCGAACTTGCTGATTGAGGGAACGACCTGCCCCTGCTCGCTGCCGGCATAGACCATCATCTGGACCGTAGCCGTCTCGCCGCGTGCAACCCTTATGGTATCAAGCGAATAAGGATGTTCCTCAAACGAAGTCGGCTTCGTGAGCGCATCCACCTGCTCCATCCACAAATCCCCGTGTACGAGGATGGGGACGCTCACTTGCACATTCTCTGCACGCACAATTATTCTGGCAACTCCGTCGGAAACAGCCTTGATGCTGCCATCCGCAGTCACCGTCAAAACAGACTCATCGGAACTCTCATAGACAAGAGACTCAGTAAAATCCGAAGGGAATACACTCACGGGGACCTTGATGGATGCCCCTTTGGTCATACGGATATCAGTTTGAGTCACACGCAGTTCCTCTACATACACGCGAGCCACGGTAAGAGCACATGTTCCCTTCAACCCCTCACATTCGGCAGTAATCACAGTTTCACCGAAAGTATGCGCCCAGACATGACCATTCTGGTCCACTTCAGCAACCTCAGGATTGGACGAAGACCAGACAAACTCCCTACGCGCACTCGCACTCCAAGGATGAATGGTCGCAGTCAGTGCTGCGCTTCCGCCCTCATCAAGAGTCAGCGAAGAATGGCTGATTTCCACGGAAACCACATCGGTACGAGTCGTATTGAGTTCCTGCAAACTGCTCTCATCCACACATGAGGCGAAGCAGCCGAGCAAAGCAAAGAGCGCAATGCTATATTTGAAAGACATTTTCATTATTGAATAGTATAATTGACGTTGGAAGGATTGTCAATATAGAATTGGTCTCCAGTAGAAAGAACCTTAGTTCCATTGACAGTGAAGTTCTTGATGTTAAGCCCCTTGATACTCGCTCCATTGGTAATGATACTGAGAGCGGGATATTTGTTACCCTCGCTATCAAGCACCTTGATGTCACTTAGGGTGATATTGTCGAGCACTATAGAGGAATTCTTATACTGCCAGATTGATGCCGCCCTGCCGTTGCGACCTATATTGTCAAATACAAGTCCGCTGACAGTTATATCTGATATAGTGCGGGGAGGATTGCTGCCGCTCCACAGATCCGTCTTGCCGTCACTACCCTGTCCTATGGCAAATGCAGCCCTGAGGTCCGAGTTCTGACCGCTTCCATGCTCAAGGAAGATGCAGTCCCATATTTTAACGTCGTGGATATACCCTGGATTGGCAAGATTGCCTGCCTCGGGACCTACCACGATACCACGCGCGTAGTCATTCCAGATCAGACAGTCGTGAATGCGCACATTTGTCACATCGGTAATCGGGCTCACGATGAAACGGCACTTAAGTGTGATGCAGTCATCGTAGTTGCGCAGGAAGCAGTTGGAGATCTCTACATCCGTACAACTGACCACATCTATGCCGTCGCCGTTGAGCTCCCAGCTTATCATATTGACTCCGTCCACGACAACTCCGTCAGTGCAACGAAGCAACATATTCCAACCCGGGCTGTCAATCATAGTTATATCCTTGATTGTAAGATTCTTGGCGCGATACCCTGTCTTATTGCAGCACATCAGGAAGTCACCATAGCTATAGAGATTGTCCCCGTAATGCTGCATCTGCTCGCCAGAAAGAATGCCGTGTCCAGCGATGGTGACATTATCCCCGTTGGTTATCACATTGGCATACACCTTAGCAGCATAATCAATATATAAAGTCTCTCCTGCCGAGAGTTCTATGGTTCCGGGAGTGTGGACACCGGGACCGTAGTAATGGACTTTGGGATCCGACGCAGAGGGCTTGGACTTATCTGGAGCATAACCGTAGATAAAGAGGTTATGATGCCTGTCCCCGTCAAATTCAACGCTGAGTTTGCCCATCGAAAGTGCAGGAATCACAAATTCCACACTATTTCCGTCTATTTTGGAAGTCTTTATCTCATAAGTACTCGGCCTGACCACGCAGGAAGAGAAGTCTCCGTCCGAGAGTTTGGTCACTCTGACTCGCACAGGCTCATTGAATTCATGCTCGAAAATAGCATAGGACATAGTGTCGCGAAGTGCACGGGAGTTAGACCAGTCATTCCACAGGCCACCATGCTTGGAAGCGTCCGAGCAAAGCGCGTCATAGACCTGCACACTCTTCCAGCGGCCGTCACTGTAGACTGACAGTGCATAATGGCGGTTAAGCCTGGACTCATCCAAAGTCGAATAAGCCTTGGACTGAGTATAGAAGGTCTCCCCTGAGATGAAATCACTTATGACAAGGCCTACTCCATATACATTTTCTGAAACAAATCTGGAAACGTCGAGATCTATGGTAAGTTTCTGCCCCTTCCGCAAAGCCGGCACGCCCGCAAAAGCATGATTATAAGTTTCTCCGGCAAGTTTAAATTCAAGATTGAGAACTGTCTCGTCCAATCTGTCCTCGACTGGGAAGACATCGTATTCTCCGCCGCGGGTAAACTCGAAACGGGAATGCTCATAAGCATAGAGGCTATCGAGACTCAAGACATATTCATTCGAAAGACCGTCCACAGACAGCACGACAGACTCCGGAGAGCCTTCCACATTGAATGCAATGGTAGAATTAAGAGGAGAAAGGAGCGTAGACACGACTGCCGCATCGCTTGACAATGCCTCGGCAGAATGGTATGCCTTGCCCGTCAATGGTGTGCCGTCCACTGTAGTAAGCCTATACTCCGACTTGTCTCGTCCTGCCTTCAAAGCGGTAAATGCAAGATTGGAAGATTCTCCAGGATATGCCACTATCACGAGACTATCCCCTTCTACCGTTTCAATCTTGGACAGGTCCGAAAGCGAAGAGGATTGT
The DNA here is from genome assembly GCA_964571735.1 of uncultured Muribaculaceae bacterium. Classification (GTDB taxonomy): domain Bacteria; phylum Bacteroidota; class Bacteroidia; order Bacteroidales; family UBA932; genus Cryptobacteroides. Next base: position 23,781 of record CAZNDD010000004.1, on the reverse strand, counting down.
TTGAGATATATGCATTTGTCTGTATCGAAGACGAAGGCAGCAGCATTCCAACGGAGAAGATCAGAGGGCGTCTTGCCGTCTATCTCCACATAATCCAGCCCCACAGAGGGCGTCTCAGCGCGTTGAAGACATGCGCAGGCAGGCAGAGCCGCAAGGCAAAGTGTCAAAAAAGCATTCAAAGGGAATCTTGTCATATACCGTGTTAAAATTGGGTCTGCAACAAAAATAGCAATCATTTCAATAGGAGAAAATCGGGGCAATTCAGGAGGGCGGTTTTCCGTTATTTTATACTCTATGTTTGAAATGCCTTTGGATAACTTTGCCTTCCCGATTAAGACAAAACGGACACAAACTATTAACTATTTAATTTCCAAAAAGATGAAACAAATTCATTCGCTTACGATTCTGCTTGCAGCGGCGGGCTTCGTGCTCTCTTCCTGCAACAGGGAAGAGGTGCCTTCATACGCCTCTACACCTATTGAATCCATATCCGTCACAAGCGGAGATGAGACCACGGCAGGTGTCGTCGATGATGCCGCAAAGACAGTGACATTCACTTTCAACAACGCGGAGAATTTCTCCAGTTGCGACATCGACATCAAGGTCAATGATGGTTGGGCACTGACTTTCCCCAAGACACTCACAGGAGTTGACCTCCAGAGCACTCCTACACTCAACTTCACAGATCCCGACAAGGCCATTGTCAAGTACTCTGTAAAGTTCTCATCCAACGCATTCCCCATCGTGGACGGCAGCAAGATCCAGATCAAGGGTCTCAATGCAGGTGAAGCTCTTACCGTAGACAACACGACCAAGACCATCACCATCAAGTTCAGCGAGAGCACAATGGATTTCAACAATATTGAGCTCATCTTCAACGACGGCGCACTCCAGACCGGAGTCACCCTTCCCGAGGATCTCACTTTCGACTTCGCGGAAGGCAATGTCCAGCCCATCGTGTTCAATCTCAACGGTGAGCGCGTATATAATGTCGTTCTCGACGTAACCAACTACATGAAGGCAACTCCCGAGCAGATGGGCTTCGGCGATATCAGCTCACAGTTCGTGAACGCAGATCAGGACTACATCAAGGTCTACGCTGCGACCCAGATTGCAGGTATGCCTCTCCCTGTCGTTTCTGCCCAATATGACGCGGCATGGAACTACGTTCCCACTTGGGGCATGGACCTCTACGGAGTTTCCAACCCCCGTCCATGGGAAATCATTTCCGCTGACGGCAATCACAACGACGTGACCTATGCTGACGACCTCTTCTCATTCCCTGGTGACTGGAAGGACGACCGCACCACGATGAACAACTTCGGCGACATCGTGATTGTCACCGTCGATGCATCCAAGGTTGTCGCAGACATCATCGGAAGTTCTGATTCAGTTGATCCCACAGCTCAGAATGCTGCCATCGCCACCACTGGTTGGACAAGGCATGAAGTTACGAACTACCTCGTCAAGGATAACGGCACTGTCGTAAATGCAGGTATCGAGGGTATCCCCTACAGAGCATCCATCACCATTGCAGATGGTACAATAGGCTTCGCCACCGCTGCTCAGAAAGACGGCGCTTTCTACAACATTCCTTTCCAGGCTGAAGATATCTACGAATATACCGGTGAGGAGGATGACAAAACAGCTGCAGTGCAGGCCATCGCCCAGAGCGCAAGCGAAGAAATCGTTTCTGAGGATCTCGCATGGGTGGCAGGCTGGCTCGTCCGCAAGGGTACTTCCATGAAGATCCACGATCTCATCAACAATGACGGTACCATCTTCGTCTCTGATGGTGGCGTGCTCGGCATGGGTTGGGGTAGCAACTTCTACTGCGTACACAACCTTGTCGGTACCACTTACGACGGCAAGATCGCTTTCATGATCAACAAGGCAGGTGCCAGCAACTGGGATGGCGCAGCTGACTATGTAAGCGTTGACAACGGTGTTCAGACATTCACTGAGGCTGGATTCAACTATCGCGGCTATAGCCTCAAGCAGATGGCTTGGCTCGCCCAGAGACTCGGCTGGAGAGAGGCTGCCGTCCTCGGCAATTCATTTGAAGAGGCCAAGGATTTCACTCCTTCACTTCTCGTGAACGGCAAGTCCGTCATCGATGGTGTAACGCCTTCCAACGCTACCTATGTGCTTACGCTCAATGCAAAATAAGCCATAACGAATACTATTAAGGGCTGACTGGGAGGACTTTTTCTTCCCAGTCGGTTCTATTTAAGAAGTTGATTGAAAGCGCCCCGCATCATAGGGGATTTCCAGAAACTTAAATTTGTCATATCGGATTTTCAAGGCAACTTCTCCCTTCGGATAGGCGCAATCCGTGCTTTCTTACCCCTTTTAAAGGTCCAACAAAAGCGATATTTGCGCAAAACAACCGCGGAGCGATCCGCATCCAACAGTAAGACAATGAATAAAAGAATCCGGCTTTGTGCCACTTCTCTGTTTCTTGGTCTCAGCACCATTGCCGCAAGCGCCCTACCCACGGGTGCGGACAAGCTTGTACAAGTAAGCCAATCCGACGGAAAGGTATACTCCGGAACCGTCGTCGACGCCAAGACAGGAGAGCCCCTGATAGGCGCATTCGTGTATGTCAAGGGGTCAATGGATGGAGCATCCACTGATGTCGACGGTAACTTCCTGCTCTCGACCAAGGCAAACTCCCCCGTACTCGTGTTCTCGTTTATCGGGTACACAGACAAGGAATTGGTCCCTACCAAGTATGAGGGCATCCTTATTGAGTTGTCCGGTGACGAAAATGTCCTGGATGCAGTACAGGTCGTGGCATACGGCAAGCAGAGAAAGACTTCAGTCACGGGAGCTATCACCTCTATCAACTCGGAAAGCCTGCTCAAATCACCGGCAGGAAGCGCCGCGTCATCACTTGCGGGCGCATTGACGGGAGTATCTTCCGTCCAGGTGTCAGGTCAGCCCGGTGCTGACGACCCCACCATCTATGTGCGCGGCTCGGGTTCACTCACCAATTCTTCTTCAATGCCGCTTATCCTCGTAGATGGTGTCGAGAGGTCTTTCTTCCAGATGGACCCTAACGAAATCGACAACATCACAGTCCTCAAGGACGCCGCTTCCACTGCTGTGTTCGGCGTACGAGGAGCCAACGGCGTCATCCTTGTGACCACCAAACGCGGTGAGGAGGGCAAGGCCCGAATCAATCTGAGTTCTTCATTCGGTCTTACTCAGCCCCTCAGACACCTAACTTCCGTAAGCAGTTACGAGCACGGAAAGATTTTCTCCGAAGCGCAGCTTTCGGACAACTGGAACGACCCTTCCACCCCGCTGACTTTCTCAGATACAGTCCTTGACATGTTCAAGAACGGCAGCGACCCCATCATGTTCCCGGACACCAACTGGGACGAGTACCTCTTCAAAGACCTCTCATGGCAGACCCAGCACAATATCTCCGTATCCGGAGGAAGTGACAAGGTAAGGTACTTTGCATCAGTCGGATACCTCTACCAGGACGGTATGTTGAAGAGTTTTGAAAACTACAATGCCAACTACACCTACGACCGTTACAACTACCGTGGCAATGTTGACATTGACCTTACTCCCACTACCCTGCTCAAGCTCAATATGGGCGGTCGCGTGGGCAAAAAGCACCAGCCCAACGGCTACGGCAGCAACATCTGGCAGTACATCACTTGGTGCACACCGTTCTCCAGCCCCGGATTCGTGGACGGACACTATACCGAGCCGGTACTCGGTGACTTCATCCCCATCAACACGGGCATGAGCGGAATCAGCCTCTACTACGGCTATGGATACAATGAGGACATCTCCAACACCCTCAATCTTGACGTACAACTCGAGCAGAAACTCGACTTCATCACCAAAGGTCTGAGCGCCAGCATCAAGGGTGCATACAACTCAGACTACAACCTCTATGTGAACCGCACTCCCACCGCGGCACATCGCAGATGGCAGAGTGTCAACTATATGGGACACTACACGCAGCCCGGCATGAGCCTGGACAACCCCATGTACGACAACACCCATGTCTTCATCACTTCAGGTGAAGACTACCTCGACGAACCTCTTTCATATTACTCATATACAGGGCGTTCCAGAAACTGGTACTTGGAGGGAAGCCTCAACTGGGCACGCAAGTTCGGAGAGCACGAGCTTACGGGCCTGCTCCTCTACAACCAGTCCAAGACGTATTACCCTGCCAACTTCCCCGAAATTCCTACGGCATATGTAGGATATGTCGGGCGCGTCACCTACAACTACAAGCGCAAGTACATGGTCGACTTCAATGTCGGTTACAACGGCTCCGAGAACTTTGCTCCGGGACACCGCTACGGTCTTTTCCCTGCAGGAAGCATAGGCTGGGTCATCTCAGAGGAGCCTTGGATGAGCGGCACCAAAGACTGGATTGACTTCCTCAAAGTCAGAGCCTCTCTTGGACTCGTGGGTAACGACAAATACTCCGGTGCCCGCTTCCTCTACCTCAACGGTTCCTGGAATCCTTCACACAGCAACGCCAGTTTCGGCAGCTACGGTTCATGGCAGTTCGGAGACTTGTACAGCGGCTCCATGCTCACTGACGCGGTCGAGAACGCGGTGGGCAACCCCATTGTATCTTGGGAGAAATGCCGCAAGGAGAACTACGGACTCGATGTGGTGCTCTTCCATCAGCAGTTGAACATCACAGCAGACGTGTTCTTCGAGCACCGCTATGACATCCTTTCGACCCGCAACACTCTCCCTGACATTGCCAACATCACCCTGCCCATGCTTAACCTCGGCATCGTGGATAACCATGGTTTCGAGCTTTCGGCAAGCTGGAATTCGAAGTTGAGCCAGGATTTCAGCTATTCCATCACAGGGAACCTCTCATTCGCCCGCAACAAAATCGTCTACATGGACGAAGTCGAGCCGAATGAACCCTACATGGCGCAGACCGGACGCAGCACGGGCATGACTTACGGTTATGTCTTCGACCGCTACCTCCGCGACGAAGACTTCGATCCCAATACGAAGGAACTCCTTACCATCGACAAGGGCGGCAGCGTGCCTTCCATCACCCTCGGTAACCCCCGTCCTGGAGACGCCATCTTCAAGGACCTCAACAGTGACGGCAAAATCGACGGTGACGACCAGACATGGTTCGGTTACGGATACCGTCCCGAATATGTAGCAGGTCTCATCACCGCATTCAACTACAAGAACTGGGGACTCTCCATGCAGTGGACCGGTGCCTGGAACGCTTCCCGCGTACTCGGCGTCGAGTACATGGAGCCTTTCGGAATGACCAACGACCGCGCCCTGCTCCAGTACCTCGCAGACGGACGCTGGACTCCCGACAATCAGGACTCGAGATTCCCCCGTATCACTTTCAAGAACAAGAGCTGGTACACACAGAGCTCGACTCTCTGGCTTATGGACGCCTCATACCTCCGACTCAAGAATGTGGAACTTTCCTACAACTTCAAGCAGAGCAATCTGCTCAAGAAGATGGGCATCAGTTCAATGAGGGCATTCATCAGCGGCTACAACCTGCTGACCCTATTCTCCGAGCTTGCCGACATAGACATTGACCCGGAAGAGACCACAGGTTCTCCTGATGCTAACGGAGAGTATGTCTACAAATACCCCAATGTCCGTATCTACAATGCCGGATTCAACATCTCATTTTAACGGAAGACACTGATTATGAAGACAAAGATATTTGCCGTCAGCATTGCTTGCTGCGTATTGGCACTGAGCAGTTGCGACGATCTCAGATTCGGAGACGCCTTCTTGGAGAAAGCGCCAGGTGTGGACGTGACCATCGACACCGTTTTCTCATCCAAACTCTACGCAGAGAGAGCATTGGTAAGTGCCTACTCCACACTTCGCGTAGGCTATCCGGTGCATAACAGCGCATGGCCCGTTGGCACGCCTGGACTGTTCAACAACGGCGGCAGCTACGACAGGGCATGCAGCCAGCTTGACAACGACAACCTCGACTCCATCACCGACCTCATGTCGTCCCATAACGACTGGTCCAGCGGTGGACAGGAATATGCCGCAGGCAACTACAGTGCGGACGCCGAGAACGGAGTCTCATGGACCAAACTCGGTTTCGTGCCCGGCAAGGAATACAACTGGGTAGGCATTCGCCGGTCCTTCCTCTATATTGAAAATGTGGACCGCGTCCCCGACATGACAACCGAAGAAAAGAATGTCGGAAAGGGCGAAGCCTACTGTATCATAGCCACACATTACCTTGATCTGATACGCAACTACGGAGGCATTCCCCTGCTAAAGAGTTCCGTAGGCGCCGACAACGTCGCGGATTACGATTTCTCTCGCAAGACAGTCCAGGAGTGCATAGATTATGTAGTGGAACTTTGCGACAAGGCCGCCGAACTCCTCCCTTGGACAGTAAGTGCCGAAAGGGACGGACATCTCACCAAAGCATCGGCAATGGGTCTCAAGTGCAGGGCTCTGCTCTTCGCCGCAAGTCCGCTTTTCAACTCATCTGCGCCATATAGCGACGCTACCCCTGTAGCCAAGAATGCAAATGCCAAGCATGTCAATACAGACGACATCCCTTATATGTATTGGTTCGGCGAATACAATGCCGAGCGCTGGCAGCAGGTCGTGGATGCATGCGAGGCTTTCTTCAATGAGAACAAGGCAAACGGCTCTCCTTACGCACTTGTGCAGGCAGAAGGCACTACGAGCGACGACTACCGCAACGCATGGAACGGCTGCTACGCAGACAGACACAACAGCGAAATCCTCATCCAGACCGGCCGTCACTACCCCACTTTTGCCGAAACCTACCTCAGGTGCTACTACGGTGTGTCCGACGACCACGGGAACACTGGACGCGGATACGGCGGCGGTTGCGTGACCCTCAACTTCGTGGATATGTTCACCAAAACCGATGGTACCCCCTGCCGCTATACAGATTGGCTCAAAGAGGATTCAGGCGAACTTTCAGCGAAGACATCAATGATTGCGGACGACCCGTTCAGAGACAGGGATCCTCGTCTGTATGAGTCTGTGATGATTATCGGAGACCACTTCAGAGGCCGCGCCGCAGAGATGTGGATAGGCGGTCTGGAGAGAGGTGCCGAGCTTTCCAGCAGAGCCATCACCGGATTCAATTCCCGCAAGTACATCTGGGACTACAACGACGAGACTTTCATGAACCGTCCCACCAACTACTCTTACCTTCGCATGGCTGAGATTCATCTCACTTACGCAGAGGCTCTCAACGAGCTTGGTCGCACCGCAGAAGCCCTCGAACAGCTCAACATAGTCCGTTCCAGAGTGGGACTTCCCGACATGACAGCTTCATTGCTCGCAACCGTGCAGGAAGGCAAGACTCTTCCCTCTTATAGCGATCCCCTCCAGGGCAACGCACAGCTCCGAGAGGAAATCCTTGACGAAAGAGCCAGGGAACTGTTCTTCGAGGAGAACAGATGGTACGACATCGTCCGTTGGAAAAGAGACGACATCTTCAAGAAGACTCTCTACGGCATAAGCATTTCCATCGCAAAGGGCGAACGCACGGAAGACACCAACAACGACGGGATAGTCAACGACGAAGATGATATCGACGCGTATGCATCGGAGTTCATCTACTCGGTACCCAAGGCGGAAGACACCCGCTACTGGGCGAACCACTGGGACAGCAAGTGGTATCTCAGCGCATTCCCCACAGATGAAATCAACAAAGGCTACGGGCTCGTTCAGAACCCCGGTTGGTAACAGACAGACACAAGTATGAAAACAACATTGATACTTCCGGCTCTCCTTCTTAGTGCAGGACTGCTTAGCGCGCAGGACTCCACCCGTGTGGTAGACCTCGGCTACGGACGCACCATAAGCAAGGAAGAGTCTTCTGCGGCAGTGGATGCCGTATGGTACGAAGATTTCTCAAATTCTTCGCAGAATCAGATACTTAACGCTCTGTACGGACTGCTTCCGGGACTCAACCTGTCCCAGAGCGGCAGCGGAGCCCGTCCCGATGACACCTACCCCACCGTCAGCGTGAGAGGCAGAGGTTCGTACAGCGGCAACCATACCCTCATCATAGTCGACGGAGTCCCACGCGACGCCTCATACATAGACGTGCATGAAGTCGAAAGCGTCACCGTCCTCAAGGACGCGGCGTCACTTGCCATTTATGGCGTCAGAGGTGCCGACGGAGCCGTTCTCATCAAGACAAAGCGCGGTAGCCTCAGCCCATTCAAAATCCGGGCTGGCTATTCAAGCGGAGTGACGGCACCTTTCAGAGTACCCCAGATGGCATCTCCCGCAGAGTATGCCACCGCGCTCAACGAAGCAAGGGCCAACGACGGGCTCACGCCTTATTTTTCAAGCAGCGACATCACCGCACTTGGGAACGGCAGTTCGACCCTCATCCCCACTACAGACTGGCAGTCTCTAATGCTCAGGGATTTGGGTTGTGAGAACAAGCTCAATTTCTCCATCAGCGGCGGAAGCGAGAACATCAAGGCTTTCGTCTACGCAGATTGGAGCAACAACAGGGGCTTCTTCAACAACACTTCTCTGATAGACGGTCTCAATACCCAGAACAACTACGACGCACTCAAGGTACGCTCCAATCTGGACATCACGATCACACACAACACCAAGGTGATAGCTTCGCTTGCAGGTCGTATCCAGCAGCACTCCACACCTTACAACGGCACAAGCCTCAAGAGCATGTACACGGCTCCGACCGTAGGCTTCCCCGTGATGTACGACGGTATCTGGGCCCGCTCGGTTCGCATAGACAACCCCGTCTGGTACACACTCGGCACAGGAGAGAACACCACATTCTCCCGCATGCTCTCGGCAGACCTCGCAATCCAGCAGGATCTCGGCATGCTGCTCAAAGGTCTCTCCGCCGAAGTCAGACTCTCATACGACAACAGTGCGGACATCATGGACCGCAAGAGTTTCGGAAGCGAATATTATGTATTCTCCCCGCTCTATGACGGCAACGGACTGCTGAGCGACTACTCTCTCTCCAAGTACGGCAATGCCACGGAGATGAACTTCTCGAGTTTCCTCTCATACCAGTTCATGAGCATGTCCGCATGGGGCAAATTGAACTACGAAAATACATTTGACGACTCTCACAAACTTGCAGCTACCCTGCTTTGGGCAAGGAACAAACGCACCAACACCGGCGCCAACACTTCATTCGTCCACCACGACTGGGTGTTCGCAGCGGACTACAGCTATGAGGGCAAATACCTCGCAAGCGTAAGCGTAGACCGCTCCGGCAGCAGCTACATGCCCAAGGGCGACAAATTCCGCGTCTACCCTGCGGCATCTCTCGGCTGGGTGCTTTCAAAGGAAGATTTCTTCAAGGACGCGAAATTCGTAGACTTCCTCAAGCTGAGAGCCTCTTACGGACTCAGCGGCATGGACGCCAACTTGAGCTACGACATGGACATACAGTTCAACGGTAGCGGCAACTCCTACATGTTCGTCTCTCCTTCAGTCCTTTACGGAGCAGCCGAAGGCGCACTTCCCTCTGTGGGCATAGAGCCGGAACTTGACCGCAAGGCGGATGTGGGATTGGAATTCAGGCTTTTCAAGGGTCTGAGCGGAGAAATCGACGCTTTCTACAACCGCAGGACCAATCTCAGAACTTCGGAGACCAGTACCACTTCCGAAGTCATAGGCATAGGGCTCAGCGATTCATTCAAAGGCGAAACCGTCAACAAGGGTATCGACCTTGCACTCAACTGGGAGCAAAAAGTGGGAGACTTCAGCTACCGCATTTCCGGCACGGCAAGTTTTGCCCGCAATAAGATTGTCGCTTACAACGAGCCTTACAAACCGGAAGACTACCTCTTCCTTCAGGGAAATTCCATCGGACGATTCTACGGACTCGTAGCTGACGGCTACTATCAGGAGTCCGACTTCGACGAGGCAGGCAGTCTGCTTCCCGGAGTGGTCAGCAGCACCTTCGACAGCGTCAGAAGCGGCGATGTCAAGTACAAGGACCTCAACAATGACGGCATAATCGACAACTACGACTATTGCTACCAGCTCAAGTCCCTCCTTCCCGAATTGTACTACGGCATACGCATTTCCGCAGAGTACAAGGGCATAGGCGTGGATCTCAAGTTCCAGGGAGTGAACGGATGCACTGTACCTACCACATTGTCAAGCATTTACCAACCCCTCTACGGTGGTGACAAGAATATCTCCAAGCACTATCTGCAGGACTATTGGACTGCCGACAACACGGACGCACGCTACCCCAGACTCGGAGTCTCTGACAACAAGAACAATTACCTTGCAAGCAGCCTCTGGACCGAAGACGGTTCTTTCCTTAAGCTCCGCGAAGCAGAAATCTACTACAATCTGCCGCAGAGCCTTTGCGATAAGCTTACCATCGAAGGCGCAAAAATCTTTGTCAGAGGCAACAATCTCTTGAGCTTCGACAACATCAAGATTCTTGACCCGGAAAATGTCTCATTCGACTACCCTACCGCAAGGCTTGTGGCATTGGGCGTCAATGTTAATTTCTAAAAGCATGAAACATTACAAGTCAATACTTGCGGTACTCGCACTTGCATCATTCGGAGTCTGCTCATGCAACGACCTGGACCTCAACGAGTCACAGTACCATACCAAGAAATACCAGTTCAGCGATTTCGCTCAGGTAAAGGAAGTCATGACCAATGTCTACGGCTACCTTGAGAGCGGCTTCTACAACTTTCAGGAGTGCGCGAGCGATGATGCCGTGTACGCCAACCAGCCAGACACCTGCCGCCGCTATTACAACGGCAGCTGGTCCGCAAACAATACGGTAGATGACAAGTGGAGCCACTACTACAGCGGAATCCGCGCAGCCAACTACCTCATAGAGAACTGCCCCGAAGATTTCGAGATTGCCCGCTGGGACGAAAGCTACAAATACAATCTCGAGCAGCTCAAGAACTATCCTTGGGAAGCCAAAGCCCTTAGAGCTTTCTTCCACATGGAGTTGCTCAAACGCTACGGCAGCATAGTGATTGCAGACAAGACATTCACCCGCGACGAGGTCAACGAACTTGTCCCCGCAACCTACGATGCAGCCGTAACATGGATAAGCTCTGAGCTCAAAGAATGTGCGGAGCACCTTCCCAAGAGCTACTCTGACAGCTATTTCTCGGAACTGGGCAGAGTGACGCAAGGCTTCGCACTGGCGGCACGCTCAAGACTGCTCCTCTATGCAGCATCTCCTCTCCACAACGAGAGCGCGGCATCCGCCAAATACGCCGAAGCAGCAAGCGCAGCATTGGACTTCATCAACGCCAACGCAACGGGCGGCAAGTTCACTCTTTCCAAGCAAAGCTTCAATGTCGAGAGCAAGGAAATGATCTTCGGAATCCGCGAAACGGCATCCAACACCTACGAAATCAACAACTTCCCTGCCGGATACGAGAACGCGCTTTCGGGCACCTGCCCCAGCCTCAATCTTGTGGAAGCCTTCGACATGGCAGACGGCACTCCGTTTGATTTCGACACACACAAGGATGCTCTCACCAACTCCTCTTTAAGAGACCCCAGGTTTGCCCGCGCAATACTCTCCACAGGTGACAGTTTCAAAGGTGAAACCATTGAGAGCTTCACCGGAGGTCGCAACGGTGCTCCTCTGGACAATGCCACCCCGACAGGCTTCTACCTGCGCAAATTCGTCCAGGAAAGCACAAGCTTGAGCACTGGCAATATCACAAGCTACCAGCACATCTACCCTATTTTCAGAGTCTCGGAAGTCTATCTAAACTATGCAGAGGCGCTCTTTGAGGGAACGAAGAATCCTGATTTCAAAGGAACTCTCTCCGGTGTGAACTACACCCTTTCACCCCGCGAAGCGCTCAATGCCGTACGTGCCGTTTATGGTATGGCAGAGATTCCTGCCGGACTCGGAGAGGACGGATTCCGCACCCGCCTTCGCAACGAGCGCAGAGTGGAACTTTGTTTCGAAGGTCACAGATTCTGGGATCTGAGGCGCTGGAAACTCGGTGAAGAGAGCGCGAAAGTCTACGGAGTCAAGCTCACAAGAGCTGAAGACGGAAGCTTCGGCATCGAGAAAACTTTGGTCCAAAACAGATTTTGGGACGAAAAGATGTATCTTTATCCGATTTCCGCAGAGGAGATACACAAAAATCCCTATTTGAATCAAAACCAAGGTTGGTAAAATACAGTTCGATGCATCACCCCCCCCTATTGCTTTTTCTGGCACTGTCGGGCATTGTCGCAAGTGCAATGCCCGGCAGTGAGCCTATTGCTGCCATATCTTATAACACATCGAGACCTCAGGCACTCAAATTCGAAACCATGTCGCCGGAGCTACTTCCGGCAGATGAGGTATCGAGCCTGTATCAGGATTCGGACGGGTTCATCTGGATTGCCACGCGCAACGGACTTGCCCGCTATGATGGCTATAGGACAAACTTCTATAGCCAGGAATCAAGCAGAGGCAGGTACTCCGAGCGTGTACTCAGGCGCATGGCGGAAGAAAAAGACGGGCGCGGGCTGATTATCGGCACAGACAGAGGTCTGTTGATGCTTGACAGAAGCACCGGACAGATGACACAGATGCAGGACCCAGCCACCGACAATCTCAATGTCAACGACATACTGGTGGACAAGAACGGCAGGATATGGGTCTGCGGTGACAAAGGTCTTTTCTTCAAGGATTCGGAAAGGCTCGGATTCACCAAGATAGATCTGCGCACGGGCTTTAACGACAGCGGTCTGACAGACCTTATTGACATACTGCTCGACGACAACGGCAATCTCTGGATAAGTTCATGGCACAAGGGACTGCACCGCTACAATCCCACCACCGGGCAGCTTTTCGCTTACAAAGAAGGCGAACTCATAGACTCTTATGTGCTCCATCAGGACATAGAGGGCAATCTTTGGGTGGGCACATGGGGCTCCGGCCTGCTCCGCATAGACTCAAGCGAGCTATACAATGAAACGCCAAGATACACCCGCTACCGGCACGGAAGGAATCCCAATTCCATACTTGACGACATCATCTACGACATAGACGAAGACGCGGACGGGCACATAGTCGTGGGCAGCAGAAGCGGTTTCAGCACACTGTCCGGCAAGGACAAGTGGACCAACTACTATCCTTCGGAAAGCACGAACGCCCTTCCCTTCAATGACGTGAACGCCATACTCAGGACCTCCGACGGCACCATGTACCTCGGACTCTTCGGAGGCGGTGTCTGCAAGGTTCTCCGCGATACACCACAAAGCGGTATAATGGCCCTTCCCTCTGTAAGAGAGCGCTACAAGACCAATTCCGTCAAGAGCATCTATAGCACCGCGCCAGGCCAATACCTGCTCGGCATTGCGGCACATGGATTCATATTCTATGACGAAGAAAGCGACAGTTTCACTTCCTACAGCGACAAGCCCTCGTTCAAAGGCATACTCTACATGAGTGAGGTGGAGGACATCATCGCAAGGGACTCTTCCAAACGGGAGATTCTGCTCGCAAGCTACGAGCGTGGACTTTACCTGTACGACAGAGAATCCGAAAGCATACGCAATTTCAATTCAGCCAACTCGTCACTCAGCAACGACTGCATACGCTCGCTCGCATCCGACTCCGACGGCAATGTCTGGATAGGCACACGCCGCGGAAGCTATGTACTCCGGCCCGACAACAGCATACTTGAAGCAGGCGACTTCCTTGGCATCAGCGAGTTGCGAGACGACTGCCCCATAGACGACATCGCCGTGGACTCCAACTCCGACATCTGGCTCGCCACAAGCTACGGCGGCATCATCAAGGCTGACCGCAAAGCCCGCAAAGCAGTCAGCTACACCATCAAGGACAAACCGGAAATCAACAGTTTCTCCTGCGTCACCGCTGACTCGGAGGGCAGAATCTGGGCAGGCTCTACATGGAACGGACTCTATGTCCACGACGGCAGGGAAGACGGCTTCCACAAAATAGAGGAACTCGCTTTCATAGAAGGCAAAGGCATACGCAATATAGAACAGGGGCCCGATGGGCGCATCTGGATTACGACCTCCACGCGTGCGGTATCATTCTCCTACGAGAACGCCGCGATAGACAATGTGCGCTATCTGCAACTCGGCTCCGAGAGAGGCTATTCGCCTTATTTCAACTACAATTCCGCGATGCTAATCCCGGAGAAAGAGCAGATTGCATTCGGCACTTCACACGGCATCGTGCTCTACTCCACCCGCCAGGACAGCCTGCAGAATGAAGCCTCCACCCTTGTACTCACTTCGATGACGGCAGGAGGAAATCCCGTGGGAGGGATTGAGAAACGCAACTCCGTAAGCCTTTCGAGCAAACAGTCTGATTTCGACATCACATTCTCTCTCATGGACTATTCAGGCAGAGATGGAGATGTGTACAAATACCGCTTGAGGCGCAAACATTCCACCAAATCCGCACCTAAGTGGACCATCATAGGAGGCAATGACAACATGGCGTCATTCAGGGACATACGCCCCGGACGATATGTCTTCGAGATTTATGCCGCCAAGCCCGGTGCACTGATGAAGAGCAATTATTTGTCGCTCGACATCGAAGTCCGCCAGAACCCTTGGATCTCATGGTGGGCGATGCTGATTTATGCACTCTTGGGAATGAGTGTCATCGTACTTGTAGCCATAGAGATACGCTCCAGACTAAGATTCAAGCGCAAAGCCGAATTTGAGCAGATCAACGCCCAGAAGGCGGAGGAGGTCAATCAGGCGAAGCTGCGCTTCTTCACGGACATCTCGCACGAGTTCCTCACCCCGCTCAGCATCATCACCGCCTCCATTGAGAACCTCGAACCGCGTCGCGAAGAAGACAAGAGCATACTCAATGTCATGTCCACCAACGCCATACGACTGACAAGACTCGTGCAGCAGGTGATTGATTTCCGCAAGGTGGAGAGCGACAAACTCTCGCTGAAGGTCTCGCAGGCCGATGCCGCCGACTTCATCGGGCGATGCGTGGAGGCATTCCAGCCGCTTGTGCGCAAGCGCAACCTCTACATCTCTTACGAAGTCGAGCCGCGCAAGATCAAGGCATGGTTCGACCCCGACAAACTTGACAAAATACTCTACAATCTCATTTCCAATGCCGTCAAATACACCCCGGAAGGTGGCTCCGTAAAGATTGTCGCGGACGGGACCCGGGAAGGCTCGCTCGTCGTCAGATGCATCAATGATGGCAATCTGATAGACGGCAAGACCCGCTCACGCCTGTTCAAACGCTTCTACGAAGGAGATTACCGCAAGTTCGGTACAGTTGGCAACGGAATTGGGCTTTCACTGGTAAAATCTCTCGTCGAAGCCCACAAAGGACAAGTCGAGGTCCAGAGCAGTCAGGAAGTCGGCAACTGCTTCATAGTCACGCTGCCCATCTCAAGGGAATCCTACTCGGAAGCGGAGATTGACAACTCCCCCATTCCCGACAGCCCTCTCGGCTACACCATGGGCGAGAATATCATCAAGGACGAGCACCACACAGTCCTGCTCGTAGATGACAACGAGGAGGTTCTGTCAAGCTTCAGCGCGATACTTTCCAAACGATTCTCGATGCTCACCTGCAACAGCGGAGAAGAAGCCCTGAAACTGCTTGATTCACACTCCATAGATGTGGTCGTGTCAGATGTGATGATGCCCGGCATGAACGGTCTCGAACTCTGCCACCACATCAAGGAAAGCGTCGAGACGAGCCATATCCCCGTGATTCTGCTCACGGGCCGCAGCACCGAGCAGGCAAGCACGGAAGCCTACGACTGCGGCGCGGACGGATTCGTCACCAAGCCCTGCAATTTCTCCGTCCTCGCTGCCATGATTCGCAACCTCATACGCAAGCAGGAACGCAAGAGTGCCGACTTCCGCAAGCAGCTCGTATTTGAAGTCTCTGACATAGACTACACCTCTATGGACAAGCAGTTCCTACAGAAAGCCATAGATGTGGTCAATGCCCACATATCCGACTCAGAATTCAACCAGACAGACTTCGTGGAGGAGATGAATGTCTCTCGCACGGTCTTGACCGAGAAGCTCAAGAGCCTCACCGGATTCACTCCCGTCGCGTTCATCGTCAATTCCCGACTCACCCTCGCCTACAAGCTCATAATGGAGGAGAGCGACAAAATCAGAGTCTCCGACTTGGCGTACTCGGTGGGATTCAACGACCCCAAGTATTTCAGCAAGAAGTTCCGCGCCAAATACGGCAAGTCGCCCAAGGAAATCTCTGACGAGAAGAAACAACAAGCCAAATAAATATCAACAAACTATATGAATTCCATTCTGCGCATATCATCCGCAGCATTGCTCGTGCTCGCATGCACTGTATCGTGCAATTCACAGAAGTGGAGCACTCAGGACAAAGGCTCCTACACGCTCATCACCCAGAAACGCGGCGCAACGCTCGGATATTCCCAAGAATCAGGGATACAGCTTCTCAGCGAGAGGGGCTATCTTTTCAAGGATCTCAACCGCAACGGTGTCATCGACCCCTACGAAGACTGGCGCAAGCCTTTTGACGAAAGGGCGAAAGATCTCGCCGGGCAGCTTTCGATAGACGAAATCGCCGGTCTGATGCTCTATAGCGAACACCAGGCGGTCCCCACGGACAGCTTCGGCTACTGGGGCTCGACCTACAACGGGCTTTCGCTCGGACGCAGCGGACTGCCCCATTCGGCACTCAGCGACAAGCAGAAGCAGTTCCTCTCTGAAGACAACCTCAGGGCAGTGCTCATAGTGCGCGCTGAAAGCAACCGCATTGCTGCCGAATGGAACAACAACCTCCAGGCATTCACCGAAGGCATAGGGCACGGCATTCCCGTCAATATCAGCTCCGACCCCCGACATGAGGCAGAGGCTTGGGCTGAATTCAATGCAGGCTCGGGCGGCAGCATCTCATATTGGCCTGCACAGATAGGTCTCGCCGCCACCTTCGACCCTGCAATCGTGGAGAGATTCGGAGAAATAGCTTCGCAGGAATACCGCGCACTCGGTATCGCTACAGCCCTCTCTCCCCAGGCTGACATAGGCACAGAGCCCCGCTGGATGCGCTTCTACGGCACATTCGGTGAAGATCCCCAGCTTTCCGCCGACATGACACGCGCATATATAGACGGATTCCAGACCTCGTACGGGGCGGATGAAATCAAAGGCGGATGGGGTTACTCGAGCGTCAACTGCATGGTCAAGCACTGGCCGGGCGGTGGCGGTGGAGAAGGCGGCAGAGACGCCCACTACGGCTTCGGCAAATACTCAGTGTACCCCGGAGGAGACCTTGACAAGCAGATGAAGCCCTTCCTCGAAGGCGCATTCGCACTCAAGGGCAAGACTTCTTCCGCTTCAGCCGTAATGCCTTACTACACCATCTCTTACGGCATCGACCCCAATGGCGGTAATGTAGGCAACAGCTATAGCAAATACATCATTTCCGACCTGCTTCGCGACAAATACGGCTACGAGGGCGTAGTCTGCACCGACTGGGGCATCACCCATGACGAAGTAGGCGTAGCGGCCGCACAGGGCAAGCCATGGGGCAGGGAGACGCTCACTGAAGGCGAAAGGCATTTCGAAATCCTCAAGGCGGGAGTGGACCAGTTCGGCGGCAACAACGCCAAGGGACCCATCATTGAAGCCTACGATATGTGGTGCAAGGAGTTCGGTGAGGAGAGCGCACGCAAACGCTTCGAGCAGTCTGCAGTAAGGCTTCTTATGAATATGTTCCGCACAGGTCTCTTCGACAATCCCTATGTGGACCCTGACCGTACTGAAGCACTCGTAGGCTGTCCCGAGTTCATGAACGAAGGGTACGAAGCGCAGCTCAAGTCCATCATCATGCTCAAGAACAAGGGCGGAGTGATTCCCCAGAAAGATGGACTCAAGATCTGGTTCCCCCAGAGACATGTAGGCGCCAGCAAGGCTTTCCTCGGAGGTCGCACGGTAGAAGACAGATGGGAATATCCCCTTGACACAGCGATACTTAAAAAGCATTTCATCATGGCAGAAACTCCTGAGGAGGCGGATTTCGCATTCGTGCTCATCAACGAGCCTGCCGGCGGATACGGCTACGACGAGAATGATGTCAAGAACGGTGGCAACGGCTACCTTCCCATCAGCCTGCAGTACAGTCCCTACACCGCCACTACCGCAAGAGAACAGAGCATAGCCGGCGGTGACCCTTACGAGGACTTCACCAACCGTTCCTACAAGGACAAGACCATCGAGTCGGACAACTATACCGACCTGGAGCTCGTCAAGGAGACCCGCAAACTCATGGGTGACAAACCTTTGATCGTAGGCGTAGCTGCCCTCCGTCCTTTCGTCCCTGCCGAAATCGAGCCTTACGCGGACGGATTCCTGCTCGGTCTTGCGATTCAGAGACAGGTATTTGTAGACATTATCCGCGGCGTTGCTGAGCCGTCAGGACTGCTTCCCATGCAGATGCCCGCCGACATGGCGACAGTCGAGAGACAGAGCGAGGACTCCCCTGCCGACATGACCTGCTACACCGACTCCGAAGGCAATACCTGGGACTTCGCATTCGGGCTCAACTACAGCGGACGCATAGAGGATGCGAGAACCCGCCGCTACGGCAGGAAATAAATTTCCCCGAAGAGCGATTGGCGGAGGAACGGCGAGCCATAAACAATGGCGAGCGCAAAACGAAATCGAGGTGACCGGATCCGGCCACCTCGATTCATATTGTGAGCTTACTTACTTGTAAAGTTCGACCTTCAGAGTCTCCGATGCGGAGCTTTCGGGAAGCACGACATCGACTCCGTGCTCTCCGATACGAGTCTCTGCAGCGATTCTCGCACCGTTCACAAGCACCTTGGAAGGAGCTGATTTCCAGCCCTCAAGCACGACAGTGAACTGCCTGTCCGTGCTCATGCCCTTATAGGAGCCTTCACGGGCAGCGATTTCAATCGAGACGGAAGAGTTCCCGCCCTTCTTGCTGATAAGCGTGGTAGCAAACTGACTTGTGTAAGCCTGGCTCACCTCATCGTCTTCATACAAGGTGTAGCTGCTCTTCGCCACGCCCGGCACGACCAGAAGCCTCAACGAATTGCTCTTATCCTGAAGATTCTGAATACCCTCAGCAGCGAGAGGAAGAATGCTTCCTGCCTTGACGAACCAAGGATTCTCATCTATTGCATAGGAGAATGTACGCACGGCTCCGCCACTTACGAGAGTGTGTCTACCCATGTCGTACCAGTCATTGCCGGCAGGCAGCCAGACCTTGCGTACAGACTTGCCGTTCTCATCTGCAGGAGAACAGATTACGCTTGCGATAATCCTGTCACCGAACATATACTGCTGCGTGAAATCGTATGCATTCTGACTCTCGGGATAGGCATAATACATGGGACGGCAGATGCACACTCCGCTGTCGTATGCCTCACGGGCAGCGGTATATATATAAGGAGTGAGCGCATAACGCAGGTCTATCGCCTCCTTCATATACTCGAAGTGCGTAGGATACATCCAGATACGACGCTCAAGGGATGCGCTCGCCGTGGAGTGGGTCTTGAAAATCGGGGTGAAGACTCCGAACTGCAGCCAACGGGTAAACATCTCGGGGTCGGTGAGGTGCTCCTGCTTCTGCTGGTGTCCGCCAATGTCATGTCCCCAGTAGCCGTAGCCCACGTTGGACGCTGTCGAAGTGAAGAACGGCAACATCTCGAGAGCTGACCACTCGTCATACACATCACCGCTGAATCCGAGCGGATAACGGTGCGAACCAAGTCCGCCCCAACGGTGGTAAGTAAACGGACGGTCGGCATCTTCCGCGCCCAAGGATGCGCTCTGACGGACCTTATCTCCGAAAAATGCCCTGTTGATCCAGAAAGTATTGCTCAAGCCCTTGACATAACGGCTGTCCATCCACTGTTGCCAGTCAAGCCACCAGAAATCCACGCCCTGTCTCTCAAGCGGACGGATGACCTGCGCGAA
Source organism: uncultured Muribaculaceae bacterium (assembly GCA_964571735.1). Taxonomy (GTDB): domain Bacteria; phylum Bacteroidota; class Bacteroidia; order Bacteroidales; family UBA932; genus Cryptobacteroides. Next base: position 3,822 of record CAZNDD010000004.1, on the reverse strand, counting down.
ATAGGCGTCCGCCCATGCCTGCTGGTCCATACGATAAGGCACGGGAGCTGCGTAGCCCTCCTTGCCGGCGGGTTTGTTCGTACCCGCAAAGGTATAAGGCTCACTGCCGTAGATATAGTTCTTCGGGCCGTCGTAGTCGTCCGTGCGCGAAAGATAATCGTCCACGAAGTCGTGATATGCATCTTCGTAAGGACGCACGCCCGAAGCGGGGTGCAGATTCAGCGCCACCTTGTAATCCATCTTGTGAAGGTCATAAATGAAGCCCTCGGGATTGCGGATGAGGCTGTGGTCCCAGCTGTATCCGGTCCAGCCTATCCACTGGTCGAACTCGTCCTGATTGCCCCTCTCAGCCGAGACATTACGCCAGGTCAGATGCCAGTCCATATCCACGATGAAGACATCTGCGGGGACTTCATTCTCACGGAGCTCGGAAGCGATTTCAAGCATTTCCTCATCCGTATACGCCCAATAGCGGCTCCACCAGTATCCGAATGCATATTTGGGAGGCATAGGGACTTTGCCCGCCACCTTGCTGAAATCCGCAAGCGCAGCCGTATAGTCGTGTCCGTATGCGAAAATATAAAGGTCGAGCCTGTCTCCCTCGGGACGCTCGTCCACCCAGCTTCCCCATGAAGAATCGTCGCGGGTAAACAGAGGTCTCTCGCTCTCGTCCACTATCGCCCAGCCATCGCGGGAAAGGATGCCGTTCTCAAGGTCCTCCGACTTGTCGGAAAGATCCCAATGGTATCCCTTGAGTGTGCGCCCGTTCTCCAGCGCCTCGATACCGTCAAGGGTGCGGGCTGTTCCGAGCAGGTTCCCAGTATCGGGCTTGCCGGGATACCAGACCTCGCTGCGTCCACCCACCTTGAGACGGACGCTCAGATTCTCGGCGGTAAACTTCTCTCCATTGCCGCTGTAACGGAGTGTCACATAAGGAGTCTTGATTTGGATTGCATCTCCGTTGCGGCTGAGTTTGTAATCAGGCACAGGCAGATTGCGGTTGACGATGGCAAGGCTCGCACGATCCTCGAACTGACCGTCTTCCGCCCATTCCATACGGATGAGCCTGTCGGTAAGCACTGTGAATCGGGCATTACCCTGCTGCACCACGGCACGCGGGTCTGCGACGGGATTGTTGGCGATGCCGCCTTCCGCATCTACGGTCACGGCTGTCTGGCTCGTGGCCTTGCAGCAATCCTGCGGAGATGATGTAGTAGTCGCCGCGGCGAGAGCCAGCGACGAAAGGGTTAAAAGCAGTGTATTCATATAAGTGTAATTATCTCTACAAATATAGCACTATCCGTCGAAGTAAAACACTCCAAAATCACGGAAAAGGCCATTCGGGGAAACTTTGAAAGCACCGGCAGACGTACGAGCAATCCTTTCTTGACCCACCGCGTCAGGATGGACAACTGCCACATCAGCGAAAACAGCCCCACATGCAGCGCATACACGGCATACGCCTTGAAAACTGGATCTCCCGCTGACATTTTCCGTCAATCCATGTTACTGCCGAAAAAGTAGACACAGGAAGTTCTCTTTAATCCTCTTGCATTTACATAAAAGTATAGCTAACTTTGCGCGGATGTAAAGTCAGTCGAGTTTTGAGTACAACGATACCCCCCCCGACCGATGACAGTTGGATAGTGTGGAGAGCCTTTAGGCAGTTGAAACATTTAATCTATTAACTTATAAATCAGACAAAAATGATTAAAAACACAACAAACGCATTTAAGGGGGGCTACGAATCCCCTGATGCAAAAGTCGTGTCCCTCATGGGGCAGACTGCAATGATGCTCAATGCATCGGGTAACACCATTGAAAGTGGTCAGATTGATGTTTGGGGAGAAGAACTTTAATCTTTATGCTCTTATGAAGAATTTATTCAAACTTTCCGTCCTCGCCCTGTCTTCAGTTTTCGCGCTTTCATGCAACAAAGAACTTGCATCACAAGATGCACCCGTATCTGAAGCGACAGAAACCGTACAATTCTCAACAGCCCCTATAACAAAGACTGTATTTGGGACCCCCGATGGAACTACAGTTCCTACACTTTGGACTACGAATAATACCGTAGCAGTTACTCTCAATTTTGCTGCATGCCAAAAGTCCAGCGAACTTTCCATTAGCGAAGATTCAAAGACTGCGGCTTTTAGTGCAGACCTGAAAAATGAGAGCAGTGGCAGCAAGTTTGCATTCCGCGCTGTAAGCCCCTTTAGTTGTTTAACTAGTACGAGCATTAACAGTACGAACAACTCAATAGTCATCACTATTCCGTCAGACCAAACTCCTCTTGATGGGTCCGTTGACGAAAATGCCCAAATACTCTTTGCCAAAAGCACAATTTTCAGCAGCAGTATTCCTTCTGAAGTTAGTCTTGATTTCAACCATATCACCGCATATGGAAAGTTAAGTTTTTCAAACCTTGCTTTGAGCGCGGGCGAAACCATCTCAAAAGTAGAACTTATTTCTCCAGAGAATTGGTCAGGTCGTTATTTCCTCTATCTTGATACAGATGGAGATCATAGCGAGGGTGATATAAAAGCCCACACCGCATCGAAGACTATCTCGTTGAACACCAACAAGTCTTCTGATATTTGGTTCGCGTGCGCACCTGTAGACCTTAGCGGAAAGAAAGTCAAGGTCGTTGTGACAACAAATGTAGGAAATTACACAAAGGAGTTCACAATCCCCAGTGAAAGGCCTTTCACTGCAGGTCACATTTCCTCATTCACAATCAACATGTCAGGCATCACAGCTGTTTCGGCCGAAACATATACACTTGTGAAAGACATCAAAGAGTTGACGATTGGAAGCGAAATAATTATTGCAGCTGCAGGCTATGATCAGGCAATCGGCACAACTCAGAATTCCAGCAACAGAGCACAGGCTGGTATTACAAAATCCGATGACAAACAATCCATCTCCAGCCCAGGAGAATCAGTGCAAATACTCACCCTTAGGACTGGAGCAAAGGACGAAACATACTCATTTTATACCGGATCAGGTTACTTGTACGCAGCATCTAGTAGTAGCAATCATCTGAAAACTCAGACTACAGTCAATCCTAATGCATCGTGGTCAATAACCATTGCATCTTCCGGAGTTGCAACCATTCGGGCTCAAGGTTCCAACGAAAGAAATTTATTGCGGTATAACAGCGATAGCAAACTTTTTTCCTGCTATAAAAGCGGACAGAAAGATGTATGCATCTACAAGAAGAACTAAATGCATAACACAGATATAAGTCGTAAGTGACTGTATCGGATCAAGCAGGAAGAAATGTGTGTTTCTTCCTGCTTTTTTCATCTCACAACCACATCTAACTTTCCACTTCACAGATTCTCATTTCACCTCACGCACCCACCGCAGACAGACCAAGAACAACAGCACATTTTCAGGCGGGGTGGACCGTAGATTGAAACAACGAAATAGGATTCGCACCGGAATAGGAGTGCCGGTGGCACAAGAATCGCTATAGCAGTACTTTATATCCGGTTTCACACTATCATTTACAAACACAAAGCGAGCCGAGGACTTTCCGTCCACGACCCGCAAAAGTCAAAATTCAAAACCGAGCCCCTTTTACAAAGACCTCGGAATCGTCAAAACCTCATTTTAGGACTTTCAGTTCCTTCACAGAAAACCCGGTAACCTGAGCGATAACATCAAGCTCAAGCCCCAAGGCGAGCATCTTCTTCGCCGTCGCGAGTTTGGTCTCTTCGATACCCTCTGCTCTTCCTCTTGCCTCACCGATTTTCTCGCCCTTCTCAAGCCCGATAGCTTCGCCCTCTTCGCGGCCTTTTTCAAGCCCTCTTTTCT
>CAZNDD010000003.1:64502-69049 GCA_964571735.1 uncultured Muribaculaceae bacterium | reverse complement strand
ACCTGCTTTACTTTAAGAGGAGAATTGACACCGAGCTGCTCCCATGCGGAGTCTACGCCGGCCTTGATTCTGTCCCAATGATTGAATGCGGATATGTGGCAGAGGTCGAAGACCATGCAACCTTCGGTATTGAGCAGACAGTACTCAGTAGCTGCAGTTGCGTCAAACTTCGCGCTCGCCACGGAGAAAGTGCCCCAGAACGGGCAATCGCCCTGCATTATGGTATTGCAGTAGTTGATGGCATACTGTATGGTACCTGAAGTGTACCCCATCACCTTGTCGTAATAAGCTCCGAGCTGGAAGTAATCCATCAGTTCGGCATACCCAGAGTTGTGATAATTGGGAGTAGCCCACCATTGATAGTCCACCATCTTGTACCTGGTACTACCCCAGTTCTGACCGGTGGCGGGAAGCGGATACCATGCAGCTGCCCATACAGACAGGTCGGCATCGGGGCGCACTGCCTTTAGAGCGTCACGAGCTGCCTCAACGCAACGCTTGACCATCAAAGCCCTCCATTCCAACCAATAATTATAGAGAGGGCCAGGGATGTATTGATCCGCAGCGGTCTCACCTTCCTTATAATAATAGATGTCCGTAGGCCAGTTGACCAGGCTCTGCGCAGGGTAATTCTCCGCAAGCCACTCCACAAACCTGTCTTTGGAATAATCAGAGAAGTCGCTGTTGGCATTCATATAGCGGCAATAATCCAGGCAGAACCCGTCCAGAGCGGCATATTTGGGATTGGAGAATATCTCCGTAATCATGCGCTTGATGTAGGCGATGGTATTGGGATGCGCGGGATTGATTGCGGGAAAAGTGCTACCCTCGGTTATCTTATGAAGACCCGTAGGAAGGTACTCCACACATTCGATTTCCTGGAAATAAGGGTCATCGTAAATAGCTCCGTTGTGAGCACCTTCTTCACCCATCACCATCACGGAAGCCGAAGCCTCCACCCTCATACCCATCTCCTTAGCAGTGGTAAGTATGTATTCCAAATAATCCCAGTCCCTGTCTATATATTCGCCGTTGAGCGTAGTGCAGGGCTTGAGGAACTCACTCTCATAGAGCGCAGTCCCCTGCCCAGGCTTCACACCCACCACTATGCCGTTGATACCATGCTCACGCGCTTTGTTAAGGACATTTTTTACACGGGCCTTGGTCGCAAGGCGCTGTGCGTTGGCATTTGCGTCCACCCACATGACAACGGGCTTCTCTCGGACCGTGTCACCGGGAGCTATATAGTCGGGGTCCACCGGCACGACGGGAATCGTGTCCACCTGGCTCGTATCGGTCTGCCCGGGATCGACAGGGTCCAAAGGCTCGGTACAGGAGAAAAAGGTAGAGCCTATAATCAAAAGCGAAACGCCTAAAACGGAAAAACTTTTACGCATAATCAGAATCCTTACTCATTCTCAGCACGCTCGATACCTCTCTTAATCTGATCCCAGACTTCGGGACGGGAGAAGGTATGGGACATATCGAATACCATAAGTCCCTCGGTAAGAGTCATACAGGCATATACAGCCTCTTCTATGTCAATTTTGCTTGCAATCTGGAATGAACCTACCACCTTGCAGTCTCCCGCCACATCACGATTGGTACGGGCAAGGGCGTATTCGACGGATTCGAGGTCTTCCATACCCCAGACCCTTTCGAGATAGGCACCTGCCATGAAAACATCAAGTTCAGAAGCAAAGCCGGTCTTGCAATAGTCCGGATCAGCCCAGTCATCGAGATAGGCCTCATAGTAGCGTACCTTGTCCGAAGCCCAGTTCTGCCCCGTGCCGTATAGTGCATGGAGCCAGGTGGCAGCCCAGTATTCGAGCTCAACATCAGGGTGGGACTCATCCATATAGGCATTGACACGGGCTACGAAGTCGTGTATGACCTGAGCTCGGAAGAGCCACCACTTCTTGTAGTACTTACCGGGAACTCGATTACCCTGCTTGTCATAAGAGAATACATCGGTAGGCCAATTAGAGACCTTTTCACCCAGGAATTCTTCGAATGCAGCTCTGGTCCGGTCCGAAAAATCAGCAGTGGCATTGGGGAAACGGCAATAGTCGAGCGAGAATCCGTCCACATCGTAATTGTCAAGAATAGCTTTGATATTGGAAAGGGCTATCTCCTGTGACTCAGGAAGCAGAGGGTTCATGAAGGCTGCCACTTCCTTGTGGTCGTCCTCGATTTTGATAAGCCCGTCACTCTTGTATTCAAGACATGTAAGGTCCTTGATTGAAGAATCGTCATAGACCAAGCCTCGGTTGTGATAGGGACTTCCTGCGGGGAAAATTGTCGCAGCGACGGAGACCTTCATGTCGCGCTTGTGCGCTTCATCTATGAAAGTCTGAAGATTGTCCGTAACCATAATGCCGTCACAACCGCGCACGTCGAGCACAGCCCAGTTGAAGCCGACATCCTTGCATTTGTCCAGATAGAAAGCAATGGAGTCGCGGCATGAGAGGTGGGGATAATTGTCTATCGCCATCCAGATGTACTTGGGCTTCTCTGCGGCTTTCTCACAACAGGAAATCGCAGCGCTACCAATAAACAAAAGTGAAATCAGTAAGCGTGAGAACTTCATATTCTTAAATCTAATAGACCCGGGAAGGGCCATTGCGTGACAGCTCTCCCCGAGTCTTTATCAAATCAATATTTACAGAGTTTCGGTTACGAGGTCATAACGGACTGCAACTGCGCTCTGGGCGAGGCAGATAACATGACCCGTACCTGTAGCGGGATCATAGACATACGCGCTGCAAGGGTATGTGGAAGGAGTAGCCTCGATAATGTCAGTAGGAAGGAGGAAATTGGACTCAGACTCGTCCACATCCTCTGTGTCAGGATCATCGACTGCGACATTGTCGGCCTTCTGGATGGTAATCCATGAGTTAGGCCATGAAGCGGAGCATGCCACGATGTACTTCTGACCATTGTAGACAAATGCACGCACATGGCCGGTAGAGAAGTTACCATAATCGAACCATCTGCCGTCGGCAGCCCAGTTAGTCCAAGTCACACCGCCTTTGAGAGCAAGTTCTGTGGCTGTTCCTGCTACAAATGCGGAAAGCCCCTCGTTGTAGACATAGAATGCAGAAGACGAGTTTCCGGTGTCACCCATCTCGGCAGGAGCTACAGAATCCCAGCAGACGAAGCCGTCCTCAGGATTGCCGGAGAAGAATGAAAGCATCTGACCCCAGACGCCATCATTACCGGGATGCTGGATCATAGGACCATACCATTTGGCTGCAGATTTCTCACCCTCGAAGTATTTGCCGCCCTTGAACACAAGCACATGGTGCATCTGGGGAGCACCTGCATTGGTACGGAATGAAAGGACGAAATCCCCCTTCACATCACCCGAAACAGACATATAACCCGGCTCTTTACCACCGTCTGTAGGACCATAGATAAGGGTAGGAGCTGCGCTATAGCCATCAAGCCAAGCCCAGAAACGGGTGCGGACAACTGTCTCCTCACCTTCGGTCTCATCGTGGATGGACAGGGCAACGAGGACGCCGTTATCATCGTTGGTCATGCCGCGGAACTGCTGATTTTCTTTAAGACCTATGCCTGTGACATTGAGTTCACCGACTCTGTTGCCATCGAGGTCATAGACACCGAAATCTGAAGTTGCGAAGTGCTCGAGGTCGCAGAATGCAACACCGCACTGGTTGGTAATAGTAGCTGCAAGTCCCAAATCGCCGTAAGTCTTGGACCAGATCTTATTGGCTGACTCCTTGAACTCTGCGGCAGCAACGCTCACGGTATAGACTGAAGTGGTCACGCCGTCTTCAGCCGTAACGGTATACTGCACTCCACCTTCGACAGTGTAGTCAGTAGCGACTGTAGGGTCGGGACTGATGGTAGCCTTATCTGAGATCTTAACCTCGGCAGTTGCGCTCTTGAGAGCCTCAAACTCGTTAGGCATATAGGAAAGTTCTATGGTCTTGGCTGTAGGGTCAATAAATCCGTCAATGGAGACGATTCCGCTCGTGACCGTAAAGGAAGTGAGTTTGCACTCCGTGCTCTTGGGCTCCTCATTGGGAGTTGTAGGAGTTTCTTCCTTGTTACAAGCGGCGAGCAGCGCAGTGAGCGCAAGACCCGCAAGAATAAGATTTTGGTGTTTCATAATTAAATGATTATTAAAGTGTTAATTATTTCAGATACTGTGCTGTAAGAGTATAGTTCTTTGTTCTTCCCGTCATATTGGCGGTGACCGTAAGCTCCATACCCTCGGAGATGTCGTGAATCCCATATAGAGTCCTGTCCACCGCCTTTCCGCCCTCCTTTGTCACGGAGACAAAGGCATCGTAAGCAACTGTAGCGCGGATTTTCACGGCAGTGAAGTCTATATACTTGCGCTTGTCCTTGGGCACAACGAAGGAGATTTCTCCGCTCTCTTCATTGATTACGCCCTGAATACTGAGCGAAAGCTGCTTGCCTGTAGCGTCTTTCTGGGTGGTCTGCATATAGATGGCGCTTATGCTCGCATCATCATGCACGAAATCCTCGTCCGGCTTGGCGCAGGAGGAGCAGAA
>CAZNDD010000003.1:0-64402 GCA_964571735.1 uncultured Muribaculaceae bacterium | reverse complement strand
TGCTCGCATCATCATGCACGAAATCCTCGTCCGGCTTGGCGCAGGAGGAGCAGAAAAGCACTCCAACCGCGCACAAAAGAATATATGCTAATTTCTTCATTTTAAAGTAGTTTTAAAAGTTGTTCGAATTTATTTTCCAAGATTTGACATAACATAAATTCAAACAACTTCATAGTTTACCATCCAGGATTCTGGTCGGCATTGGTAACCTTTGAGTTATTGGAAATCTCCGTGAGAGGAATCGCGAACGCATAGTAGCTCTCAAGGAAGGTATGGGTTCTGCCTTCGCCGTCGCAGCTTACCTGCTTGTATTCCAATTTACCATCAGACTTCTTCGTAATCCAGCAACCATGCAGATTCTTGCCGTCAAGCACCTCTACGGCATCTTTCCAACGACGGAGATCCCAGAATCTCTGGCCCTCGCCGGCAAGTTCAACCATACGCTCGTGCTTGATGTCAGCCATCGCTGTCTCAAGATCAGAACCGGACTTGGCAGGCAAACCGACGCGACTGCGGACACGATTGAGAGTCTCATAAGCATTGACGAAATCACCCTTCTGGGCATATGCCTCGGCCTTGTTGAGCAGGACCTCGGCAAAGCGCATAGCTATTGCGAAGTGTGTGCTGCCGTATTTCTCCCAACCGGTTTCGTTCTCGGTGATGAATTTGCGCAGATAGTAGCCCGTGACTGTGGAACCCGCCGCGCCGGAATTGTCAAACTTCACGATTTTGTCCTTGCCGCCGTCGTAAGTCTCAATGGTACGACCTTCCCAAGGCGCACCGTTGTAGAGTATGGAAGCATAGAAACGCGGCTCTCTGCCGGTGTAGGGGTCAGTTCCGTGGGTATCCCAACTGAAAGGAGTGCCGTCAGCCATCTCATAGCTGTCCACGAGTTCTGAAGTCGGTCCGAAGACAGCATATACATTGGCACCGGGATGCATACCGTCAGACGCACCGTCACCAAGGGGACGGAAGAATGTATCGCCTCTGTGAGTAAGCTTATTGGAGACGAATTCAAAGGTCAAGAGATGCTCCGGGCTGTCAATGGAAGCAAACACATTAGCGTAGTCATTATCCAGCACACCACCGTATGCCTCGCAGGAGTCAGCCGCCTCGATTACAGTGTCCCAGCGACCTGCGAAGAGAGCCGCCTTGGAAAGGAAACCCCATGCCGCAGCGCGGGTAATCCTGCCGCGGGGCTGTTCCTTACGAATATTGCTACCCGCAAAGCGCAGATCCGACTCTATAAAATCCCAGACCTCGTCTGGAGTCGCCATAGCCTTGTCATTCTGCTCCGGTCCGTCCACTGCATCGCGGATTATGCATTTGCCGTAGACCACCATAAGGCGGAAATAGACGAAAGCCCTGATTGAGCGCATCTCCGCGCTGCGGGTAAGCTCGTAATCCTTACTGATGGAAGGTCCGTACTTGGGGACATCGCGAAGGAACTCGTTGCACCTGCGGATACGGGTGTAGCAATCGTCCCAGCATTCGAAGGCACCGGCATTCTGACTGCTGAAACTCGACTGTCCGGAGAGAAATGCAGCGTTGTAGCCGTGTCCGTACTGATTCCAAGAATTGGATTTGAGTATGTCGGAATAGGCATCCCACACGGTAGCGAGGTTATAGTCTCCGCCTACAGTGCCCGTATTTTCCTTGATAATACCATACATACCAAGGAGATATTCATCAGCAGAGTTCTCACTTGACCATACCGTGGCAGTCGAATACCTGTCGGACGGGTCTATATTGAGAGCCTCATCGATCCAGTCGTTGCAGGAGGCGCACAACACCGTCATGCCGATTAAAGCCAGTATAATATTGTAGCGTTTCATATTGATTCTATTTTAGAAGCTCACTTTGGCACCGAGGCTGACAGTCCTCTGCTGAGGATAGTAGCCGTTGTTAATGCCGGGGTTCTCCGGATCGATATACTTGAATGCAGAGAGAGTGAAGAGGTTGGTTCCTGCAACATAGAATCTGCAGGCACTCAACGGAGTACCTCTGAATATGCGCTCGGGCACATCGTATGCGAACTGAAGATTCTTCAATCTGAGATAGGAACCGTCTCTCATCCACCAGTCGGAAATCCAAGCATTGTTGGCATTAGTGGAAGAAGCGAGCCTCGGATAAGAAGCATTCGTATTCTCAGGAGTCCAAGCATCCTCGACGAGGTAGCGGAAAGTGTTTCCGCCGCCGTAGAATGCACGTGTGTAATAGGTATTATCCATGTTGCCGTTGGACCATGTACCGCAGAGGGCATAGTCGCAAAGGGTTGCACCCTGGAGCATCATACTCAGAGAGAAGGCTTTGTAAGCGAGGTCAAAACTGAGTGAGAATGTCATCTCAGGAGTCGAAGAACGGCCAATCTTGACAAAGTCCTCGGTGGAAGAAATCTTGCCGTCGCCATTTACATCCTGATACTTGATAGCGCCGAGCTCAGCCCATCCGGAAGGTGCATTGGGATACTCGTCCACTTCTTCCTGAGTCTGGAAGAGGCCGAGTGCGTGGAAGCCGTAGTAAGAGCCGAGAGGCTGTCCGAGCTGCGCACGATATGAAGGATAGGAATCGGTGAGACGCTTGGAAATGAGCTTATTGCGAGACCAGCTGACAATACCTGTCACCGCATAGCTCCACCCGTCACCGAACACGTCGCCCCAACTGAGCTTGAGGTCAAATCCCCTGTTGTCCACCACACCGGAGTTCATCCACACGGGGTTGTTGCCGCCGAGCGAAGGAGCATAGTAGCCGGTGCTGTCATACTCAAGGATATTGGAGGTGTACTTGTAGAACACGTCCAACTCCATAGAGAGACGATTATTGAGCATACGCGCCTCGTAACCGATGTTATAGGTGTTGGTACGGGACCATGTCAGATCGTCATAGACATAGTTGGAAGTATAGTAGATCGGGTGAGGGGTTCCGTTGATGTAAATGGAAGTGCTGGGAGAGGAGGACTTGTAGGTCTGCATATACAGATATGCGGAAGTGTCGTCAGATCCGAGCACACCTGCGGAAGCTCTGAGCTTCATATAGTTGATCCATGAGACATCCTTGAGAAAATCTTCCTCCGACATCACCCAACCGAGGGCTAATGCAGGGAAATATCCCCATCTGTTCTCCGGAGCGAACTTGTAGGAAGCATCAGCGCGGAGAGTAGCTTCCGCAAGATACTTCTTGTCGTAGGCGTAATTGACACGCACCGCTGTACCGAAGCTGCCGGCATCCGTATAACCTCCGGAAACGGGGACTGAAGGGAAGATCGCACCCATGTTGAGATCAGTGGGCGCACCCTCGGCATAACCAGACTTGTTGCCGGTAATGGTGTCGCCATGAGAGGTATAACGCTCCATAAACCAGAGAGCCGAGATATGGTTCTTACCGAAATCCCTCTCGTAATTCACCTGCGGACGGACCGTAAGGTTGTAGCCCATCGAGTGGGACTTGGTAAAGTTGGTCTCCGAGATACCGAGCGAGACTTTCTTGTCCACCTGATCCGTGGTTGCACTATAAGAGTAGATGTCGAAAGCTTCAAGCTTGTTGCGGTCAAGGGTGTAGTCAAAGTTGTAAGCGATATTGACACCCGCCTTGAGTCCCTTGAGGAAATCCAGCCCGAGAGCAGAGAAATCATACTCCAAGTTGGAACGGATTTCACTCATCCACCTGCTCTGGTCCTGATAACCGCTGTTGAGAGCTGCGAGAGGAGTGAATACATAAGTGCCGTTGCTGTAGCCGAGAGGCAGACCTTCATACTCCGCTGCAAGCATAGGCAAAGCCTTGATAGCCTGACCAATGGGAGAGAATTCACCCTGCCAGCTACCGTCGCTTCCGCGCATGGAAAGTCCGGGCCATGTCCTTTCGGAATTGGCTACGGCGATATTTACATTGTAATTTAGACCCTTGGAGAGCTTTGCATCGATATTGGCTCTGACATTGTATCGGGTAAGGGAGGTATTCTTAAGTATACCGTCCTGATCGAAGTAACCGACAGATGTGTAGTAACGGAAATTCTCAGAGCCGCCGCTTGCAGACACATTGTGCTGCTGGGTGAAGCCGAAGTCTTTATAGATAAGCGACCAGTTGTCGGTCTCGGCATATAGTCCTCTTTCCTTGAGGGAGGCGATTCGCTCGGGAGTCCAGTACGGCGTCTGGCCGTCCATCTCGCGAGCCTTGTTGTGCCAATAGACGTATTCTTCAGCGTCAAGTAAGGGGGGGGTCGACAGTGTTTGTGTCGAAGGAGGCTGAGCCGTCGTAAGTTATTTTGGCATCGCCTGAAGAGCCTTTCTTGGTGGTCACGAGAATCACACCATTGGCTCCCCTGACTCCGTATATGGAAGCTGTCGCAGCATCCTTAAGAATGGATACGGACTCTATATCGTTGGGGTTCAGGTAATTCATATTTCTCTCTACGCCATCCACGAGGACCAACGGAGAAGAGCTATTGAAAGTGGAGACGCCTCTGATGAGGAGCGAGGCAGAGTCTCCGCCCGGGATACCTGTCGTCTGAACCGCAGTCATACCGGCGAGGCGACCGGCAAGCATAGTGGAGACATTGGTATTGGGAGCCTTGAGGAGGTCCTTACTGCCGACCTGAGAGACAGAGCCGACGACAAATTCCTTCTTCTGCTCTCCATAGCCCACAACCACCACTTCATCGAGATAATTGACATCTTCAACGAATCTGATGTCGATGACTCTGTCAGAGCCAACTCGATGTTCCACATCCTTGTAGCCCATCATGGAGAATACGAGCACGGCATCACTTCCGGGAACGGAGATTTCATAACGGCCGTTGTCATCAGTCATGGTACCGTTGGATGCGGAACCCTTGACATATACAACCGCACCGCTCTCTGCCGTGCCTTCAGGTCCTGACACTCGCCCCGTGACAACCTGCTGGGCCGACGCCACAAGCGGAATAAACGAGAGCAAGCCGCCTATAAACAGAGACAAAGTCTTGCGTGAGTTGATAGTAAACATATTTAATTATTTTTGGCGCTCGATTCAGTTTTCAAAAATAAACCGATATAAGCGAAACAAAAGTATAAAAAATCCAACAATTTATTATGTATTTTTGCACAAATTTTAAAAATAAAAGAATCATTAAAAACAAACTTGTTCAATATGAGTTTTTTACCAAAGATTTTTGCTTCAATAATCACTTTTACGACACTTATTGCGTGCAATAGAGAGTCTTCTCAACCGGAAGAAATCCCCCAGCCAGAACCTGAAACCCCAACTGTTTCATGGGATTGGACGGACGGTTATCCCAAAGGAGTAAGCGTGGAGACTTTCAGCGAAACATTCTCCGATGGCAAGAAGTGCAGCGGATTCATCGCGACCGTAGACTTCTCCGCTAACCCGAAACTCAGATTCAACTGCATCTATTCTAACAAGAAGAAAAAGCCGAGCGAATTCTTCGCGAACTTCGAGAATTTCACCAAAGACGAAGGTATTCCGTGCGTCATCACCAATGCCGGATATTTCGCAGGCAGTACATCGGTGAGCCTTCTCGCACACGATGGCACCTTCAGGGCCTCTGCACCACGCACTTTCAACTGGCCCAATGACGAAAACTGCACACACGAAATACATCCCGTACGCTCCGCAATAGGCCTGATGAAAGACGGAAAGTTCGAGATAACATGGGTCTACTGCACCAAGCCTTCAAGCAGGGAGCACACGGCATTCCCCTCAGCCCTTGACAATAACGAGAAGACTCAGACATTCCTAAGCGACTATCCCACAGCCGACTATTGCAGTGGCACCTACACATGGATTCCCGAAGAGGCGGTAGGAGGCGGACCGAGACTGGTAAAGGACGGAGTGAATGTCGCCATGGAGAATTATTGGGCTGAATGTCTCGATTCAGGTGGCACAAGTGGCGCATACAGAGTGAACCGCACCGCGGCAGGCATCACGGAGGACGGCAAGCTGATACTGCTCGTCGCCGATGGAAGAGGGTCGAACGGAAGTGCCGGATACACCTTGTCGGAATTGGCAGACAAGCTCATATCCTTAGGGTGTACCGATGCGCTCAACCTCGACGGAGGCGGCTCCACATGCATGGTCGGAGCAGGAGGCGAGATACTCAATCTCCCGAGCGACAAAACAGGAGAAAGAAGCGTCTCCACAGCCATAGCCATTTCAGAAATTCCTCATAACTAAGTATATGAAAATCACACATTTATTCGCCGCAGCATTGCTCTCTTTAGGGCTGTTGTCCTCTTGCCGCAGCGAGGCAGAGAAGAGCGCGTATGCACTCGCAGGCCGCATCCTCGGAGACAAGGCAGGCGCAGTCTCATTCAAACAGATAGAAGGAGAAAGCGAATGTTATAAACTTTCCCAGGTAGGCGGCAAGGTACTCATCAAAGGTACAAACGCCCTGTCAATGGCAGTGGGGCTCAACCGCTACCTTCAGGAATACTGCCTCACCAATGTCAGCTGGTACGACTACAACCCCGTAGAACTTCCCGATGTCATGCCCGCAGTGGAAGGCAAGGTAGAAGGAAGCGCAGAGATGGACGTACGCTTTTTCCTTAACTATTGCACCTTCGGCTACACTATGCCCTGGTGGGGCTGGAATGAGTGGGAGAGATTCATCGACTGGATGGCTCTGAACGGAGTGAACATGCCGCTCGCAATCACAGGACAGGAAGCCGTATGGCAGAAAGTCTGGCGCAAATACGGTATGAGCGACGAGCAGATAAGGGCGTTTTTCACAGGACCCGCGCATCTACCCTGGCAGAGGATGTGCAATCTCGACTATTGGCAGGGTCCGCTTCCCCAGAGCTGGATTGACAAGCAGGCGGAACTCCAGAAGCAGATACTCAAACGCGAAAGACAGTTCGGCATGACTCCCGTGCTGCCCGCGTTCTCGGGGCATCTACCCAAGGAAGTGGCGGACGCGAGCAGCGTACAGCTCGATACGTTCCGCGTAAGCTACTGGGGCGGATTCGCCAACGAATACCGCTGCACTTTCCTCTCCCCCATGGACCCCACATTTGCGCAGATTCAGAAGGATTTCCTCGAGGAGCAGACCCGCATGTACGGCAGCGACCACATCTACGGCGTAGACCCGTTCAACGAAGTAGACGCCCCGTTCTGGGATCCCGAGACCCTTGCCAAGATTTCTTCCGGCATCTATTCATCGCTTACTGCGGTAGACCCTGAAGCAGAGTGGCTTCAGATGGGATGGCTGTTCTACGCAGACGAAGGACACTGGACGGACGAGAACATCAAGGCATACCTTACCGCCGTGCCCCAAGGCAAGATGACCGTACTCGACTATTACTGCGACTACACTCAAATCTGGAAGAGAACGGAGAGCTTCTACGGACAGAATTTCATCTGGTGCTACCTCGGCAACTTCGGAGGTATGACAGGCATAGAAGGAGATTTCAAACTCAACGAAGAACGCATTGAAGATACCGCTGCAAATGCAGGAGCAGGATTCGCAGGAGTCGGAGCAACGCTCGAAGGCTTCGGTGTGAACGAACCCGTATACGAAGCCGTACTCGCGCAGGCATGGAGCCATTTCCCTGGAGCGGAAGCATATATAGACAATATCGCCGACAGGCACATAGGCAGGAAAGACGAAGGCTTCCGCGCCTATTGGCAGCAGATTGCAAAGAATGTAAGCCGCACCCACACAAGCACTTCATCTTCAAGCATAATATGCGCACACCCTTCTCTCGAAGGCACTTGGCATTGGACGACACAGTTCAAGAGAGGTTACGAACTCGCAGAACTTGAGAAGGCTGTCGAGATGATCAATGCAGTGGAGGGCAATTCCTCTTATCTGGAGTATGACAAGGTTAATGCTAACCGCCAGTTGCTCAACGACAAGGCACTCTTAGTCCGCGACCGTTTCACAGCAGCCTACCGGAAGGGCAACCGCGCGGAAATGGTGAAGACAAAGGCTGAATTTCTCGCCATTTGTGACGAACTTGCGGAGCTGCTTTCAAACAGGAAAGAATTCTCGCTCGACCACTGGGTGGAGTCAGCCCGCAGTTGGGGAGATACTCCTGAAGAGAAGGATTATTTCGAGACCAACGCCAAGACACTTATCAGCGTATGGGGCGACTCATTCCATCTCTGCGACTATGCCAACAGAGACCTCGACGGACTCGTAAAGACTTATTACAAACCCCGTTGGGAGATGTTCTTCGATGCCGTGATCGCAGCCTTCGACGCAGGGGAGCCTTTCGGCAATGCCAAGAGCACAGGCTATGTAGGCTCGGCGCCATACGGCAGTGACGAGAGTGTGGGCGGACGCGCACTCCAGTTTGACAAGGATATTTGGGAGTTCGAAAATACCTGGGCAGGTCTATAGACCCTCAGGCAAGCGGAGAGTCACAGAACGGGTCTCCGCATCAATACTGATGATAAAGTCCTCGTGGAGCGGCAGCATGATCTGCTCTCCCGAGGATTTTCTTACATATAGGCAGGTATTGGCAGGAATAGGCTCAAAGTCCTCTATCTCGCCCACGAGGGAAGCGTCGGCGTCATAAAGGTTCCAGCCGACAAGCATTGCTGCGACATCTTCCATTGTGCGGATTTCATCGGACTCGTCTTCAGGGAGAAGGTCGTCAATATCCTCCTCTCGCATAAGAAGTTTCCTACCGACAAGTTCCAACGCATCTTCGAGCGTACGCACATCGCTCAAGTGCGCCACGAAACGTACCGCACCTCTCGGCGTGCAGTCCGTGATATAATAAGGGACCGGCAATCCGTCAAATTCGACGAATACCGGTCCTGTCGTAAATTGCAAATCTACGTCCGGTGCGCTCAACAGAAGACCACCATCGGTCCCGTTGGCCTTGAGTATGGACGCCACATTGATGAGGCGCTTTCCATCCCAAAGAATACCGGAGTCAGAAAGCATACTACTCAGCCTCAACGGGAGCCTGCTCCTCAGAGACGGTCTCCTCAGCCTGTGCAGCTTCCTCAGCAGCCTGTGCGGCAGCGAGTTCAGCAGCCTTCTTGGCGAGAGCTTCTGCGCGAGCCTCATTGACCTTGGCCTCTTCAGCCTTGGCAGCCTTAGCCTTGGCGATAGCATCGCTCTTGATGCCGCTTACCTTAGCCTCAATCTTGGCAGTCTTCTCAGCCTTCCAAGCATCCCACTTGGCATCAGCAGCCTCCTGAGTGAGAGCACCCTTAGCGACACCACCATTGAGGTGACGGCGAAGGAGAACGCCCTCGTAAGAGAGGATTCTGCGGCAAACCATTGAAGGCTCAGCACCTACATTGAGCCATGCGAGAGCACGCTCGAAGTTAAGGTTGATGGTTGCGGGGTTGGTGTTAGGGTTGTACGAGCCGATCTGCTCGATGTAGCTACCGTCGCGCGGTGCACGTGTGTCTGCCACTACAATGTGGAAGAATGCGAAATTCTTCTTACCGTGGCGCTGCAAACGAATTTTAACAGCCATTGTGAATCTGTTGTTTGATGTTAATAATATTAAGTCGCCCTACTCGAGAGCGGCTGCAAATATACGAAAATCAATTCAATCGACAAAAACCTGCGGAGCAGCTTCGCGAAGTGCGCGTACAGCATCTTCCGGGAGCCTCGATATGACCTCCGAGAGGAATGACACAATCTGCAGCCTGCGCGCCTCCGATTCGGGAATGCCGCGGCTTCTCATATAGAACTGCCCCTCCTCATCGAGAGAACCTATAGTCGCGCCGTGTGAGCAGATGACATCATCGGCATAAATCTCAAGCTGGGGACATGACTCCACACGGGCGTCTCTGCTCAAAAGCAGATTGTGGCTCGACTGGTAAGCCTCCGTCTTCTGCGCATCGGGAGCGACATAGATAAGGCCGTCGAAATCAACCCTCGAGTGTCCGTCAGCCACACCTTTGAAGAGTTGGGAAGAATGGCATCCTCCGCAGAGATGCCGGACATTGATATTGAACCCCACTTTCTCATCGCCCTCGCACACATAAAGGCCTGCAATGTCAAGGCTCGCACCGGGAGCAACGAGATCAGCAGAAAAAGCCAGAGCGGAATCCCGCCCGGGAAGCGCGATGAAAGTGAATTTCGCGCTCTCCCCCGCCCCGAGCACGATATGCTCCGGAATCTGGTCCAAACCTATTATGAAAGTCTTCTCGGCCTGCATCATGCTATACCCTCAAAGCCTTCGTTCTCAATGACATCCACAAGGGAACGGTCGCCCGTCCTGACTATGACGCCATCCTTGAGCACATGCACCACATCCGGCACTATATACTCCAAGAGCTTGTGATAGTGAGTAATAATAATATTGGAAGTACGATCGGTTCGGAGTGAATTGACTCCGTCGGACACTATCCTCAACGCATCCACATCCAGACCGCTATCCGTCTCGTCAAGTATGGATAGGGACGGTTCGAGCATGGCCATCTGGAATATCTCGTTGCGCTTCTTCTCGCCTCCCGAGAATCCCACATTGACTTCACGCTTGGCAAATTCGCCCTTCATCTTGAGCAAAGCCATCTTAGACTTCATCAATTTGAGAAACTCTCCCGGTGTAAGTTCAGGAAGCCCCTGCGACGCCCTCTTGGCGGCAACCGCCGCTTTCAGGAAATTAGTCATTGACACGCCGGGAATCTCCACCGGATACTGGAAGCTCAAGAAAAGTCCCGCCCATGAACGCTCTTCCGGGCTCATTGCAAGCAAATCCTTACCGGCAAACATAATGCTTCCGCCTGTCACCTTGAATTGGGGACGGCCGGCAAGCACCGCACCGAGCGTAGACTTACCCGCCCCGTTGGGGCCCATAATAGCGTGAACCTCGCCATATCGAACCGTAAGATTCACTCCGTGAAGGATTTCCTTACCCTCGATACCGGCGTGAAGGTCATTTATCTGAAGAAGTATATCGTTCATTTCCATTTTATATTCCGTACACCTCCGCTCACACAGAGGTCTTTTGATATTCTACCCTACCGCACCCTCAAGAGAGACAGACAGGAGTTTCTGGGCTTCCACTGCAAATTCCATAGGAAGGCGGCTCAATACATCGCGGGCGTAGCCGTTCACTATGAGCCCCACCGCATCTTCTTCGGGTATACCCCTCTGCTCACAGTAGAAGAGCTGGTCCTCACTTATCTTGGAGGTGGTAGCTTCGTGCTCCACCACAGCCGTAGGGTTGGCATTTCGGATGACGGGGAATGTATGGGCACCGCACTGCGAACCTATCAGAAGGGAGTCACACTGCGAATAGTTGCGTGCTCCGTCAGCTGCGGGCCCCATATGCACAAGACCGCGATAGGAATTCTCGCTGCGACCCGCACTTATGCCCTTGGAGACTATACGGCTACGGGTATTGCGCCCGAGATGAATCATCTTAGTTCCAGTGTCGGCCTGCTGACGATGATTGGTCAGGGCCACGCTGTAGAACTCCGAACTGCTATTATCACCCTTGAGTATGGTCGAGGGGTATTTCCATGTAATCGCAGAGCCCGTCTCCACCTGAGTCCAGCTCAAGTGAGAGCCTTCGCCCTTGCATATACCCCTCTTGGTCACAAGATTAAGTATACCGCCACGGCCGTTCTCATCGCCCGGATACCAGTTCTGCACAGTGCTGTAACGCACGTCCGCACCAGCCTCGACCACAATCTCGACCACCGCGGCATGCAGCTGGTGCTCGTCACGCATGGGAGCCGTGCACCCCTCCATATAGCTGAGTGTAGAACCTTCGTCCGCGACTATGAGAGTCCTCTCGAACTGACCGGTTCCACTCGCATTGATGCGGAAATAGCTTGACAAATCCATGGGGCACTTGACCCCTTTGGGTATGTAGCAGAATGAGCCGTCGGAGAATACCGCACTATTGAGTGCCGCGTAGAAATTGTCCCCAACGGGCACTACGCTCGCGAGGTATTTGCGTACAAGGTCCGGGTATTCGCGCACCGCCTCGGAGAACGAGCAGAAGATTATCCCCTTGTCGGCAAGAGCCTTACGGAATGTCGTAGCGACGCTTACGCTATCGAACACCGCATCCACGGCGACATTGCTTTTCTCTTTGACTCCAGCAAGCACTTCCCTCTCCCTAAGGGGGATGCCAAGTTTGTCAAAGGTACGCTCAAGCTCCGGATCTATCTCTTTGGGACGCTCCGAATCTTTCTTGGGCGCTGCGTAATATATGATATCCTGATAATCAATCTCCGGAAGAGTCAGATGCCCCCATGTGGGAGGCGTCATGGCAAGCCACTTGCGGTACGCGTCAAGGCGGAACTCAAGCAGCCAGGAGGGTTCGCCTTTCAAAGCCGAAATGCACCGAATCGTCTCCTCGGACAAACCCTTGGGGACAAACTCCTGCTCCACTTCCGTGACAAAACCTTCCTTATAGCTTCGGGAAGTTATTTCTTTCAAACTTTCATCCATGCGGCGCAAAGATACAAAAAGGATTTCAGAAGCAGCCTTGAAATAATGAATTCAGACCGACCAAGACCTTTCAAAGGCTTTTAAGTGAACTGCTCAAAGAATTCGGGGAATGACTTGACTATGCAATCCCTGTCATCCATTTGTATGGGGCTATCGGCACCTATCTCGGCTATACGTAGCATCATCGCCATCCTATGGTCATGGAAGGTACTATACTCTCCGCCTTTTAGCAGCCTTGAGTTCAGTATGCGCGAGCATAGACTCTCGCCTTCTACGGACAGCACATCGCCATCAATAGAAGCACTCACGCCCATCTGGAGAAGAGTATCAAGTATGGCTTGTGCACGGTCGGACTCTTTAGCCCTAAGGCGACCAATACCCGCAATAGTGCTCTTTCCAGAGCAGAATGCAGCCAGCAGGCTGACGATAGGAATAATATCAGGAGCCTGATTTAGGTCAAAGTCAAATGCATCGAGCGGAGCCTTTCGCACCGAGACCACATCCTCGCCACTTGCCACCGCAGCACCCGCTTCCACGAGCACATCCATTATGGAAATGTCAGCCTGAAGCGATGAGGTATCAAGTCCCTCCACCTCCACACCTCCATACAATGCGCCTGCGACAAGGAAATTGGCAGCCGCGCTCCAATCGCTTTCGAGACTGATTTCCGCCGCCTTGAACTGTCTACCGCCCTCGATGTCGAAGCGTATTCCATTGCAATATGACCAGTCTCGGAGTTCGAGCATTTCCTCGTCTCCTTCGAGCTGCGCACCTATTTCCATTCCGAAACTGCGCAGCACGTCAAGAGTTATGAACATATATGGAATGCTCTTGGGCTCATCAATATGCAGTCGAGAAGAGCCGCCGGCAAGAGGGAGTGTCATCAGAAGACCCGTGACAAGTTGTGAGCCCGCCCCACCGGGGAGCTGGGCATTACCGGGAACAAGACTACCGCTTACATTGAGCGGGATATATACCTCTTTGTCATCATGGACAGATTCATTGCGTAGCATTGTACCGAATGAGGCCATTATCCCTGATGCGTCTTTGAGGGGACGCGAAACGAGAGTGCCACTTCCCTCAACTGTAAAAGGGCAGTCATTGAGCAAGGAGAGAAGAGGAATGGCGATGCGGGCGAGAAGTCCGGACTCCCCTGCATTTATTTTTTCGAGATGCAGAGAACCGGGCGCGACAGGGCCTATACCCGTAATGGTGAGGGTATTGTCCCTATGATGCACCTTTGCACCCAAACTACGGGCAAATGCCACCGCTGCCTCCGAATCTGCACAAGGTGTGTAGGCGTGAAGCTTGGAAGTACCCTCGGCAAGCGCAGCGATTACTATAGCCCTGATGGCAAAGCTCTTGGAAGCCGGCACCCAAAAATCGTCACGATAAATGCCGAGAAAGTCCCCATACACCTTGTCATGCATGTCGTCCACCTGAAGCTGCCCTGGTGCAACAGGCTCGTCATAAGCGCAATAGCTGAACGGTGCGCCTCTCTTGAGGCATTCCATACGAGTTGAAGACGCGTCTTCTCCCATAGCGAATGCAATGAGATGCCCGCTCGAATCCGTATCGTCATACAAAGACTCTACAAGTTCGCAGTCCTGCACAGAATGGGCTGCAGTCACAACCTTGGCGATGTCTGCACCATAACGGAAGCAACGCGCCACCACCTGCTTGAGGTAAGACAGGTCGGGCGTCTTGTCAAAATCATGGAACGAGCGTATGAGTTCCGTGCCTGTACGACGGCAAATCTTGCGCATAGCCTGGCTCACTGACGCCGGCGCGGCTATGTCCAAGTCCACATAGCGGGCACCGGAAGATGCCGCCAACTCCAATTTAGCAGACGCTTCAGCCCACGCTTTCTGCTGCAATGCCTGCGGAGAGGATGCCGACACGCGGAAAGTCGCTATCAAAGGCTTTTCGCAAGAGGCGAAAAGATCTTCAATCTCACTGTCAGCAAGTTTGTTAAGATCGAGCCTTATCTCCGCCATTTCCACATGGGGATCATCGAGGATTGAGAGTATCTGTTCGAGGGTCTTTCCCTTTATACTGGTACAAATCATAATCAACTATGCGGCTTCGGAACACAAATCCGAAACCTTTTCTATATTCAATTCACAAATCACGGGCTGGGATATATCCCTGAGAAGCACAAAGTTAAGCTTCCCCTCACCCGATGTTTTCTTGTCATTGCCTATCGCGGGGAGAAGTTCATCCACCGCTACGGGGAGTTCCACAGGAAGGGAACACGCTTTAAAGTCAGATTCAAGACGCGAGACAAGGTCAGATGGACAAAGCCCCAGACGGGAAGAAATCCTCGCAGCCGCCACAATACCTATGGCCACTGCCTCCCCGTGGGAATAATGATTCCGGCACTGAGACGAAGCCTGCCACCACTCTATCGCATGTCCGAGCGTATGTCCGAGATTGAGCTGCCTGCGCACCCCGTTGTCATACAAGTCGGAAGCCACTGTTTTCTCCTTGTACGATGCGGCTTCTCGGACAAGCGTAAGCACTTCATCAATATGAGTTTCGAGCGAACTGCGGGAGTAGCCTTCAGACGCCAATTCCGAGAAAAGCACTATAGATTTCTTATACTTGTCCGCATCGAAAAGGATAAATGTCTTGAGCAGTTCAGCCACTCCGGAACGAAATTCCCTTTCGGGAAGAGTAAGCAGCGGTTCGCGGCAAATATGCACAGCATCCGGAAGCCGCACGAGCCCGAGGGCATTCTTAACCCCACACAGATTGACTCCGTTCTTCCCTCCATATGCAGCGTCCACCTGGGCAAGCAGTGTAGTCGGGACCACTTCAAATCTTATCCCTCTCTTGTAAATCCCTGCAGCCAAGCCACATACATCACTCGTAACCCCGCCACCTACGGCAATAAGAGTAGAGTACCTGTCCGCGTTATGGTCGAGCAGAAAAGTACAGATCCGCTCAACGAGATCCAAAGTCTTGTGTTCCTCGTCCGCGACAATGGAGAGCCTGCCTCCTATTTGCCTGTCACCGGAGACATCCAGCCTACCACAGAAAAGCCTCAAAAACTCTTCCACGTTAGCGTCATATACGATATATACTGTCTGCATCGGTCAATACAAGGGATTTTCGGGGATTCCACAAAAAAGCGGCGACGAAATTAGCTATAAAATTTGATTTATCGCGTTTTTGACTTAACTTTGCGTGGTCTACGGTACGATGCACGACTGCCGCATCGTCACGAAAGCCCGAATGGCGGAATTGGTAGACGCGCTGGACTCAAAATCCAGTGTCCTCAAAAGACGTGCCGGTTCGAGCCCGGCTTTGGGCACCACACGGGGCTGACCTACGGGTCAAGCCCCTTTCTTTTTTATCGAAGCAAGACTGCCGTTCAGGGCTATTGAACCCCCTGTATTCAAACGATTCGACTTTTCAGTCGTGTGCTTCAAAGATTGGAGTATTATTGTTAAATTTGCGCGATATGCGCAATCTCCTGCTCAATATAGGTTTTTTGCATGTAACGCTCATCGACCTTCTGGATATCCTGATGGTCGCCGGGATCATTTATATGCTATTCAAATGGCTGAAAGACAGCGCAGCCATCAACATTTTCATAGCCATAGTGACGCTGCTCATACTGCGCGTGGTGGTGGATGCCATCAATATGCGCATGATGTCCGCACTCTTGGGTACGGTGATAGACGTAGGTGCGGTGGCAATCATAGTGATATTTCAACCTGAGATAAGGCACTTCCTTAGCAACCTTGGGCGTAAGACTCTGGCATCCAACGACAATTCGTGGATAAACAAGCTACTCGGAAGGAGCAGTTCCAAACTCGCGGCATCCGCAGTGGATGAAATCGCTGCAGCCTGCTTCGAAATGGGTGAAGACAAGGTCGGGGCGCTCATTGTCATCACTGACAAAGACCCCCTCGAAGACATCATCACCACCGGAGATAGGATTGACGCTAACATACGCAAGCCGCTGATAGAGAACATTTTCTTCAAAAATTCACCACTTCACGATGGAGCGATGGTCATCAATTCCGGAAGGATAGTGGCCGCACGATGCACCCTACCCATCACAGAAAAGACCAACATTCCGCCACGCTATGGAATGCGGCACAAGGCAGCCATAGGCATCT
This sequence comes from uncultured Muribaculaceae bacterium, assembly GCA_964571735.1. Taxonomy (GTDB): domain Bacteria; phylum Bacteroidota; class Bacteroidia; order Bacteroidales; family UBA932; genus Cryptobacteroides. The sequence continues at coordinate 47,902 of CAZNDD010000003.1, read as the reverse complement.
CGGAGCAGACGGATGCAAGCGTCATAGTCGTAAGCGAACAGACAGGCAAGGTGTCATTCGTCAAGGACGGAAAATTATCGCATGTCAGCAACGCAAATACCCTGAAACTTATACTCGGAGACAAGAAGAAAGACTCCGACACTGACAGAAATGACAGACAGAAGAATAGAAGCTAAACTCGGATTTGACAAGGTACGCGGTCTAATTTCCGACAAATGCCAGACGGAATACGCAGCGCAGAGGGTGGAGGATGAAAAATTCGTCTCATCTCCTTCCGTCATACGCAAAAGGCTTGCACTGACAGATGAAATGCGCCTCGTCCTGATGTTCGAGGACAACTTCCCCACTACCGGATACATTGATTCGATTCCATTCCTCAAGCCCTTACTCAAAGAGGGTTACAGCATAGACAAACTCTCCCTCGGGAAGCTTTCTTCCCTGCTTGAGCTCTCGCGCAAGACGAGTTCGTTCTTCCTCTCAATCAAGGATGGAGTATACCCGGAGCTCAAGCGCATGAGCCTGAAAATGACTTCATTCCCTGAAGTCAGACACAAGGTCGAGGGCATTCTTGACAAATACGGAGAAATCAAGGACTCCGCATCAGACGAGTTGCTGAGGATACGCCAGAGTATCAGGACCAAAGAGGGAAACATTTCCAAAAGGGCCGGTGCAATCCTCGAAAGAGCTAAAAAAGACGGCATTAGTGACAGTGACGCATCTATCTCTGTCAGAGACGGAAAGTTTCTGATTCCGGTAAGCACTTCAGGCAAGCGCAAGATTCAGGGCTTCGTCTATGACCTTTCCGCATCCGGCAAGACCACATTCGTCGAGCCCGCGGAAATCATCGAACTCGAGAATGAGATAAGCGAACTGCATTTTGAGGAAAACAGGGAGATTTCCCGCATATTGTACGAGTTCAGTGAGTTCCTCAGACCATATGTCCCCCAACTGTTGGAGACTTCCAAAATACTCGGAGAGATTGATTTCCTAATAGCAAAGGCACAGACGGCTCTCGATTTCGTGGCGGGCATGCCCGTAATCTCCGAAGACGGGGAGCTGAATCTCCGTAAGGCGCGTCATCCCTTGCTGGAGCGCAGCCTCAAGAAAGAGGGGCGCCAGATATGTCCGCTCACCATAACCCTTACCCCAGAGAAGAGACTGCTCGTGATTTCGGGTCCCAATGCCGGTGGCAAATCAGTATGTCTCAAGACAGTAGGACTGCTTCAATACATGTTCCAATGGGGTATGCTCATCCCTACTTCAGAGAGCTCAGAATTGCCGATTTTCGACAATATAATGGTCTGCATAGGCGATGACCAATCCATTGAGAATGACCTGAGTACATATTCTTCTTTCCTCTCGGACATGAACGATATGGTGCGCAGTTGCAACGACAAGACGCTCCTGCTCATAGACGAGTTCGGATCAGGCACGGAACCGGCCGCCGGCGGCGCCATAGCAGAAGCTTTGCTTGCAGAATTCGACCGCAAGGGCGCGTACGGAGTCATCACCACGCACTACACCAACATCAAGCTCTACGCTTCCTCCCAAGAGACACACGCCATCAACGGCGCAATGCTCTACGATACCTCTGCCATCACTCCCCTGTTCCAATTGGAGACAGGCATGCCGGGCAATTCTTTCGCATTCGAGCTTGCCCGAAAGATGCAACTCCCGGAGCCTATAGTCAAAGATGCGGAAGCCCGTGCAGGTGAAGAATTTGTAGACATAGAGAGAAACCTCAGGCGCATTGTGCGCGGCCGCAGGGTCCTGGACGAAAAGATACGCAAGGTAAAGAACACAGAAGGCTCGCTGGAGGGGCTCACCACTCGCTATCAGAACGAATTAGAGGAACTCCAAAAAGAGCGTCAGGCCATACTTGAAGAAGCACGCAAGGAAGCCGAGAAGATAGTGATGGGCGCACGCCGGCAGGTTGAGAAGACCATCAGGGACATCAAGGAGAGCCAGGCCGACAAGGAGAAGACCAAGGAAGCCCGTACCGAACTGCAGAGTTTCGTGCAGGCTCTCGGAGAGACCAAAAGCCGTCGCGAGAAAGAGCACGATGCCTACATCGACCGCAAAATCCAGAAACTCGGCAAGAAGAAGACACCCGAAGCCACCAACGAGAACCGCGAGCAGGCATTCCGAACCGCACCTCTCAAGGTAGGCGAAAAGGTACGCGTCAAATCCAACGGCATGGCTGGAATAGTCACTGGAGTGAGCGGGAAGAGCATCAAGGTAGCCATAGGCAACATCAACGCCCAGCTACCTTCCGACAGGCTCGAGCGCATCTCGTCCAACGAATACAAGGCCGCGACCAAACAGACACAACCCAGTTACGAGCGCAAGGACCCCGCCATCACCGCCCGCAAGCTCGCATTCTCTCCGGAGATAGACCTGCGTGGCGAAAGACTTCAGGACGCCCTTGACAAGGTGGTCCACTACATAGATGACGCCAGAATGTTGGGTATCACCTCGGTACGCATCATACACGGTAAGGGCACCGGAGTACTTCACGACGAGATACAGCGCTACCTCAAGAATGCCGATGGGGTGAGCAGCGTCTCTGATGAAGACATACGCCACGGAGGCAGCGGCGTAAGCGTAGTCACATTGGATTGAGATGGATAGCCAAGAGTCACATATCTCCAAACGTCGCTCCCTTTCGTCAAGCACAGGCAGGATGGGAGAGCAGCAGGCCTGCGAATACCTCCAGGGCTTGGGACATGTCATACTCGAACGCAACTATCGGGCTTCACACAAAGAAATAGACATCATAAGCCTCAGCGAAGGCAACATACTTCACATCGTGGAAGTCAAGACTCGCACGGAGCCCGTCACGGCTGCTCCGGAACTGAATGTAAACCGCAACAAGCAGCGCAATCTTGTAGCGGCCGCCTCCGCTTACCTCAATTCGCAGGACAAAGTCGCCTCCTCAGATATGGAGGTAGTTTTCGATGTAATCACGGTGGTATTTTCTCCTTCGGGAACGAAAATTGAATACTACCCACAAGCTTATATACCCACATATGTCAGATAACAAACACTATTACGGAGCTATACTCGCCGGTGGACTCGGCACCAGATTCTGGCCGATAAGCCGCAAGGCAATGCCTAAACAATTTCTCGATTTCACCCACAGCGGCGAATCATTCCTAAGAAAGGCATACGACAGGATGTCGATGGTCATTCCCCGTGAGAACATCCTCGTAGTCACGCTGAAAGAGTACAAGGACATCGTAAAATCGCAGATTCCGGAATTACCGGAAGAAAACATCCTTCTCGAACTCTACAACCGTAACACCGCACCGAGTATAACATACGCAGCGCACGAGATACTGCACCGCGACCCGGACGCAGTGATGGTAGCAGCCCCTTCCGATCATATCATCGGAGACCTTGAAGAGTACTCCCGAACTATGGAAATCGCCCTGAAATATGCTTCCACCCACGAAGAGCTCATCACTCTCGGACTTATGCCTACCCGCGCCGATGTCAATTTCGGCTACATACAGGTGAGCGGAGGAAAGAGCGCCATACAGACAGGTGTCCCGGTGGACGTGAAGACATTTACGGAGAAACCATCCAAGGAAATAGCCCAAGTATTTATCAACAGCGGCGAATTTCTCTGGAATTCAGGAGTTTTCGTCTGGCAGGCGAAAGTCATTCTACAGGAGTTGAAACGATATGCTCCGGAAATAACTTCCCTTTGGGACGAAACTGACGACATAGACAGGATTTACACGGACTGTCCCCGCATTTCCATTGATTACGCAGTAATGGAGAAAACGGAGCGAGCCGAAGTCATCCCCGCAAGTTTCCACTGGTCAGATATAGGCACATGGGAGGCTCTGTACGGCAATCTCGGCACCCCGGACACATCGGGCAATGTCACCAACATCTCTGGCAAACACCTCTTCATGGAAGACAGAGACAATATATTCTTCTGCCAGAAAGAAGACAAACTGATAGCAATAAAGGGCTTAGACAAGATGATCGTAGTGGACACGGACGATGTCCTGATGATTTGCCCGCGCGACGACGAGAAAGTCAAGAGTTTCCTTTCGGAACTTGCAATGCCCGAATATGAAGACTATAGATAAGATATGAAAGTATTGAAGTTTGGAGGCAGTTCGGTAGCGGACGCCACAGCCATTTCGAGGGTACTCGACATAATAGGGAGAGAAGGAGAGGGAGACCGGGTGCTCACGCTGTGCTCCGCCATCAGCGGTTGTACTGACGCGCTTCTCGAATTTACAAGACTCAGGGAAGCCGGATTGGACTGCTCCCAGTGCCTTCAAACCATACATTCCAGACATAAGGACATCATCAGGCGCCTGTTCACAGGAGCGGAAAGGAAGTCGGCGGAAGATACTTTCGAACTGGATTTCGAAGAGATGAAATCCGCACCCTCCCCCGAGACTTACGGAGAGATTTTCTCCTCAAAAATCATTGCGGCGAAACTCGCGCAAGAAGACAGGGACACCGATTGGCTCGACTCCCGCAAACTTATAATCCTGCGCGATAACGCAGTAGATAAAGATTTATCTTACAAGAACATACAGGGCGCAATAGGGAACTCTCAACTCCTCGTCGCCCCTGGATTCATCGCTGGCGATGGAGAAGGCAACACAGTCACTCTCGGAAGGGGTGGGTCGGATTACAGCGCGGCCCTCTACGCCGCCGCATTGAAGGCAGACAAGCTCATCATATTCACCGATGTGCCGGGAATTATGACGACCAATCCCAAGGATGCCCCCTCCGCGGAACCCATAACCAAACTCAGCTACCGAAGCGCTTTCCAACTTGCAGCGCACGGAGCCAAAGTGCTTTATGCTCCCACCGTCGAGCCGGCACGGGAGATTTCTCTGCCCATTTTGATCAAAGACACTTTTCATCCGGAACTTCCCGGCTCGTGCATCTGCAGTGAAGACGAGTCCGGATCGTGGATAGGGATTGCTCTCAACAAGACATCAGACTCGGCACTACTATGCATAGTATCCGGCAGCCCGATTGAGGACAAGGACACCGAAGAAATTCTCAACAGGCTGACACGCTCGGGAGTAAGTCCAACAAGGACATTTGTCGAAGACGGGAATTGCCTGATTATAGAATTGCCGCAGACGGAGGCCAAGGAAGCCCTCAAAATCTGCCACCACATATGCTTCGAAAGAGAAAGCCGCATCAACCTCTACCTCGCAGGTGAAGGCAAAGTCGGCAAGGCCCTGCTTGAAATCATAGCCAAGACTCAGGCGGAAATCTGCATAAAGGGCATTTCCCACCACGAAAATGAGGATGAGGTTCTCTTTGAAGCCGCGCTTGCGGACAATTCAGGACGAAGGGTGTTTGTGGATTGCACCGACAGCGAGACCATTCATAGCAGATACGCTGGACTGCTTGAAGCCGGGGTAAATGTGGTAAGTTCCAACCGCCGGGCACTCAGCGTCCCTTATCGTGAATACGCCAAAATGAAACTCGCAGCGCGAGCAGGCAAAAGTTTTCTGCGTTACGAGACTACCGTGGGCGCATCGCTTCCCATCCTTGAGTCCATCAATCTCTCCGCCAACAGCGCAGACGAGATTCTCTCCATAGAAGCCGTGGTAAGCTGCACCCTCAACTATATATTGACCAGCGGGTTGCCATTCAGCGAAGCTCTCGACAAGGCACGCGCAGTGGGACTAACCGAGGACGACCCTGCAATGGATCTCAGCGGAAGAGACGCGCTTCGCAAGCTCCTGATATTGGGGCGAGAAGCCGGTATTCCTCTCGAAGAGGACGATGTCGAGATAGAGCCCGTCGACGGCTCGCAGATAGAAGCATCTCAGAGATTTATTGCTCTGATAGAGAAAGATACTGACGCACCCAAAGGCTACCGCGCCTCCATACGGCTTCGCAGCGTAAATACCGAAGATCCGGCATATCAGGTCAGCGGTACGGACAATATGGTAAGCATACGAAGCGCATTCCACCCCTCCCCCCTCATCATCAGAGGTGCAGGAGAAGGTGCAAAGATGGCGGCGTCAAGTGTTCTCAACGACATATTAAGATGATAGACGGACAGATTAAAGCATTGTTCGAAGAAGTCCTGAAGATAGATTCGACTTCCGGAAAGGAGCGCGCACTCGCAGAGTTCCTGCTCGAAAGACTGGACGCTCCACGAAAGGAAAGTTTTGAAGTTGGAGACGGAAGCCTCAACCTGCTTCTTAGCTGGGGAGACAATCCCAAAGTCGTGTTTTGCTCGCACCTTGACACCGTCCCGCCTTACATCGAGCCTGAATTCAAGGCAGACAGGGTATGCGGCAGAGGGACATGCGATGCCAAAGGACAATGGATATCTATGTACGCCGCCTGTAAAGAGCTTGAGAGTCAAGGCAAAAGCGACTTCTCCCTGCTTCTGACAAGCGGAGAGGAAGTAGGGTCGCGCGGAGCAAAGGCCTTCGTGTCAAACAGCGAAGTGCCGCTGCTTGTCATCGGTGAGCCCACGGACAACATCCCCGTCAGTGCAGCCAAGGGGACAAAGAGCTACGAGCTTAGATTTCAAGGAGAAGCATTCCACAGCGGCTACCCCGAGAACGGACGCAGCGCAGTAGAGATGTTTATGGATTTCATGATAGAACTCGAAGTGGAGGCCGAGTTCCCGCGTGACAAGGTACTCGGCGAGACCACATGGAATGTCGGCAGACTGCATAGCGACAACCCCAAGAACATATTGAGTCCGGAACTGACTTGCTCTTTGTATTTCAGGACCACATTCGCAAGCGATGCCCTCGTACAGAAATGGATGTCCAGACCGAGGGCTAACATAACCATCGAAGCCCTCGGAGGAGACTCCCCGATGGAATACTATGTCCCGGAAGGCTTCAAAGGCAAACCCGTTGCATTCGGAAGCGACGCTCCTTATCTCAACGGATTCAGACACAAGACAATCTGCGGACCTGGGTCCATATCCGTGGCGCACAGGGACGACGAGCATATTCTCTACGGAGATATGGAAACTGCAATAAACAATTACATACGGATTTTCGATTTGGAAAATAATCGCTAAATTTGAAAAGACGTTTCACAAAATCCCACACACGGGCTTTCAGAAGCGACTTTTAAGAAATCGTGTTCGCATGATTTCAATCTGTTATAACACTAAAAACTTATCTAAAACCTTAAAGACATGAAAGTAGTAATAAGCGGATATGGCAAGATGGGCCATATGGTGGAGGGAGCCCTCCTCAATCGTGAAGTTGAGATTGCAGCTATCACAGAGGACGTATGCAGTGTAGACCCCGCTCTCGCAAAGGAGTGTGTCTGTATCGACTTCACCACACCTGAGGCTTTCAAGGCCAATTATAAATTCCTCGCCGCTTCTTTCAAGGCGGTAGTCGTAGGTACAACCGGATGGGATGACGAGAAGACGGCAGTAATCGCCGAATTTTACGCACAGAAGACTCCGATGATCTACTCGGCAAATTTCTCCATCGGCGTCAACGCCATGTTCGCCGCAGTACAGAGGGTCAGCGAGATTCTTCGCGACCACGGCTACATCCCCCATATCGAAGAAATTCATCACCAACATAAACTCGATGCCCCCAGCGGCACGGCAAAGACACTTTCCGCCATCGTCGCCGACAAACTGGGCGTCACCCCCGACGTCACTTCCGTACGCAAGGGCGAGGAGATGGGAACCCATATCGTCAAGTTCAAATCCGACATCGACAAGATCAAGATTTCACATGAAGCATTCTCCCGCGAAGGCTTCGCAGAGGGTGCCGTCACAGCCGCTCTCATGACGGAAGATCTGGAATGCGGCGTGTACGAGTTCAAAGAACTGTTCCTCAAATGATTTTAAAAGAACTGAAAGGCTGTTCACCGGCATTGGTCACACCATTCAAGGCTGATGGCTCGGTGGATTACGACTGCTACGCCAAGCTTGTAAAGAGACAAGTGGAGGGCGGAGCCGATTTTCTTACGGCCCTCGCGACCACGGGAGAAACCCCGACACTAAGCGCGGAAGAGAAGCGCAAACTCCTTGATATAACCCACGAATGTGCTGGCGAAGTACCCGTGCTCGTAGGCGTGGGCTCCAATTCGGTAAACGGAACCCTCGCCAATATAGCTTTGTTCCCCGATGCGGATGCCTACCTCGTGGTAGTACCTTTCTACAACAAGCCCACTCAGGAAGGCATGTTCTTGTATTTCAAAACAATATGCGAACATACTGACAAACCGGTGGTCATCTATAATGTCCCTGGCCGTACCGGAGCCAATATGCTGCCTTCCACCGCCGTAAGGCTTGCCCGCGAAGTCCCGGGCATCATAGGCATTAAAGAAGCATCGGGCAAAATAGAGCAGGTGCGCGAAATACTTGCAGCGAAAGTCGAAGGCTTTTCAGTCCTAAGTGGGGACGATGATTTGACATACGAAATTATCAGAAGCGGTGGTCACGGAGTTATCTCCGTGGCTACCAATATATTCCCCAAAGAAGTCGGCAGGATGACGCATCTCGCCCTCGACGGAGCATTGGATGAAGCAAAGGCATTGGATGAGAAACTGCAGCCGCTCTACAAGGCCTGTTTCGTGGAGTCCAACCCCATACCGGTCAAAGAAGCTCTCGCACAGATGGGCTTGTGCCTGAACGAGGTACGCCTACCCCTCACCAAGGCGAATCAGGATACGATGGAAATCATAAGGGATTGTTTGGCTTCATATTCCATTTAGACAATCCTTTTTCGAAAATCGTTCAAATTTGTTGTACCGGATTTTCAAATCTGTTTCTCTTCACAATGAAGGCGATTGGTCAGTAACAGAAAACCGGAAAACGGTGTAAAATAGTATATAGAATGGATATCAGTCTCGAACTTTTTAATGAGACTCTCGATCGTCTGGAACGTGGAGAGTTGAGAGTGGCAGAGAAGACAGACGGACGCTGGAAAGTCAATTCTCATGTCAAGGAGATAATACTTGCCGGCTTCAGGCTCGGCATAATGAAGGATATGAGCGAAGGACAATTCAGTTTCTTCGACAAGGACACCTATCCTACGCGCAAATTCACGCTTGAAGACAAGGTACGCATAGTGCCCGGTGGAAGTAGCATAAGACGCGGAGCATATCTCGCTCCCGGAGCCATCGTCATGCCGCCCGCATATATCAACGTTGGCGCATATGTGGGTGAAGGGACTATGGTGGATTCGCATGTGACCATAGGAAGTTGTGCCCAGGTCGGAAGGAATATCCATGTGGCCGCCGCCGCCCAGATTGGCGGAGTGCTCGAACCCGCAGGAGCCGTACCCACAATCATCGAGGACAATGCATTCATCGGCGGAGGTTGCGGAATCTACGAGGGCACTATCGTGGGCGAGGATGCCGTGATTGGCTCGGGAGTGATCATAACTTCCTCCACGCCGCTTTTCGATGCAACTACAGGAGAGTTTGTCCCCCGTAACGATGACGGACGCGTAGTCGTCCCTAAAGGCGCGGTGGTCGTCAGCGGGTCGAGACCCATACGCAAAGGTCCCGGGGCAGAGAGCGGTGTGTCTCTCTACTGTCCTGTCATCGTAAAGTACCGCGACAGCAAGACTGACGGTTCCATTCAATTGGAGGACATATTGAGGTGAGAAACATTTACCTGTACTCGGGCGCTGGAAATACATTCGTAGTGCTCGACGGACGCAAAGGGAGTTGCTCGGATGGGCAGCTCCCCTGCTCTTTGTGCAAAGAATTGTGCTCCAAATACGGCACAGACGGGCTTATGGTTCTAAAGGACAGTCCCGGATACGATTTCGGAATGGAGTATTATAATTCCGACGGGTCGGGAGGCATGATGTGTGGCAACGGAGGCCGCTGTATCGTAGCTTTCGCCGATTATCTCGGGATTCGTCCTGCCGAGGGGGAGATTTATCGTTTTCTTGCGCCCGACGGAGAGCATAACGCGGAGATTATCGAGAGGGAGACCCTGAGGCAAGTCGGCGGCATAGAAAAGAAATGCACATCCCCTTCAAAGCAAAAACTTATCATCCGTCTCAAAATGAAGGATGTAGACGACTTTTATGAGTCTTTGGATGGCGAGTTTGTAGATACAGGTACGAGACACTTCGTAAAGTTCGTGCAGGACGCGGAGAAAGTGGATATAGAGCAGGAAGGCAGAAGGTATCGTTATGACCCTGCTTTCGCGCCCATAGGAGTCAATGCCAATTTCGTACAGAGTTCGGACAAGGAACTTACCGTACGCACTTACGAGAAGGGCGTAGAGGCGGAGACCCTGGCGTGCGGGACGGGCATAACTGCAAGCGCCATAGCCGCTTTCATAGCAGGATTCGCAGCCGGAGAGCAGCGTGGTTCAAGTCTCTCCTATCTTGTACACGCAAGGCAGGACAACCTCAAGGTAGAGTTCACTCCCGTGCTTGAAGCAGAAAGACCCACTCGATTTGAGCAGGTCTTCCTAACCGGTCCGACAGAACTGACGGAGATTATTTCAGAGTAATCAGGTTTACAAAAGCGCTTCGGTATCGAGCAGCCTTTCCCTGACTAATAGCGATTCCAGTGGACCTTTTCGGGTTTCCACTTGTCTTTGGGCTGGGGATTCTCAGCCGGATAACCCAATACAATCACACAGAGGGGATTAACATTCTCCGGGATACCAAGGGCTTCCCTCACGACCTCCGCTCTGTCATCCTTTGCGGCGGTCCATACTGCACCAAGTCCAAGTGCATGGGCGGCAAGCAGGATATTCTCAGTAGCAGCAGAGCAGTCGTCCACCCAGAATTTATTTTCACGCTCATTGCCTTCCCTGTCGAGGAATGTCGAGTGTCCACACACCGCGATGGCAAGAGGCGCACCCTTGAGCATCCTCGCATAACGGAGTGAGCCCGCAAGTTTGTCAAGAGAATCGCGATCATTAATCACGACGAACTCCCACGGTTGGCCATTCATGGCTGAAGGAGCCGCCATACCGGCACGAAGAAGTGTCTCTACTACATCCTCCGGAACGGGGTCTGAAGTATATGCACGTATGGATGTGCGGGTCATAATGTTGTCAATGACAGCCTGCTGAGTCGCTTTCTGCGCATCCGCCTGCTTTCCTCCGGAACATGAAGTCAATGCCATGGTCAAAATACTGATAACAAAAAGATACTTTTTCATAATCTAAAAAAACACGCGTTTAAGGAGCACGCAAACTCCAAAACTACTCTTTTACGCAACGCACCTGCACGGCAAAGTCCGTAGCGCTGGGCTGAGCCCAAACCTGCACCTTAGGATTGTCCACATAGATATAACGGCAAGCGGGAGAGCCATTGTCATCCGCCCAATAGAACGCGTAGTCATTGAATCCCATGAACGAATATTCGCCATCAACGATAGTCGCATAGCCGAAAGGTTCGGCATAGAACTCCAGGGAATTGGTAATCTTCACGGCAGGCCAGAACTCCCAAAGGGTGAGCCCGTTGTAAGTGCCGTCAAACATCAGCGCCCCGGCGTCGCCACCTATTGCATCCCATTCGTCGGTCGTAGGAAGCCTCCATCCATCGGGGCACGCCAGTTTGGCATCATCCCAGTTGTAGAAGCCACCGAAGATATCTTCGGTCGCCTCTTCAGACTCGAAAGGACGACCGAGTGTATAGGACTCATCCTTCTCATAATAAGCAAGATTGGAACTCATCCATTCGAGAGAACCTATTGTCGTGGCATAATACTTCCTGCCGTCCCTCTCATCCACAAAAGACGCCGACGAGGGCAATCTCAATCCACTGCTGAGCGAACGCGGACCGACTACTATGGTCTTAAGATTGGTAGTACGGGTATAATAGCCGTCGGCAAAGGCCTTAACGCTGATTGTAAATGCACCGAGAGTATCGGGAATGGCAACGAGCTTGGAAGACACCGTATCCGCCTTTTCGCTTCCGACAGTGAAGCTATAACGCACCGAAATACTCTCGTCAGTCTCGTCAGATGCGGGCGCAAGACCCGAAACTTCGAGTTCAAAGACATCACCGGGATTACAATACGACGGGATGCTCGTTACATTCATAGTCCCCGTCATGGACTTGGAAGTAGAAGAGCTGCTGTCATCATCTTTTTTGCAAGAAACAGAAAGAATTGCGAACAGCGCAAAAGGGAAAATTATCTTATAAATATTCATTATCTTACAGTATCGTCATTTCGACTGCAAAGATGCGCATTTTCAATGAAAAACCCGTACTTTTGCGCAAATACTTTGCCAGTTTAAAATGAAAAAAACATACAAAAGCATCATTATCGCCGCCTTACTCGCGCTTGTCTGTGCCAGTTCATGCACTGACAACAATTATTACAAACTCAGAGGCTACGCACAGGGAGGAGAATACGGGATCACCTATAAAGGAGCTTCGATTCCTCCGGAGAGAGTCAAAGAAGGAGCAGATTCGCTTTTGCGCGAGATAGATATAACACTTTCAGGTTACAACAAAGGCTCGCTCCTGAGCCGCCTCAACAGGGGTGAGAGGGTCGCCATCACGCCCATGTTCGCCCGCCTGTACCGCGAATCGATGCAGATGTGGGAGGAGAGCGGTGGCGCCTTTGACCCTGCGAGCGGTGCTTTGTACGACATCTGGGGATTCGGATTCACTTCGGATTCACTCCCCTCGTCCAAAAAGATTGAAGAGGTGCTGCGCCAATGCGGGATGGGAAGACTGGTGGACGCCGATACCATTGACGCCTGGTGCGCAGAAGGTAGAGAGATAGTTTCTACCGACTTGCTCAATACTCCGGGAGGATCTGCCCCAGAACTGAACTTCAATGCGATAGCCCAGGGATTCAGTTGCGATCTCGTCTATGAATATCTCAAGGGACTCGGAGTGACGGACATGCTCGTGGATATAGGCGAAATCCGTTGCTGCGGACTCAATCCCGGAGGAAAAGGCTGGAGCATAGGCATAGACAATCCCGTAGACGGCAACGACACTCCAGGCAAAGACCTCCGCGGTATATGGAACTCCAACGGCAAGGACTGCGGTATAGTCACTTCAGGCAACTACCGCAAGTTCTACATCAAGGACGGAATCAAATACTCCCACACCATAGACCCGCGTACGGGATACCCTGTAACACATTCACTACTAAGCGCAACAGTAGTAGCAGACAGTGCGTCGGAAGCTGATGCCCTCGCCACCTATTTCATGGTGATAGGAGATAAGGCGGCTCAGGAGTATCTGAGCCGAAGACCGGAACTAAAAGCCTATCTGATAAGCGCTGACGGCATCTGGAAAAGTCCGGGGTTTTAGGAATTGTCTCGAAGTTCCCGCAAATGAATTTGGGAGCGGATTCTCAATCAGCCGCGTCCAAATTTCATAACGACAGATGGCAGTCCGCAAGGGAGATTGCGGCCGGTCTATGAGTGACGCAGATTATGGTTTTCTTCCCCTTATATTTGGCCTGAATACGCTCGAGGACTGCCGATTCAGTCTCCGCGTCAAGGGCTGAAGTAGCCTCGTCGAGAATGAGGATTCCGCCCGGCTTGAGCAACGCACGGGCTATGGCTATCCTTTGCGCCTGACCTTCACTTAGGCCCCTGCCTATTTCGGAGCACGGAGTATCGAGACCGAGCGGAAGCTCCCACACGAAGTCAGCTGCAGCGATGTGCAGGCAGTCACGCAACTCATTTTCATCAACATCAGCCTTGGCCATCAGCAAATTATCCCTTATGCTGCCGCTCAACAGGGAATTCCCCTGCGGCACATACATAAAATTGCATCGCGTGGCGGGACTTGAAGGGACACATTCCCCGTCTTCCCTACAAAGCACGACTTGACCCGAAGAAGGTTCAAGCAAGGCAAGCAGCAGTTGTATCAGAGTACTTTTACCTTCTCCCGTAGGTCCGGTTATAACAGTCATTTTCCCGGCGGGAAACACGAAGGAAAAGTTCTCGAATACTGACTTGGCGCGCCCGCCGTAAGCAAAACTCAGATTATCGACTTTCAAACCCGGAGCCCCAGCAAGCAAAATATCCTCACCATGTTCCTCCTGCGGAAGATTCTCTATATCAAGGAGCCGCTCCTCGGACGAAAGAGTACGGATAAATGCCGGTAAGTACTGCGCGAGATTGGCAACCGGCCGCTGAACCTGACCTACAAGCTGGAGAAATGCTACCATCAATCCATAAGTGACACTGCCGTCTTTCAGCCCCACAACGCCCCATACGAATGCAAGCAGATAGCCAAGTGAAAATCCCGCATTCATAAACAACCTTGATACGGACGAATAGCCGAGACGCTCCACTGTTTTGGATTTTTCTTCTTGCTGAAGGGCGTCAAGTCCGGCTTCTATTCTCTCCTCTCCGCTGAGGGTCTTGACGAGAATGCGGTGCTGGAGATTTTCCTGCAGAAGTCCGTTGATGCGTCCGTCAATGGTGCGGATTTCACCGGTAAGACGGCGTATACGCTTGAAATAGAGCCTTGCAGCCACTACTGCCACAGGCATTATCCAGATGAGAATCCACGCGAGGGAAGACGAGAATGTAAACAGCATTGCCACAGCCGCGACGAGCTGTAGCAAAGTGACTATGGCATCAGGTACACTAACACAGACGAATTCCGTGATTACACGGAGGTCTTCTTCCATCCTATTGGCGGCATCCGCGCTATGGAATTTCTCCTGCCCCGTCCATGTACTGCGCAGAGCCTTGTCGAAAACCTGCGAGCGGATACGGTTCTTGGCACTGACGACAAGCCTTCCCTCACAATAGCTCGCGGCTATGGCACATACGATGCGCAGGACCATTATGCAGAGAAGCACCATGATGCCGCTGCGAAGCGGAGAGTCACATAGGCCCGTGGCGATGTCCACCACCCGCTTGCTGTACCAGACAAAAGCGAGCGATGCGGCAGCACCGACACCCCGAATCAATGCACATGCACACACCTGCAGGCGCACCATTCCGAGATGCCGCCAAAGCGCAGAGAAACAGGTCCTGAAATCAATCACTATAGTCCCTAATCGGCTACGACAACGCCTTCCTCAAGCCACTTGGCAGCAATGGCAGACGAATCCGCCAACGCTCTTTTATAGTCTATTTCATAACCCTCAACAAGCAAATCCGCAAGAGTATTCTCATCGAAACTCTCAAGACTGCAGATATTCTCCCAAAGGTAGGCAGCACTCTCATTGAGAACCATCATCTTGTTGAAATTTACAAGACCTGGAGCTTCGAGTATAAACTTGTCTACAAGTTTTCTGAGAGTAAATCCTTGTACTGCTTTCATATAAGTCTTCTAATTATTGCAAGTGTATATCTTCTAACAATGTATGGTAACGCATTCCACCTTGCAGCACGAGCCTTGGATTTATGCCCTGCAAGGTCGTGGATTCTACCATTAGGGCTGATGACGGCTACGGCCTTGCCCTTTATGTCTTCCGCGCGGCAATGCTCCGTCCCCACCAGATTGCCATCACCTTTGAGCGTGACCACTCCGTTCCTTATGCTTACAATGCGATGCAGGACATAGTGCCCGGGAGCGATCTCAGCCAATACCGCATCTCCTTCGGAGACAGGTTCATTCTTAAGCCTTACGCTATCCCTGTCCCCTACGATAAAAGGCAACATGCTATAGCCTTTGGTCTTAAGCTCAACCTCTTTACCTTCAGCCAACAGGCCAGCTACCTCCGCAAGTAGAATGGCATTGGGGACAATCATCAGAGTACCCCTCCCTTGTCTGCAATGATTCCGGAATGGCAGACTACAGCTGCATCTTCATCAGGCAGACATTCAATATCATACGCGGGGACTGAAGTGACTATGCCGGAGATAGTGTTATAAAGCCCGTCAGCTATGCGCTTGTCAGCCTTATAGCCCGAACTCGAAGAATAAATCAAAGCATAAGCCTCGAATACCGAGAGCCTGACGAGTTTATTGGCGGGAGCGCGGACTATTTTGACAAACGCCCCTGCGGGATACTGCTCATTGCGGTAACAAGGGGTCTTGCCGCTCCAAGGTGAGCCGTAAGCGACGACCTGACCATCGGGCAGGAGGCGGACTATTGGATTGTCGTCATTGAGCAGTCGTGTGCCAGGTATAGCCCTATGCCACATGCGGCTGTGAGTGCTTTTCCCCGTACCGCTCTTTGCCATAAAGAGATATGCCTTTCCCTCATTAACTACGACCGAAGCGTGGACTTCAAGAGTTCCGAGGTCTGCAGTACGAAAAGCATACTGAAGCATCAACGAGTTATTCAACGCAAACAGAGCCTGCTCCGGCTCAAGAATCTGCAGACGACCACGCGACCAGTCCTCACTCATCAGGAGCAATCCTGATATGGGATACGCACTGGTAGGAGCCATTTTGAACAGGAAGCCTTCAGCAGTCTGCCAAAGGGAAATCTTGGTCTCCCCTTCTTCGGCTTTCTGATCGTAGACAAGTGTCGCGCCTTCTTCTGATACCGAATCAACCACTTCAAGGGCAAATATCGGTTCACCACCCTCATCGTTCGCGACAAAAGGCGAATACTGGGACAAATCGAAGTCATTTGCCCTGCAATCCGGTATAATCAAGCGGAATCGGTGTCCTGCCACCACATAGTCCATTGTCATAACCTACAAATGTAGCAAATAAATCCTCAGTGCGACAAACAGAATCCGTATACCTTTGCAAATGAGTCAATATTATTCCCCCTGCGCGAAACGGGAGAGTATGCCAAGGATGACCTGCGAGGCCTTCTGCATGGACTGCACGCTGACCCATTCCATCTTGCCGTGGAAATTGAGTCCGCCAGCGAAGATATTGGGGCAAGGAAGTCCCATGAATGAAAGGTTCGCACCGTCAGTTCCGCCACGGATGGGCTGAATCTTGGGTTTTACGCCTGCATCTTCCATAGCTTTCATAGCTATCTCCACTATGTGGTAGTGAGGCTCGACCTGAGAACGCATATTGAAGTACTGGTGACGGATTTCTACGCTTGCGGTACCCTCACCATATTTGGCGTTGATAAAATCGACACATTCTTTCAGCACTTTCTTCTGGTTCTCGTGCTTAGCGAGGTCATGCTCGCGCAGGATGTAGGAGAATGTGCACTCCTCCACCGTACCCTTGTAGGAGATGATATGGAAGAAGCCTTCATAGCCCTCCGTGTACTCGGGGCGCTGCTCGATGGGGAGAAGCGAATTGAGTTCCATACCAATCAGGATTGCATTGCGCATCTTGCACTTGGCATAGCCGGGGTGAACGTTGCGGCCCTGGATATGGACAGTAGCGGCAGCGGCATTGAAGTTCTCGAACTCCAGCTCACCGACCTCTCCGCCGTCCATGGTATAGGCATAGGTCGCGTCGAACTTCTTGACATCGAACTTGGCTACTCCTCTGCCGATTTCCTCATCGGGCGTAAAGCCTATGCGCACAGGACCATGCTTAAATTCGGGATGGGTCACTATGTACTCCACCGCATACATGATTTCCGCGACACCCGCCTTGTCATCGGCACCAAGAAGAGTCGTGCCGTCGGTCGTGATAATGGTTTCGCCCTTATGCGCAAGGAGTTCGGGGAACTCGTCAGGGCTGAGGTTCAAGCCAGGAACGCCCTGGAGTGCAATGGGAGAAAGGTCGTAATTCTCTATAATCTGAGGCTTCACATCCTTGCCGGAAGCATCGGGAGAAGTATCAACATGTGAGATAAAGCCTACAGCAGGTACATCAGCATCCACATTGGAAGGAATGCGGGCCATCAGATAGCCGTATTCGTCAAGCTCCGCTTCCACGCCCATAGCGTGAAGTTCAGAGAGTAGAATCCTCTGCAAATCAAGCTGTTTGGCCGTACTGGGCTGAGACTCTGAGTTTTCATCCGACTGGGTGTCCACTGCGACATAGCGCAGGAATCTATCTTCAATCTTTTCCATTTTCTGCCTCCTTGGCTTTGCGCCTTTCGTAATATTGTATATATTTTTTGAGCGTCAGCGAATCATCACGCTTCTGCTGCTCTATCGCTATTAATTCTTTACGCTTCTTCTCACGGACTTTTGCAAGTTCAAGTTGTTCTTTCTCCACGCGGCGCAACGAATCCCTCTGATCAAGGGTGGCCCAACGCTGTTCCCGACGCTCAATCACCCCGGCACGCCACTTTGCAAATCGCTGTGCAATGGTTTCTTTGGGGATCTGAACTTCAGATGAATCTGCCACGACAAGACTGTCAGTCACCGCCAGGGAATCCGTCACCATTACACTGTCCTTGAGAGCAAGGCTATCCAAAGACGCAGGCTTCAGACTGTCGCGCTGAACAGAATCCGCCGTGATAACAATCTTCTCTTCTTTAGGAGTTTCCGCCTTGGGAGCTTGCTTTTCCATCCGAGCAGCTTCAAGCGAGCGATAAAGAGAAGAAATATATCCTGGGAAATAAATATCCGTCTGAGTAAAATCAGGACGGGGATGAACCTCATAAGATGCCCTTTCTGACGGCCTTACAGTCAAATCGGTAATGCTTTCCTTACCGGAAGGGCGCTTGTCCGGATCCCAACTGAAACCTTTGAGATAACGATCGGACGACGAGAACTGAGCAAGAGGATAAGCATCGTTTTTGGGCGAGTCAAAATAGTAGACGCGATCAATATTGCCGTCCTTGAACACACCTGAGAGCATCTTGCTTTCCACTTTATTGACAGTGGACAGGCTCCCGCTCTCTTCAAGATAGAAAATCGCGGTGGCACCTCCTATTGCGTCAAAACGCTTCAGTGCGGAAGTACTATCAAAGTAAGCAAGCACTTCAGTTCCGCGTATCTGGTCGTATAGAAGCGTATCTTCCTGCGTCACTATCATGGCATTACCCTGCAGCGAAGCCCTGTCCATACTGCCCTCGCGGACAAGTACGAAAAGACTGTCCGAGTAATACTGGCGGTTGCCGTCATTCCAGATGACGGGGTCAATATAGAAACGGGCAATGGAATCAAGGTCGCAATAGTGCAGAGAATCACATTTGACCTGAAGATCCTTGCGATAAACCTTGACATTGCGAAGCCCTATGGCAAATCCCACCTTTGTACTGTCGGGTGCGGGCACTACAGCTACCGAATCGGCAAGAGCAGTGGTGTCTCGAACCGCAGCGCCGGCAGAATCTAACGGTACAGCCGGTTCTTCAGTGACTGACGTAGATTTAGGAGCTCCGGAGTTGTTCGTAACGGAAGGTCTACCCACGCCACGCAACGGGGGCGCAGAGTTTCCTCCGACATTATTCTTGGATTCTTCCTCAGCTTTGCGAGCAGCTTCTTCAGCGGCTTTGCGACGATACTCTCCAACGGGATCCGTCATAAGTTCGGCAAGACGTCCGGACGCGGCAGAGACGACATTTTCGGAGATATCACATTTATACAGAGTGTAATAGATAAGTGTATCAGCACCGAAATATACAGTATCGAGTTTCGCTTCCGTCTCCTGCACCATCGCCACTGCAGCCTCACCGGTAAGAGTCACCTTGGCAAGTGAATCCTGGTAGAAAAGCTTGTCCGAGACGGCAGAAGTACGATTGACGCTATCTTGGAGCTGGACATTGCCCAGCAGTTCCAGATCCGACGGAGTTCGATAATAATAAAGCGTATCTCCCCAGCATTCGTAATCGGGAGAGAGTAGATGCACCGCCCCGGTAAAGAAGAATGTCTCGTCAGCTCGGTTGTAATGTCCACGCCGGGCAGACAGCATATTATCCTCCTTCCAGAAGTCAATATCCGCATCAAATACGGCAAGCTGAGTGTCTGTATGATAATGAAGTGAAGATGTCTTGATGAATATGGAGTCCGTGAACATATCCACATCCCTAACAAAAGTGAACAACTCCGCCTTGGAGTCATAAGTTCCCTCCATACTCTCGATAATCTGCCCGTCTTTGTCCTTGAGTGCGGCCCCGCCTTCAAATACAGCTACGCTATCTGCGGTATTATAGTCCAAATGTCTCGTCCTCAAGGTATTGCCCTCCTTGTCCACGAGTTGAACAACGGAGCCACGGAACTGGGCAAGGCTCTTGGCTACCAGATAATCGAGGGTTTCGCTCGTCAGCGTTGTCCCGTCCTGCTTGAGGGAGACATTGCCGACGGCATTGATTATGCTGTCGCGTACATTCCAGATTGCAGTGTCGCAGATGAGGTAAGTACCATTGTGAAGGAATGTGGCATCGGTAGCCTTGCGGTATGTACACTCGTCTTCACCGGTAATAATCTGCACTGATGCGGCCTTGACGAGCCGCACCATATCATCTTCATTCGCTTTTCGCCCACCATCCTCTTGTGCAAAACCGCGAGGCAGACAGGCGATAAAAAGCGCAAGCAGCAACGCCGCTCCTAATCTTTTCGTATCTTTTGAGACCATCCTGAGCGTGAGAACTCGCAATCAGCGAACATCGGATCTATGATAATGTGGGTCTGTGAGATTTTCTCATCAATAAATTTGCCTATGGCTTCCATCTGGGCCTCGTTTTCGACACGGGCAAACAGCTCCGTATAATCCGTTTCAAACACAGCCGTATGTGCAGGTATCACTTTGTCCAGACGGATAATCTTATATACGGTATTACCACGGCCCTCATTGTCAACCGATTCCACAGGTTCAGAAATCTGGCCAGGCTGAAGACCGCTGATGGCGACCCAATCTGAAGGCCTGATCTGATCCTGATCGAATGAAGCGGAGCCGGTATTAGGGTCGGACATCTGACCCTTATTGGTACGGGTCGCCTTGTCTTCGCTATAGAGTCTTACGGCATTCTCAAAACTGATACTACCAGTGTCTATCTGCGTGCGTATGCTGTCGAGTTTGGCGAAAGCCTTGTCCCTGTCAGCAGAGGTATACTGGGGTCTAATGAGGATATGGCGGGCATTAAACATGTCACCTTTCTTCTCTATGACCTGTATGATGTGGAATCCGTCGGGAGTCTCGACGACATTGGAGACCATACCCTCTTTAAGAGACATCGCCGCGTCCGAAAATTCCGCCCAGAAAAGGGTCTTGGACGCCATTCCGAGTTCGCCTCCCTTGCGGGCAGACTCCGTATCATCGGAGTAGAGACGAGCCATAGTTGCAAAACTTGCTCCGTTCATAATCCTCTCTCTCAGACCGAGAAGCTTCTCGCGGGCTGCGCTCTTGGCTTCTTCCACGTCAGGATAGATGCAAATCTGGCTCATCCTATATTGTGTCGGGATCATAGGCAAGTCCGAGACGCTTGCAGTGTCGCGGTACTGCTGCACGTCATAGGGAGTGATTTCTGGGATGCGGCTTGCTATCTGCTGCTGCTCCTGCTGGGTGAGGGACACCTCCTCTAACTGCTTACTCCACTCCTGACGCAACTTATAGACGGGTTTGCCAAAATAAGCCTCAACCTGGTCGTCTCCACCGAGCGCAGTACGGATTTCATCCATGCGCTGCGAGAGCTGGGCGTTTACCATTTCATTATTGACCGTGAGAGAATCGACTCTCGCCTGCATAAGGAAAAGTTTGGATTGAAGTATGCTTTCAAGTATCTCGCAACGGATATTGCGGTCCGAGGTGTAGCCGCGCGCACGCATGGTCTGCACTTCCTGCTCCAGTTCAGAAAGCATTATGAATTCCTCTCCGACTACGGCTATGGTCTTGTCTACAAGTCCGTCATACTTCTGCGCTGACAGCGGGAGTGCGGCCAAAGAAAGAAGGACGGCAAGTGAGGCTGTTAACTTCTTCATAAAAAATCAATAAATGACAAATTCTCCGGAATCGGAGGCCTGCTCAAGCAAGCTGCGTTCCAAAGTGACAAGCAAATCGTGTTTTCTTCCGCTGAGGATGTATTCCCTTATCCTGTCCGTGCAGAACTCGTAAGGGGCGGTGCCGTTACGGCGGATTTCGCGCACATAAGCAGCTTTGACATCAGACATTACGGAAGATTCTATTATGATATAGGACTGCTTCATGCGGGCGAGCATGTCAGCATAGTCCACACCGAATTCGCGGGCGAGGGTGGCGGCGTCCATCCATTGGTGACTTGAGTCGAAATAGCGGATGGCATATTTGTCTGCCAGAGAACGGGTCTGCTCCACGTCGGCAGCCTTATTGGACGACATCAAAGAGATGATGCGGTCTTTCTGCTCCACATTCTTATAGATGTCTATATACCTGACTTTCAAGATAGGACGTTCAAGGTCAAATAGATTCTTGTGCTGCTCGTAATACTCCATCATCTGGTCTTCAGTAACGAGCGTGTCAAGCCTGTCGCTAAGGAAACGCTGCTCGTAACGGAAACGCAGCAGGTCGCGCTTGTAGGACTCCAACTCTGCGGTTACATCCTGTTCCGCCTTGGAAAGCTGAGACTGCGCCATCTCCGAATAGATGACATCGGCAGCCCAAGTATTGATGTACTGGAGGGCAAGATTCATTGAATCAGAAGGAGATACGCCTTTAGGGATGTACGAGTTCAACTGCGAGGCATACAGCTTATGTTTGCCTACTTTGGCCACAGCCTTGTCATCCCGTATGGCAGATTGTATGGAATCGCACCCTGCCAGAACAACGGTCGCACACAACAGAGCGGTAATCAATTTCTCAATTCGGAGCATAGCCCACAAATATACGAAAAATAAGGGAACTGATAAAAGTTGAGGAAGAAGCACTCTTTAGCGGCGGAAGGTGACGAAGCGGGCACGGCCGGAGATATCTTTGAGGATATTTACCGAGGAGAAGCCGTTGTACAATGCAGCAGTCTGCGCTGAAAGCAATGGATTTATCTCAAGTACTGCCAATCCGCCAGGAGAGAGCAGACGCTCCGCATGACGGGCAATCGCACGATAAAACGCAAGAGGGTCGGAATCCGGTGCAAACAGAGCAATGTCGGGTTCATAGTCAAGCACATTCCTCCGCATATCAACTTTCTCTTTATTAAGGACATAAGGAGGATTGGATACTATTATGTCAAACGAACCGTCAAGCGGAAGCGTTTCTGCGAGCACATCAGCCTGAACGAAATCAACTCGCCCCTCAAACTGTCCGCGTGCAATATCGAGTGCCGGGGCTGAAATATCTACCGCAGTAACTTCAGCTTTAGGGAGCTCAAGCGCAAGTGTCCAGGCTATGCAACCGCTTCCGGTACAGAGATCCAAGACCTTAAGTCCGGACTCCGAGCCGCGCGATCGTATGACAGCCTCGACAAGTTCCTCCGTCTCAGGTCGAGGGATAAGCACTGCAGGAGACACCCTGAACCTGCGCGAGTAGAATTCTGCAAATCCGAGGACATATTGGACAGGCTCGCCGGCAATAAGACGGCGGAGGTCATCCTCGAGCGCATCAGTCGGCACCTCCTTCTCTGGCTCTGTGACATAAACATATGACGCCAAGCCAAGCCTTTCGTAAAGAAGTATATCCACGATACTGCCCGCCTCTCGCCCTTCATAGAGAGGAGAGAGAGTTTGAACGGCATATTTCCTAAATGCGGCGAGCTGCATCAATGGTTTAGATATCGTTCCCAAAAACTATTTATGCTGGAGCCCTAAAAGCTTAACGGGATGCGAAGATATTACCTCCGAAGTCCACCACCTTGAAAGACTCTTCCCGGGCCCGGGCGAACGCGCGAGAAATCAGCTTGTCAAGCAGCCTGTCAAAAGGCTCTCCGCTGTATTCCCAAAGATAGGAAGACAGAGAACCCGGAATGGTATTGATCTCATTGACATAGATGCGGGAGTCGCTCTGGTCAATCATGAGGTCTATTCTCGCCACGCCTTCGCAGCCGAGGATGCGGAAAGTCTTGACGGCAAATTCCTGCACGAGAGCTGTCACCGAGTCGGGCAGATCGGCAGGAAGCTGACGCTTGAGAGAAGCCATACCTTCCGAATTGGCGCCCTTAGTCCCGGATAATTTAGCACCCGAAACGCCCATTTTAGCACCTGCGAGTTTACCACCCTTGGCACCTCCCTTCGAGCCGCCACCGCTTTGATATTTGTCTGAATATGAAAGGATTTCTCCACTCCTAAGAGGTATCTCGCACACTGAAGGACGGCAGTCGTAGTAATCTCCAACCACAGAGCAGTTGACTTCCTTGATGGAAGTGAGCATCTTCTCTACGATAATACGAGTAGTGAACTGCGCCGCATAATCAACCGCGGAGGCAAGTTCCTCTCTGTCGTGCGCAGGAGTGATACCCACGCTGGAACCGGAATTGGCAGGCTTGACTATCACGGGGAAAGAGAGGGATTTCTCAACGGAGTCGAGAAGAGACTCGCGCCTGTCGTCCCACTCCTTGTCAGTAAACCAGCAGAAAGGCACGGTGGAGATACCGCTGTCGCGGAGAATCTGTTTCATCGAGATCTTGTCCATACCGTTGGCGGAAGCGAAAGTATTGCTTCCAACATAAGGTATGCCTATGACTTCCAAGACCCCCTGCAGAGTACCGTCCTCGCAGTTGGTACCATGGAGAGTAGGCAGAATCACATCCACCTTGGCTACTTTCCTGTCACCGCCAAAAATACCCTTCGCGTCCGTATAGAGCGTACGCTCTCCATAACGGGACTTGAAGAACACCTCGGTGCAGGATTTGAGGAGCGCGGGCATGTCCCTGTAAGATTCGACATGCAGGAGTTTTTCTCCGCTGTACCATTTACCGTTTTTGGCAATATAGATGGGCACTATCGTGTATTTATCCTTGTCAAGGGCTTCAATGGCCTGCAATGCGGTCACTACCGAAATCTCATTCTCAACGGATCTGCCGCCAAAGAGAACGCCAACGCTGATTTTATCCATAATACAATATTAGTTATGCTGAATCGCCTACAAATTCACCTGCGAAACAGCGATTTATCTAAATGTGTCGGGAAGGTCATTCTCATAGAGAAGGACACTGCCCGGCGTTGCCACTCCCGCTAACAAAGAAGGCGTATCAGCCAAAGTATCAGCCAAAAGTATGCGTTTCTGAGACATGCCTGCGCTCAAAGCGCCTTCCTTGATGGCATCACGGTTATAGCGGTTCACTATCACCAGATAGTCTGCACTTCTACCCGCAGCCTCACCTAATTTCTTGCATTCCTCATACTGCCTATCACCAAGTTCCACAAAGCCGGGAGTAATGCAGATACGCACCGCGCCCTGCGGTATTTCAAAGGACGCGAGCATCTTCAATGCCATCTTGGAGCCCACGGGATTGGAATTATAAGCATCGTCAATGACAGTAAATGCGCCACGTCGTGACACGCTGAGCCTATGTTCCACAGGACGAAGCTTGCCGGTCGCGATTTTTATCTTATCGTCGCTCACGCCGAGCAGACGAGACACTTCTATCGCCGCCACAAGATCAAGGACATTGGCTTCACCTTGCAAAGGAGTAGTAAAAACAGCTGTATTCTGCCTGTCT
Source organism: uncultured Muribaculaceae bacterium (assembly GCA_964571735.1). Lineage (GTDB taxonomy): Bacteria > Bacteroidota > Bacteroidia > Bacteroidales > UBA932 > Cryptobacteroides. The sequence continues at coordinate 22,613 of CAZNDD010000003.1, read as the reverse complement.
GTCAGAGAGAAACTCATACCCGACGAAGAATAGCGAATCCCAGAAGCGCGGACATCAGCCCGATGGGCGTCTATACCATAGAGAGTGATGGGGCAACGGAATTCTTCAGAAGCCACATACGCCCCTGCCACAGGACTGTCCGCATTGACGAAGCCATGCCCATCGGAAGGCAGTGAGTCTATAAGCTCGAACTTGGTCTTGAGTACGGCATCGATACTGCCGAAAGTCTCAAGATGCATCTCTCCTACCGCAGTGACCACGCCTATGCTCGGATGGACGAGTTCGCAAATCTCCTTGATGTCGCCTTTCTGCTTGGCACCCATCTCCACGATGAATACCTGATGCCAGGGCTGCAACTGTTCCCTTATGGTGCGCACAACGCCGAGAGTGGTGTTGTAATTACCGGGAGTCATGAGGACATTGTACTTCTCGCTGAGTATGCGATAAAGGTAATTCTTAGTAGATGTCTTACCATAACTACCTGTAACACCTATAATTACAAGGTCAGGACGCGAAGCTATAATCTTCCTTGCATCCTCTATATAGTGCCCGGTTATGGCTTTCTCAATCGGAGAATTAACGGCATTGGCAAGCAGTATCACAAAGGGAAGACAGAGCAGGCAAAGCAGCGGAAGCCAGAAAAGGACCCTGGCATACAATACAGACAACGCGTTTATCGTCAGTACTATAAGCCCGGCAGTCACTGTGAGTCTTACCATCCTCGGAGTCATCACGAGAGGGAGCTTGGACTTAGCCCCGAGACGGGGCAGCGGGCTTGTCTTGAACCATCTCAAAAACCTGTCTACGCGATAGGAATTCTGCTGAAACATCTTGAGCCAATAGAGGTACAGAACCACATCGAGCGCGAGCAGAATAACAAGACAGATGATATAAAAGATGGGCATAAATCAGAAAGATTACTTCAAGAAATTGAGAGCCACGCTCCTAAAAAGCTGCGGATCATCGAGGAAAGAGAAATGCGAACCACCTTTGACCGTGATAAGCCCCGCATCCGGGAGCAGTTTTTTCATTTTATAAGCATCCTCTATGGGCGTAGCCGTATCTTCCTCACCCCAAAACAGGATGACGGGAGAATTGATGCCGGGAAGCAGTGAACGGAGGTCCTGATTCACAGTCTTGGAGAGTATGGCTTTCATCCTCGGAGATGCCGAAGCATAATCAGAAGAACCCTTGCCAGCACTCATGCGAGTGAATGCTTTCTCATCATGCAAGACATTGAGCAGAAACCACTTGCTTATTTTATAGGAATAGACTCTGCCGTAGTAAAGCAAGTCCCTGCGAGGCTTGATGCCCGCCACATCCACGAAAAGCAACCTGTCGGTAGCATTGCGCGAAGCGAAAACTATAGCCACCCTGCCACCGAATGAATGGCAGATTATGGAAGGCCTAGTGACAGCAAGTTTGGAGCATAGAGACTCAAGCATAGCGGCATATTCTTCCACGCCCCACACGGAACCAGGCTCGGAAGACTCTCCGAATCCCGGGAAGTCTATAGCTATGACCCTATGCGATTTGGCAAAGTCCCCGACAAAAGCATCGAATATGCTGTGCGTACAACCCCAACCATGAAGCAAAAGCAGAGGCGCGCCCTCACCCTTTACTTCATAGAAAACCTTTACCTCTCCGTACTCAAAAATCATATCAATCAAAGAAATCCTCCTCCTCGGCAATCTTGCGTATGGCATCGGTACCGATTTCGTCCGTATCGATGTCACCTCCGGTGCAATCCAAATCCAGATACATACCGGCAGGTGTCTCGAAAACATCATTTTCACTAAAACCGAGAGTGGGATCAGCAAGACACTTCTTCATAAAAATACCCCAGATGGGCAACGCCGTCGCAGAGCCACTTCCCTGTGCAAGTTCCTTGAAGTGAACCATGCGGTCTTCACCTCCCACCCAGGCACCTGCCGTAAGTTTGGGAGTATATCCTATAAACCATCCGTCGGAGTTGTCATTGGTAGTACCCGTCTTGCCGGCAATCTGGCCCTTGAGGTTGTAACCCCAACGTAGCCTTCGGCCCGTACCGTGGTCGATGACGCCCTCCATGAGATTTACCATCAGATACGCAGTCCTCTCACTGATTGCCTCAGTCCTGCGACCGCTAAATTCAGACAGAAGGTTACCATCGCTATCTTCAATGCGGGTCACAAACACAGGCTCTGTATATACGCCCTTAGAAGGGAAGGTATTGAACGCTGAAACCATCTCACACAGAGACAAATCCACAGGTCCCACGCAAAGCGAATACACTTCATCAAGATGGCTTTTGACGCCCATCTTGTGCATCATTTTAGCCATGGAAGCGGGACCGAACTGCCTCATCAGATAGGCCGAGATATTATTGGAACTATGCGTGAGTCCCCACTTGAGGGTCACGGTCTTGCCTATCCAGTCCGCACGGTCCGTACTGCGGGGAGTCCATGTGGTATCCCCGACCACGAAAGTCTGGGGCATGTTGACCACCCTGTCGCAAGGCGTCATACCCTCCTGCATTGCCAGAGTATAGAGGAAAGGCTTGACGGTACTGCCGACTTGACGCTTGGTCTGACGCACGTTGTCAAACTTGAAATAGCGGTAGTTGGGTCCTCCCACATAAGCCTTGACATGACCCGTAGAAGGCTCTATGGCCATAAATCCCGCTCGGAGAATGGACTTATAGTACTTGATGGAGTCATCCGGAGTCATCAGAGTATCCACATATCCCTTGTCATTCCATGCGAAAAGCCGCATAGGAGTCTTGACGGAAAACTGGGCAAGTATGTCCTTCTCATCCTTCCCTTCGCGCTTCTGCGAACGATAGCGCTCGCTCCACTTGCGGGCCTGTCCCATGATGGTATTGTAAGTGGAAGTCTCCATCTTGTTGGGGTACGGGGGATTGCGGCGGGAACGCATCTCGCGGTCGAACTGCTTCTGAAGATTGCCGCCAAGCTGCTGTGCAACAGCCTCTTCCGCATAGCGCTGCATTCTGGAATCGATGGTCACATATATCCTAAGTCCGTCACGGTCAAGATTGTATCGGCTTCCGTCCGGCTTGCGGTTCTTGTTGAGCCAGCCGTAGAATCCGTCATGCGCCCAGCGCACGGTATCCGCGACATATTCTTCTTCGTAACGATATGAACTCCTTTTAGGCTTCTCTGCGCTCATTTCACGGCGTATCATATCTCTAAAATAAGGAGCAAGACCGGAGTTGTGATCCTGCACCTGATACTTAAGTTCAATCGGCGTAGCCTGCGACTCAAGCATCTGTGATTCAGTGATATACCCCGCACTCCTCATTCTCGAAATAACGAGATTGCGGCGGGCTATCGCCCGCTCCGGATGCAGTGCGGGATTGTAACGGGTAGGCTTGTTGACCGCACCTACGAGCATGGCAGCCTGCTCTATCGAAAGACTGGCAGGATCGGTAGCAAAGAACGTCTCCGCTGCCGCCTTGATACCGTACGCCCCACTTCCGAAGAATATGGAGTTGAGGTACATAGCCATTATTTCATTCTTGGTATAGTTGCGCTCCAGTTTCAATGCCGTAATCCATTCTTTCACCTTGATCACAACCATTCTACCAACCTTGGCAATGGCACTTTTCCCGCTCATATCCTCTCGAGGATAGAGTGTTTTGGCAAGTTGCTGTGTGATGGTACTGCCACCGCCCTGGCTGGAGTCCCGTCCAACGATAGTCTTGACCGCCACACGGGCAAGCCCACGGAAATCTATACCGCAGTGGTTATAGAAGCGTACATCCTCGGTAGAGACAGCCGCCTGTACAACAAAAGGGGATATCTCCTCATAGGAGACATAGGTCCTATTCTCTATATGGAAAGTACTGAGCACCACACCGTCCTGTGAAATAACCTGCGTGGCGAGATTGTTGTCCGGATGTTCAAGTTCCGCAAATGAAGGTATCTCAGCGAAGAGCCATACCCCACCGACAAGCAGCACCAACAACAATACAGGTGCCGTGAGCACTATCCAAAATATAAGAATAAGCGTTTTTCGCGTCTTTGCATTCATAATCGGGCACAAAATTAGACAATAATTCTTGAAAAATAATTTTATTGTGGTTTTCTTTGCAGTATGGATTTGGTCATAGTGGAGTCCCCGCACAAGGCGGAGACCATTCAAAGGTTTCTGGGTGATGGCTACAAGGTAGTCTCATCCAAAGGTCATATAAGGGATTTGAAAGAAAAAGGACTCGGTGTGGACGTCGAAAATAGCTTCACACCGGAGTATGTAATTCCCGCAGACAAGAAAAAGACAGTAAGCGAACTGAAAAAACTCTCGGATAAGGCAGATATCATCTGGCTTGCGTCCGATGAGGACCGTGAAGGAGAAGCCATCTCATGGCATCTTACCCAAGCTCTCGAGCTGGATAAGACCAAGACACGCCGCATCACCTTTCACGAAATCACAAAAAACGCAATACTTGAGGCAGTAAAGAATCCGCGCGATGTGGATATGAACCTCGTGGACGCGCAGCAGGCACGCCGTGTACTTGACAGGCTCGTGGGTTATGAACTCTCCCCTGTCCTGTGGAGAAAAATCCGTCAGGGACTCTCCGCAGGCCGTGTCCAGTCGGTCGCGCTCAGACTCGTAGTAGACAAAGAGAAACAAATACTCGCCTTCGTCCCCGAGCCGTTCTATAGGGTAGACGCCCTGTTCGACGTGGACGGAGCCAAGGTCAAGGGCAGCCTCGACCACAAATTCAATTCTCCCGAAGATGCCCGCGCATTTCTTGAAGACTGCATAGGCGCATCCTACACGGTGGACAAAATCGAAAGAAAAGAGGCGAGCCGCAATCCCGCGCCGCCCTTCACTACCTCGACGCTCCAGCAGGAAGCAGGACGCAAATTGAGGTTTTCGGTAAGCCAGACCATGCGCCTTGCACAGAGCCTGTACGAGAGGGGACTCATCACCTACATGCGTACCGACTCAACCAACCTCTCACAACTCGCACTCGGCACCGCCCGCAAATTCATAAGCGAGAATTACGGAGAGCAGTACTCCCACTCGCGCCAGTACCAAACCAAGTCCAAAGGCGCACAGGAGGCTCATGAAGCCATTCGACCCACATACATAGAGAATGTAACCATCCAGGGCACAGCTCAGGAGCAGAAACTCTATTCTCTCATATGGAAGCGCACAGTCGCCTCTCAAATGGCGCAGGCTAAATTGATGAATACGAATGTAAGCATCTCCATAGACCGCAGAAGCGAGAAATATTCACTTCAGGCTGCCGAAATAGTTTTCGACGGATTCCTGAAACTCTACTCCGAAGGCAAGGACGATGAGCCTACAGATGACGACGCACCCGCCACCATACCGGCACTCAGCGTCGGGCAAGCCCTCAATATCTCCAAAGTGGACGCCACTTGCCGCTTCACGCAGGCACCGCCTCGCTATTCCGAGCCTACACTCGTAAAAAAGCTCGAAGAACTGGGAATAGGACGCCCGTCCACATATGCACCTACCATTACTACGCTCACCACAGAGAGGGGCTACCTCATCAAAGGCGGCAAGAGCGGAGAGAAGAGAAAGGTCAATAATTTCACCCTAAAAGGAGCGCATATAAGCGAGGTCACAAAAGACGAGACCATAGGTGCAGAGAGCGGGAAGCTGCTGCCCACAGAAATAGGCATGATTGTCACCGATTATCTGGTGGAGAACTTCGCTGACATTCTCGACTACGGATTCACCGCTTCGGTAGAAAATTCATTCGACAAGATTGCTGAAGGAGAGGAAGACTGGCAGAAATGCATTTCCGACTTCTACGGTCCATTCCACAAGGAAGTCGAGCAGGCCATAAGCGACCGCAACTACAAGAAAGTGGAGCGGGAACTCGGCATAGACCCTACGGACGGACTTCCCATAGTCGCCAAGTTTGGCCCATACGGGGCTTATATACAGAAAGGTGAAGGCGAGAACCGCAGCATAGCAAGGCTCCAGAACGGACAGCTCATAGAGAGTATCACACTCGAAGAAGCCCTCAAACTCTTCGCCCTGCCGAGAATAGTAGGCACACACGAAGGTGCAGAGGTGATAGCTACCACGGGACGTTTCGGTCCGTATTTCAAATACGCAGGCAAAAACTACAAACTTCCGAGAGGAACCGACCCGCTTAATGTAAGCCTTGAGGCCTGCATCGAACTAATCAACGCCGCCACGGACGGAAGGGGACAGCAGGTTCTCAAAGAGTTTGACGGAGGACGCATACAGCTTATAAGTGGTCGCTACGGACCGTATATCAAATGCGAAGGAAAGAACTATCGCATTCCGAAAGGAAGTGACGCGGACTCACTTACAGAAGAAGATGCAGCCAAGATAGTTTCCTCCTCCGAGCCCACGTCCAGAGCCAAGAAATTCCGACGCACTTCCAAATAGTTTCTGACACATGAGCGAATACAAAATTGACGAATTGGACAGAAAGATACTGTCTTTCCTCGTAAACGACGCACGCAAGCCATTTCTCGAAATCGCACGTGCATGCGGAGTATCCGGAGCTGCCATCCATCAGAGGGTTAAAAGACTGGAAGACAGCGGAATTATCAGCGGATTTTCCGCCCACGTCAAGCCTTCAGCCATAGGGCTGCCGGTATGCGCATTCATAAGCCTCAACCTCTCTCAGGCAGACAGACTGGCAGAGGTTGTGGACCAGTTGAAGAGAATCCCGGAAATCGTGGAGTGTCACTTCATCACAGGCCGCGCATCCATGCTCATCAAGGCACACTGCGCCAGCTATGACCACTTGATGGAAATAATCATCAACGGAATCAACAAGATAGACAGCGTCCAGTCCACGGAGACGATGATTTCACTCATCGAGCCGTTCGAGAGACAGGTCGGAGTCCATCAGGAAGTCCCGGAAATTACCTGGAAGGCTTAGAGACAATTCTAATTTTCAAACAACAGACGGGCGAGGTCAAGATCCTCGCGTGTAGTGATTTTGAGGTTGCGCGGTTCTCCATCGATGTATGTGATGGGAAATTGAGCAGCCTCAACTACTGATGCATCGTCCGTAAACGAGAGGTCGTAACCTGCCGAATACGCTTTCTTAAGCACCTCTGAAGGGAAAAGTTGAGGGGTCTGTGCACCAAATACCTTGGAGCGGTCGGGCGCGGGAGCATCAGCCTTCTCGTAACTGCCGTCCTGATGACGCACAAGGCTCTTGAGCGTATCCGTCACTGGCGTCACTGGCACTGCAGAACCTTCGTCTCCCGCCGCTTCCAGAAGCCTGCAGATAAGATCCTCGCTGAGCAAGGGACGAACTCCGTCGTGCACCATAACCATCACCCCATCGGGTATATTCTCAAGCGCATTGCGCACGGAATGGAAACGGGTCAATCCACCCGCCACGATAATCTGCGGCAGATCGAAATGAGTTTCACTGCATATCTTCTTCCAAGTGGGGATATGGTCTTCCGGCAACACCACTACGCATGTCATATCAGGGCGGGCATATAGGAATCTGATGATAGTCTGCTGAAGTACAGGCTTACCGGAAAGGTCCAGAAACTGCTTAGGAATCTCAGAGCCGAGACGTGTTCCGCTGCCACCTGCAAGAAAAACAGTATAAAGTTTTTTACTCATAAGTTGAATTCGTTCACAAATACCTCTACAAAAATAATTATTAATTGAACATCCACCTAAAAATGATTATTTTTGCGCGTAGCAATTTTTAAACGAAAAATGTCATTCTCATTCCTGAACAAAGAACTGGCAATAGACCTCGGAACTGCCAATACCATCATATACCAGAACGGGCAGATCGTCCTTGACGAGCCCAGTATTGTGGCGATGGACGTGCAGTCGGGCAAATGCATTGCCATCGGCCGACAAGCCAAATTGATGCATGAGCGTACCAATCCCGGCATCAAGACCATCAGACCCCTCAAAGACGGAGTCATAGCTGACTTCAATGCTGCGGAAATGATGATTCGCGGCTTCATCCGTCAAGTCTGTGGCAGGCGAAGCAGGCTCTTCGCACCCAACCTCAAAGTAGTCATCGGTATCCCTTCCGGAAGTACCAATGTCGAAATCAGGGCCGTCCGCGACTCAACGGAGCACGCCGGAGGCAGGGATGTGCATCTGATTTTCGAGCCCATGGCAGCAGCCCTCGGCATAGGTCTCGACGTGGAAGCGCCTAAAGGACACATGGTTGTGGACATAGGCGGTGGAACTTCCGAAATTGCTGTCATCTCCCTCGGTGGTCTTGTCCAGCAGGACAGCATACGCACGGCCGGAGATGTATTTACAAGTGACATTATGTACTATCTGCGCCAGCAGCACAACATCCGCGTGGGTGAGGTGACGGCAGAGCAGATAAAGGTTGCTGTCGGAGCAGTAGTAACGGAGCTTGAGGACGAGCCCGCTCCTATAGTGATCAAGGGTCCCAACCTTATGACCGCACACCCCGTAGAGGCGACCATCACCTATCAGGAGATAGCCCATTGCCTAGACAAGTCAATCGCAAAAATCGAGACTTCCATCCTGCATGTCCTTGAGATGACTCCTCCGGAGTTGTACTCGGACATCGTGGAGAACGGCATATACCTTTCAGGTGGCGGAGCATTGCTGCGCGGACTTGACAAACGCCTCACCGACAAGGTGAACATCAAGTTCATAGTAGCCGAAGACCCGCTTCACGCCGTGGCTCGTGGCACCAACAAGGCCATCAAGAATACTGACCGCTACAAATTCTTGATGAGATAAGATGCCACGCAAGCAGGGTGCTTCAATCCTCATATCTGCAGTGGTATTCATTGCGTTGGAGGCAGCATCAGTGATGATGCTGCATTCTTCGTCTACCCTGCAGAACATATGGATTAACCGGGCGTCTCACCGCGTATCGGCGTATTTATGGGGTGTAAGCACCAGAATCGGCAGCTATTTCAATCTATCATCGCGAAACAAGATGCTTGAGGAGGAGAATGCCGCACTCTCCGAAGAGCTCCGCAAATACCGCTCGATTGAGAAGAGCGAGAGATACCTGCAATCATTGCAGGACTACGACGACGGCTTCGACTATACACTTGCACGCATAGTCAAGATGAACACCGGATCACAACGCAACTACATAGTCATAGATAAGGGAATCAGGGACGGAATAGACGTGGATTGCGGCATTGTGACAGCAGAAGGCGTGGTAGGAGTGGTCGACGCGGTGGATTACGACCTCGCATACGGACGCACATTGATGAACCCCAACATGAGCGTAAGCGTACGCATAGGCCACACTGGGCTGACAGGTCCGCTTTCGTGGTCAGGCATCGACAGACGGGACGCAGTCATGGAAGGCATACCACTCGGATATGCGGCAGAGCCCGGAGATACGGTCTGGACAAGCGGATATTCCGCCATTTTCCCGCCCGACATCCCGGTGGGCATAATCGCAGGAAGGTCCACTAAGAGCGGAGCCTCACAGGACATAAGCGTCAAACTGCTTCAGGACTTTAACTCGCTTGAATATGTGACAGTTGTACGCAACCGCAAACTCAAGAGAATAGAGAGACTTGAAGACATTGAGGCCGAAAAGGAGGGAAGAAGATGAGACGGTCAAATTATTTCATTGTCTACCTCCTGTTCTGCATCGTGCAGGCTTTGTTCGACAATTTCTTCCTTTTCCCGCAATATGTGGTGCTGAGCATTCTACCGGCCCTCATAATGAGCCTACCGCCGAAACACGGCACCCCGTTTGCCATCATCGTGGCGTTCCTGACAGGTGCATTGGTAGACTTCATAGGGACTGGCACACTCGGACTTACAAGCATGGCACTTATGCCGGTAGCCCTCATGCGCATGCCTATACTCAGACTCATATCGGAAGACGATTATGTCTTCTACAGCAACGACTCTCCGGCAGCACACCAGAGCACTTCAGAGACCATACTCTGCTGCATTTTCGCCAATATCATATATTTCGCAGTATTTATTCCGGTGGAGAGCGCCGGGACGCGGCCTTTTTGGTTTGACGCACTGCGTTTCCTGATATCCTGCATAGTAAGCTCGCTGCTGGGCTTCCTATTAAGTTTCTATTTCTCGCGCAGACAAGCGGTTGACTGAATGATTCTCAAATGGAAGATCACCGCAAATACAACGTCATACGCATAGGACTCGCAATCACCGCCCTCGTTCTCGTAGGGCGCTTGTTCTATATACAGATCATAGACAGCAGGTACAAGAGGGATGCCCTCAACAACTCCATCGTCTACGAGACCATTTATCCGCCGAGAGGCATCATATACGACAGGGATTCTTCCATACTCGTCGGTAACAAAGCCACTTACGACATTATGGTCACCCCTCGCGAAATCAGAAACCTCGATACGCTCGCTCTGGCGGAGGTGCTGGGCATCGAGCCGGACTACATACGGGAGAAGCTGGAGTACTACCGCAATTACAGAACCAGAATCGGATTCAAGACCCTGACCTTTATCAAGCATATAGACGAGCGTGCATTCATGCGTTTCAGCGAGGTAGAGTTCAGATTTCCCGGATTCCAAGGACAGATACGCACGGAAAGGGACTATCCCTTCAATGCCGGCGGCAACCTACTGGGCTATGTCTCGGAAGTGGACGCCGACTACATACGCAAGCACTCGGATTACAAAGCAGGAGACAATGTAGGCAAGACCGGGCTGGAGGCGGCAAAGGAGTCGGAGCTTCGAGGCAAGAAAGGATATCATATTTTCTTGAGGGATTCACGAAACAGGGTACTAACGCGCTACAATGGAGGTGAAGACGATTTGCTCGCAGAGCCGGGAAAGGATGTTGTGACGACTATCGACGCCCACCTGCAACAGTACGGGCAGAAGCTCATGAGCGGAAGGACAGGTTCGCTTATAGCCATAGAGCCGGAGACAGGAGAGATTCTCGCACTGGTATCAAGCCCAGGCATCGATGTCAGCGTACTGTCCAACATGGGGTCCCATTATGATTCGCTCAGCCGCGACCCCGGCAAGCCTCTTTTCAACCGTACAGTACAGGCATCCTATCCGCCCGGTTCGATATTCAAGCTCGTAAACGGACTCGTAGGACTACAGGAAGGAGTTCTGACTCCAAATACAAGACATTCATGCGACAGAGGGTATTGGTACACGTCAAAGCGGAAACTCGGCTGTCATACGCACCGCACGCCCATCAATTTCTATGAAGCGGTCAGAATGTCATGTAATGCATATTTCTGCGAGGTGTTCAAGGATGTCATGGAGAATCCCGATTTCGGTTCTACCGCCGAAGCCTTCGACGCATGGACAGAAGCAGTGCGCAAATTCGGCTTTGGAAGTCCTCTCGGGACTGATTACCCGGGAGAACTCGGCGGAAACATCCCGAGCAGTTCCTACTATGACAAGATTTACGGAAAGGGGCACTGGAGGGCATCTTCTGTGATTTCACTATCTATAGGGCAAGGCGAGACGGGCACCACTCCCCTGCAAATCGCCAACCTCGCAGCTATTATGGCCAACAGGGGCTGGTTCATAACACCACACATAGTCAGGGATTCTCCTGTGCCCGAGAAGTTCAGCGAAAAGCATGACACCGAGATAGACAGCAAATACTTTGAATACGCTGTACAGGGAATGTACGAGGCTGTAAATATGGGGACGAAAGACGGAGCGACCGCCTCTCTTGCCCGAGTGGACGGACTTGACATCTGCGGCAAGACCGGCACGGCTCAGAACCCTCACGGAGATGACCACTCGGTATTTATCTGTTTCGCCCCAAGGGAGAATCCCAAGATAGCCGTAGCAGCATATATAGAAAAAGGTGGATGGGGCGGTTCGACTGCAGCTCCCATAGCATCATTGCTCGTAGAGAGATATCTAAACGGTGAGATTGGAGAATCCCGCCAATGGCTCGAAAAACGATTCACTCAAGATGAACGGAAGAATTGACAGAAGTATAGCCCGTACCATTGACTGGAAGCTCATTGCATGCTATGTCGCCCTGCTTCTCGTAGGCTGGGCAAGTATTTATGCGTCTGTCCATTCGACGGAGCCGTCTTCTATGTTCGACTTGAGTTCCCGATGCGGCAAGCAGTTTCTCTGGATAATGATTTCGATAGCTATGGGCACGGTCATATTGTTCGGAATCAAACCCACCTTATGGGAGGACCTTTCGATTCCGGCGTATCTGATGGTAGTCGTATTGCTGGGCTTCGTGCTGTTTTTCGGCAAGGAAATCAATGGCTCCAAATCTTGGTTCATACTCGGGCCTGTCAGTTTCCAGCCTTGCGAACTGTCCAAAATCACGACTTCGCTCGTGCTTGCCCACTTCCTGAGATATTCCAATTTCCGCTTCTCCAATCTGAGAGATGCAGCATTGATAATCACCATTATAGGTATCCCTGCGCTGATTATTCTCGCCGAAGGTGAGACCGGCACTCTACTGGTGTATGTAGGCTATGTGTTTATGCTGTACAGGGAAGGGCTCTCGGGATGGTGGCTGGTGTTCATGATTGCCGCCGTGGTGCTCTTCATCATGAGCATCAAGTTCCCGCTGTGGGTGGCATTCTCTGTGCTTGGCATAGTGACCCTGCTTTGCTACCTTGCGACACGCCGGACTTTGAGACGGGCGGCGGCAAGAAGAAGCCTGCTGAGGACTACAATCTTGTGTCTTGCTGCTGGTTCAGCACTTATCATGTCCACAAATGTAGTCTTCAACCATGTACTGAAACCGCATCAGCAGACACGCATAGAAGTGCTTCTACGCATGAAAGAGGACCCGATGGGCGCAGGCTACAATGTCAATCAGTCGATGATAGCCATAGGCTCGGGAGGACTGACGGGCAAAGGCTTCCTACAGGGAACGCAAACGGCTTACGGCTTTGTGCCGGAGCAGAGTACCGACTTCATTTTCTGCACCATAGGCGAGGAGTTCGGGTTTGTGGGATGCACCATAGTAATCCTGCTCTTCGTGTATATGATTGCACGTATCCTCAAAGATGCAGAGGAGGTTCGGGAACCTTTTACCAGAGTTTACGGCTACTGTCTTGCCGGTTGCATATTTATGCATCTACTGATAAATGTAGGCATGACCATTGGCCTGATGCCGGTGGTAGGCATTCCCCTGCCGCTTATCAGTTACGGTGGCTCGTCGATGTTGTCATTCTCGGTGATGATATTCATTTTCCTCGCGCTCATCAGGCAGGAAAGGAAGTATTTTTAGGCTTTTGTGGCATAAAGAAGCCTAAAACCACTTCATTTTTTAAGACAATTTTTCGGAATTTTTCTCACTTTTTTACGAAAAAGTAGTAAATTGCGTGCGCTTATGGTTCAAGTTCATAACCACACCTTGATCTGTCCCGCGCAACCACTTTTTAACCTTATGTCAGGACAAGTTTTCGAAATCCTTCCCTATCTGATGGGGGGTAGAACATCGTTTCCTGAAGTTAATGAATACATACAAGCCTGCTTCCGTCCTTACGGAGGCGGGCTTTGTCGTATCCCAGCGCCTGAAGCAAAATAATTTATAATCACGAATATTTACAACCAAACAAATTAACTGTTCGTTCAATGAAAAGAATCCTTATTCTCCTCAGCGGCATCATCGCATCGGCTTTGATGTCCACAAATATATTCGCCCAGGGCGGATATGAGGTAAAGGGTGTTGTCATCGACGAGATTGGACCTGTGATGGGTGCCTCCATTATAGAAAAGGGCACTCTAAACGGAACCTCAACCGACCTCGATGGCACATACACTCTCAAGGTGTCTTCAGCGGATGCAATCGTGGAAATCAGTTGCATCGGCTACGCGACGGCTTCATTCAAAGCTTCCGCGGTCCCTTCGACACTGACACTTTCAGATGACACAACTTTCCTCGAAGAAGTCGTCGTCATCGGTTATGGTACTTTGAGCAAGAAGGAGCTGTCCAGTTCCATCGTACAGGTGGACAAGGACGACTTCGCCCGTGGTAGCATGAACAATGTCATGGAGATGATGTCCGGTAAGGTGGCAGGTCTCAATGTCAATACTACAGCCGCGGCAAACCCTAACTCCAGTTCATCGTTGCAGATTCGCGGCGCGACTTCCATCACGGCGGGCAACGGTCCTCTCGTGGTTATTGACGGCGTGCCCGGCGGTGACATCCGCAACCTTTCCGCCCAGGATATCGAAAGCATGACAGTGCTCAAAGATGCTGCATCAGCGGCAATCTATGGCACACGCGGTGCAAACGGTGTCATCCTCATCACCACCAAGAAGGGCAGCGATGCAGGTATCGGAAAGTCTCACATCACCTACGACAGCTGGGTGGGCGTAAACATCCCCAAGGCCCCTATCGCAACCTTGAGCGCAGACGAATTCCGTCGCAGCCGCAGAGGCAACGATTACGGCTACACAACGGACTGGTATGACGAGATCACACGCGACTACGCATACGACCTCAACCAGTATGTCTCAGCCGACGGTACAATGGAGAACGGCTCATACAACGCCTCCATCAACTACAAGAGAGCCAACGGTATCGACATCACCTCCGGACGTGAAGAATTCGGCGGACGCGCTGCCATCGAACAGAAAGCCCTTGACAACAAGCTCCAGTTCAACGCAGCACTTAATGTACGCCGTGTTAACGAGACTTGGGGAGACGACGGAATGTTCGACACCGCCCTCAGCCTGAACCCCACAATGCCTGTACGCAACGAGGACGGTTCATGGTATCAGCCCACCACATCCACCGGCATCAAGAACCCAGTTTCGAGACTCGTGGATGATATCAGCAACGGTCAGAGACTCTACCTGCTCGGTACAACTTCCGTCAAGTGGAATATCCTCTCCAATGAGAACCACTCTCTCAGCACTTCGCTGACATATTCCTACAACTACAACGACCTCAAGAGCAACTACTACACTCCTTCGACTTCTTCGGAGTCATTCTGGGGCGGATTTGCAGGACGCGCAAGCCTCCAGTATCAGAAATGGTACAGCAACGAGGTCGAATGGCTCGTCAATTACATGTTCACCAAGGGTGACCATACGCTCTCAGCTGTAGCCGGTTACGCATACGAAGACAACAACTGGGAATCCATGTACATGGAGAACTCCGACTTCGCCAACGACATCTCCGGATATAACTCGATAGGCAGCGGCAGATACCTCGGTGAAGGTAAAGCCAATATCAATTCAGGAAAGAGCCGTTCGAAGCTCATCGGCGTATTCGGACGAGTGAACTACAACTGGAAGGACATCATCTTCGCTTCAGCTTCCCTGCGTTACGAAGGTTCCACCAAGTTCGGCGCAAACAACAAATGGGGTTATTTCCCTGCCGTATCCATCGCAGCCGACCTCGCCAATACCGGTCTGTTTGACGGCAACGATGTCGTACAGAGCCTCAAGCCCCGTGTATCCTATGGTGTAACAGGACGTTCCGACTTCGACTCATACCTCTCGCTTTCCACATATTCTTCCACAGGAAGCTATATCCAGGACGGCAAGTGGGTGACAGCATACGCCCCTTCGGTCAATGCCAACCCCGACCTCAGATGGGAGAAACTCGTCGCTATCAACGTCGGTGTCGACTTCGTCCTCTGGAACCGCCTGCGCGGTAGCGTTGATCTCTTCGACCGTCAGAGCCGCGACCTCCTCTACACCTACACCGCACCTCAGCCTCCTTTCGTATACCCCACCATCCTCGTCAATGTCGGTACGACTTCCAACAAGGGTGTGGAATTTACTCTCGACTATGATGTAGTCGCAGGTAAAGACTTCAGCTGGACAACAGGTGTAAACGCTTCGTTTGGAAGCACTTATCTCACCAAACTCTCCAACGACATCTACAAGGCAGACTATCTTGAGCTCTATCAGAAACCCGGCGTTGGTACCAGCGAGTACTTCTTCCGCGTAGCTGAAGGCAGCAAGATCGGTCAGTTCTACGGATATGAATATGCAGGCGTAGACGAGAACAAGAATATGCTCATCTACGACAATGAGGGCAACAAGGTGAACGCCGCAGCCGCAGACATTTCTTGGAAGAAATACATCGGCAACGGAACTCCTGAAGCATTCGTCAACTGGAACAACACCTTCGTCTACAAGAATTGGGACCTCTCACTGCAGTTCAGCGGTGCATTCGGATTCCAGATTTTCAATATGCGCAAGTACGGAATGGGTCTGCAGAGCTGCGGCACCGACAATGTATTCCGCACGGCATACACTGACGATGCATATATAACTACAGGAGGCGGTGTCATATCTTCATTCTTCCTTGAGGACGGTGACTACTTCAAGCTTCAGAACGCAACTCTCGGCTATAACTTCACTCCCAAGAACTCTGCAATCAGCAACTTGAGAGCCTACATTTCAGCCAAGAATCTCTTCACCCTGACCAAGTATTCGGGAAGTGATCCTTCTATCGTCAGCGTTACCGGCATCACCCCGGGTGTTGACTCCAACAGCGCATACCCCGTTGCCACTGCCGTAACTCTTGGTGTAACCCTGTCATTCTAAACAGTCGAAGGAAATGAAAAAGCATATAACAAATCTGTTTGCGTTCATCTGTGTCGCTTTCGGTGCAGTGTCCTGCTTCAATCTTGACGAAGAGACATTCGACCGCATCGGCGTAAACGAATACTACAAGGATGAAAGCAGCATTCAGGGCGCAGTAAGCGCCATCTACTACTCGGCCGCAAACCGCTTTATGGAATACGGCTTTTACCTTCAGGAATTCTCCGCAGACCAGATCGCATGGCGCACATGGAATGGTGGCGCATGGGGCTGGGACGAAGCAGAGAAATTCGTCCTCTCAGCTCATTCTTGGACTCCTGAAGTGAAAATCGTGCGTCAGGCATGGGAGTCTTCATGGGAGACCATAGGTCTTTGCAACAATCTCTTGTCTGACCTTAAGAATGTAACTGCGTCCGACCTCGGCATCTCAGAAGAGACCTACGACAGCTATGTCGCTGAAGTACGCTCTCTCCGCGCATGGCAATACTACAACATCTTCGAACTTTGGGGTG
Organism: uncultured Muribaculaceae bacterium; assembly: GCA_964571735.1. Taxonomy (GTDB): domain Bacteria; phylum Bacteroidota; class Bacteroidia; order Bacteroidales; family UBA932; genus Cryptobacteroides. The sequence goes on along the minus strand of CAZNDD010000003.1, from coordinate 5,641 downwards.
GCACACTCCCTATCTGTGAGGAAGGAACTACAGAGGTTCCCGGCTCTGCCGACACTGATTTCGCTACAGGTTGCAAGAAGGTATATGAGTTCATCATGAAGGACCTCGACGAGTCAGTGAATGCTCTCAAGAAGAATGCTGTAAACTCCATGAACCAGGCCGCGAACCGCATTCTGAAAGCCCGTCTGCTTCTCAATGCTGAGATTTTCATCGGCGAAGAGCATTTCCAGGAATGCGCAGAACTCTGCCAGCAGATCATCAACGGCGAGTTTGGCAACTATAGCATTGTCAAAGACTATAGGGACATCTACGGGTACAACAATGCCACCTGCCCCGAAGTCGTATTCGCTTTCGCTCAGGAGTCCAGCCACTACGCTGCAAACTGCCTGAACATCAGAACGATGCCTTTCCTCCCTTATAATTACAACGAATATCTCGGCTATACTACCGTGATGTCCGCTTGGAACTGTATCTGCCTTGCTCCTTCGTACGACAACTCTGGTGAAGTCCAGACTTTGGGCGGAAGTACAGGAGCGACATGCTTCCTCGATGCTCCATACAACGACCAGCTCGGTGCAGTGTATGAGAGATTCGACAACCGCGACATCAGAAAGGCAAATTACAAATGGGAAGGTGACAACTACAGCGGAATCTTCCTCGCAGGAGCCATGAAGAACCTCACTACCGGCAAGGCTGTCAAGGCAGATGCCGATCGCGATGGTCAGGACCTCGTGTATGTAGACCAAGTCGGTACATTCCAGAACCTCGGCAAGAACCTCGAGACCGTCATGTCTCCCCGTTGGGGCGAGACAAACAGCGGTTACCGTCTCATGCGCTACCCTATGGCGCCTGAATCAACAGGGCTCAAGTGGGAAGACATAGACGAGGTGGAAATCCGTTTCACCGAGGCTTACTACATGCTCGCAGAATGCAAGATGCGCTTGGGCGATCTCGAAGGTGGTAAAGCAATCGTGGACGATGTCCGTTACCGTTACTTCTCAGCTGCAGACTGGAGCACTGCACAAAACGACCCCGGACGTGGATTCAGTGAATTCAACCTCGACTGGATGCTCAACCAGTGGGGACAGGAATACCTTGGAGAAGGCCGTCGCCGCCGTACCGATCTGCGCCGCTTCGACAAGTTCACCCAGGGCCAGTGGTGGTTCTTCGGACGTGCAACCGAGGATGGCTACAACCTCCCCGCAAAGCGCGACCGCAAATATGAGTGGTATCCACTCCCTCAGTCTGCGATTTCCGTCAACCCCGGACTCATTCAGAACCCGGCTTACGTAACTACAACCGCAGAGTAATATTGTCTTGATATGAAAAAGTTATTTAGATATGCAATGATTTCCCTTGGTGCACTTGCCACGCTTGCCTGCACTCAGGAGGAAATTGTTTTCGATCACGAAAAGCCCGCCTTCGACACCCGTGACGGGCTGGTGCTCATCGAGGCGATTATGCCTAAGAGCACAGCTGCAGATGATGAAATATACATCTGCGGTGCATTCAACGGAGGCGAAGAGGCAATCGGAAGTGTCGATTACAAACTCGAAAAGTCCGAACTCGTAAACGGCAAATGGGCTCTTTACCTTGATCCTGCCCAATACGTCCCCGAAACCTCACTCGAAGACGGGTTCTGGTTCTACTCAAAGCGTGACCGCAGAGAGGTTACGATGAAAGGGGAAGAGGCAATACACAAGATTGCCGGCAAGGCAGGTGAGAGATATACTCTCTATGTAGACAGGTGGGAGTCTTACTACGATGCCCCCGCCCTTCCTATCCCTTCGCACCCCGACAGCTATCGACTCTGGTACATCAACGACAATCCATGGGATCAGGTGAATGTCTACATGTATGGTGATGTCAACGACCTTGGTGCCGGATGGCCCGGCATCGAAACCGGAGGCACATACACCCTTGGGGAGAACCTCTGGGCATACATCGACGTACCCAAGTCAGAAGCACAGGGCAAGGAAGAGCACCTCATCTTCAATGGCAATGGCGGTAAAGTCCAGATTCCCGGTGAAGTCGAGCCTGTCATTACATTTGGAGACAAGGCAGACTATTTCTTCGCTATCACATCCGATGCAGACGGCAATTTTATCTGCTACGAGGTGGAAGATATCGAGAATCCCGGTCTTACTCTCTTCGTTCCTTCGACTCCTGTAGTCAGCATCTATGTGCAGAACTTCACTGAGTGGGAAGCCGTATACGCATACGCAGTCAATAACGACGAGATTCCCGCAGAAGAGGCATTCGGTGCATGGCCCGGCGTTACGCCCGCCGATACCACCAAAATGGGTGACACAGAATATCTGCGTTTCGAATTCGAAGAGCAGTATGTCGGTCATTTCGCCAACCTCATCTTCAACAACGGAGGCTCCACCGAGGAGAACACCCTCAAGAGCGCCGGAGGCCCCGGTCTCAATCTCGCTGCAGACATGAAAATCGCCCTCAGCGGCAGCAGCTATGCCACAATCGAGGACGAGAAGCCATACGTGATGGGCATCTATGTAATCGACGAGACAGGTTGGGACGAGCTTAACCTCTACGCATGGGGTGACGCCGAAGTATTCGGTGGATGGCCCGGTGCAAAGCCTGCGGCAGTCATGTCATGGAACGGAGTGACCTACAAGAAGTTCGAGTTCCTCAGCACATCTGCAGGACTGAATGAAAACCTGATTTTCAACAATGGCAACGGAACTCAGCTCGCAGACCTTAACATAAATCTTGAGGACGAACTCTTCATCAGGATTACCAAAGATGAGGCAACTCTCAGCGAAAAAGCTGAACTTCCCGCCTATATCTACATCTACAACAATACAGGTTGGGACGACATCGCCGCCTACGCATGGGGAGATGTTGAGTTGTTCGGCGGTTGGCCCGGTGCAAAACCCGAAGGCACAGTGGATGTGAACGGATTCACCTTCACAGCATTCAAATTCGGTGACAGCAATGTCGGCAAGAATGTCAATCTCATCTTCAACAACAACGGAGGCGGCACACAGCTCGCTGACTTCAATATCACCCTTGAAAAGGAGAACTTCCTAAATGTCACAGCTGAGGGCGTAAGCACACTTGACTTCAACCCGAGAGACATCACATGGGTCGACTTCTATGTTAAGGATGAGTCCGGATGGGACGATATCGCTGTCTACGCATGGGGCGACGCCGAAGTATTCGGCGGTTGGCCCGGTGCAAAGTCAGTCGGTACTGCGACATTCAGAGGTGTGGAGTACAAGAAATTCCACTTCTCAGACGAATATCTCGGACTTGTCGAGCACTTCATCTTCAACAACAATAACAACGGCACACAGATTGACGTCGCAGACGTGGTTACACTGTCTGAAGGCTTGTTCTTCTCTGTAACTCCCGAAAATGCCGTCGCAATAGACAACCCCGGCAACAGCCGCTTGTATGTGGAAGACAAGACCGGTTGGGGCGAACTCTACTGCTACGCATGGGGTGACGCTGAAGTCTGGGGCGGATGGCCCGGCATCAAGGCAGAAGGCACCGAGACAATCGACGGAGTGGAGTACAAGTACTTCAGCATCCCGTCCGAATACAACGGGCTCTCTATCCATCCTATCGTCAATAATGGAGAGGGCGGCCAGTTCGATATTCCCGATGTAGTAGTGGTCGGCAACGACTGCTTCTATGTAGCTACGACAGAAGGCGTAAGCAAGAAATAACATTATTTGGAGACCCCGTTCCTAAAGCTGGGACGGGGTTTCTTTTATCTTAACTCCAATATGAAATTCTCAACAGTATTCTCGGCAGCGGCTTTGCTTATGCTTGGCTCATGCTCGGGAAATCAAAACATTACAAATCCCGACGACAGTGGCATGGAAGCCCTGCCGTCCGGCAACACGACGGTCATCTACGAGGCCAATCCCAAAGTCTTCTCAAAGACGGCATCAATCAAGGAAATCGAGAAGAATCTCGACCGCATATCAGGAGACTTGAAGGTAAATGTGCTTTGGCTCATGCCTATCTATCCCATAGGTCAGGTAAATAGCGTAAATTCGCCTTATTGCGTCAAGGACTACAAGGCGGTAAATCCCGAATATGGCACACTGGAAGATGTAAAATCCCTCGTTAGCGCAGCTCACAGCAAGGGCATGAAGGTCATACTCGACTGGGTGGCAAACCACACCGCATGGGACAATGCATGGGTAAGCGAGCACCCCGACTGGTACACCAAAAACGCAAATGGTGAGATCGCATATCCCGAAACGAGCGATTTCGCATGGAAGGATGTGGCAGACCTCAATTACAGTTCCAAAGAACTGCGCCAGGCTATGAAAGAAGCCATGGGATGGTGGGTAACTGAAGCTGGGGTGGACGGATTCCGCTGCGACTATGCAGAAGGTGTCCCTGCAGACTTCTGGACCGAGACCATCAAGGACCTGAGAGCCATCAGAAGCGACCTTCTGATGCTCGCGGAAGGCAGCAAGGCATACCTCTACAACTGCGGCTTTGACCTTGTATATGCATGGACTTATGCTGAAGATGCAGTATCCGTTTACAAAGGCGCAAAGAGTGTTTCCGCACTCTATGAGACTGTCAAAGGCGACATGTCAGGTCTTACCAAAGAGCAGAACCGCATGCGCTATGTCATCAATCACGACACCATCTCCGGCACGTCGCCTCTCGACATGTATGGTTCACAGGAGGGAGTGTTGAGCGCATTTACACTGACGGCATTCATGCAGGGCGTTCCTATGATCTACAGCTCACAGGAAATCGGACACCCCAAGGCCATCAATTTCTTCAATTACGATGTCTTGTCTTGGTCAAGCAACAAGGCTTGCACCGAGGCATACAAGAAGATTATGGAAGCCTACATCGCTACGGAGAAATACCGCGGGTCAGCTCCCCAGCTCATAGAGAACGGAAAAGTAGGCACAGTCTACTACTCCACTCAGGAGCACAAACTGCTCGTCATGTGCAACACCTCCGCCGAGAAGCAGACCGTGAAAGTCCCTATGGACATCGCCGGAGCCACTTGCATTGACATGATAACTGGCAAGAAGAAGACGCTCTCATCCAGCATCGAGCTCGGAGCATATCAGTATCTGATTTACACAAAATAAGACACTGACGCACAAGAAGATCTACCCGACGGGACTATAGACCTCAGGCAGGCAGAGAGTCACGGAACGGGTCTCCGCATCAATATTGACGATAAAGTCCTCGTGGAGCGGCAGTATAATCTGCTCTCCCGAGGATTTTCTTACATATAGGCAGATGTGGGGGAATGGGTTCGAAGTTCTCTATCTCGCCCACGAGACGGGATTCTTCGCCATAAAAGTTCCAGCCGACAAGTATGGCGGCGACATTCTCCATAGTGCGTATTTCATCGGGGTCGTCTTCAGGGAGAAGGTCGTCAACATCCTCCTCACGCATAAGGAGTTTCCTGCCTGCAATCTCCAACGCATCTTCGAGCGCACGCACATCGCTCAAGTGCGATAGCGGCTTTTATACCAATCCGCAAACGCCACACCGTGGCACAATAACACGCAAACAGAAAGGTCGCCCCGAAACGACACACCCCAGAACGACACAAATACTAAAAATGGGAAAGAGCGGAATACCTCTCTCATTTGGTACAGGGCGGATGCTCCCCTACCTACAC
>CAZNDD010000002.1:0-73255 GCA_964571735.1 uncultured Muribaculaceae bacterium | reverse complement strand
AGTATACCAGAGTAGAAAACTGGCAGGAATTGTCCATGGTCCCTGAGAAATTCCCTGTGCATATCACTTACGAAAACGGCAAGGTCCAGGATACTTATTTTGACAATGCGGCATACCAGTACAATTATGATGCATCCGCTGCCGGATTTTATTTCAAGACCGGCTTTATTTGGACTCCCAATAGAAGTTTGAGGCTCGGCCTTGCGTATCAGACTCGTACCTACTATGACATATCGGAGACTTGGCAGCATAGCGGACAGGTGAATTATGCCGATGGATCTTCCTATAGCGGAAGCGGTGAGGCGGGCGCTTATGCTTATACTCTCTATTCTCCTTCCATTCTCGATGCAGGCGTGGCCTGGACTTTCGGGCGCAGGGCGATGTTGAGTTTCGACTACGAGTTGACTTCTTATGGCGGGATGAAATTTGCCGATACGGACGGAGGTCTGGCTTCTTATGACTATACCAATGCGGTCATCAAGGTCTTCAGTGCCGGTTCGCACAATTTCCGTCTTGGTGCGGAGCTTAATCTCAACGCGGATTTCGCAGTCAGGGCAGGTGCCGGTCTGCTGATTTCTCCGGAACTTTATTATCTGCCTAATGGCGGAGGCTTGGACCCGATTTACGCTTCCGACTTCAATGACGATTATTATCTCGGTCGTAAGGATCTTGATGATTATACTCCACACCACTATACCGATTGGGACGACATTTGTTGCAATCTCTCATTTGGATTCGGATACAATCCTGCCGGTTCTTTCTTTGCGGATTTCGCCGTGAGGGGGACTCGCTATCCGGTTATGGTCTATCGTCCTTATGCGGATTATGCCGATGTACATGCTCCTGAGATAGAGATACATCGTTATCTTATCAACGCAGTTGCCACTCTCGGGTGGAGGTTCTAAAATGTTTATTGGACGAGAGGTCCAGTTTTTCTTATTTCTATGATGAAAGTTACAGCACGCCAGCTCGCAGAAATCTTGGGCGGGACGGTAGAGGGAAACCCTGAAGCAGAGGTTACTACATTCGCCAAGATAGAGCACGGCAAGAGCGGGCAGCTATGTTTTTACGCCAACCCTCAGTATGAGCATTATGTCTATACGAGCAAGGCTTCCATTCTACTCGTAAACAAGGATTTTGTCCCCACTGCGCCGGTGGAACCCACTCTCGTGAGAGTGGATGACGCGTACAGCGCGCTTGCTCAGCTTCTGGACTATTTTGCGAATCAGCGCAAATCCTACCGTAGACATCGCGGCAGGTGCCGTATTGCCAGAAAGGTGAAGATAGGGGCTAAGGTATGGATAGGGGACTTCGTTACAGTCGGTACAAAGTCCAGTATTGGCTCATATACAAAGATTTGCAACAATGTAACTATTGGGGAGAATGTCGTCATAGGAGAGAAATGTATCATATATCCCGGAGTGCATATCTTTGACAATACCATCATAGGCGACAGGGTCATTCTTCATGCCGGCTGTGTCATTGGTGATGACGGATTCGGCAATGCACCCCAGCCTGACGGCACTTGGAAAAAGATAGAGCATCTCGGCAATGTCATCATTGAAAATGATGTGGAGATAGGCTCCAATACTACTGTGGACAAGGCTCCGATGGAGTCTACTATCATCAAGGCAGGAGCGCGTATCGACAATCTCTGCCAGATTGCTCATAATGTAGTGGTAGGAAAGAATACTGCAATGGCTGCACTCAGCGGTATCGCTGGTTCGGCTATAGTCGGTGACAACTGCGTCATCGGAGGACAGTCTGGCATTGTCGGACATATCACCGTGGCTGATCACACGACCCTCGGCGCGCGTACCGGTCTCAGCCGTACCGTACGCAAGAGCGGAGAGGTGCTTGTCGGATTCCCGGCGCTCCAACGCAATACCTACATGAGGGCGTACGCCAAGTTTAAGAAGAGCGGAGAGGAATAATCGAATTGTTTTCGTATATTTGCGCCGCTTTATATGAAACAACAGACACTCTCTAAGATATATTCTTTCAGCGGCAAAGGACTCCATACAGGGAAGTTCTCCCATATGCAGATTTGTCCTGCTCCTGTAGGTACAGGCATACGTTTCATCAGGACGGATCTTCCGAAAGTGGAAGGCAAAGAGGCTTTTGTGGATGCCGTGGCAGCCAATGTCTCCAAGACGGCGCGCAGTACCACCATTTCAAACGGCAAGGTTTCGGTCTGCACTATCGAGCATTTGCTTTCAGCCCTTACGGGTTTGGGTGTGGACAATGCTTATGTCCGTATAGATGGGCCTGAGGTTCCTATCCTCGACGGTAGTGCCAAGTCGTTCGCAGAAGCTATATCTGCAGATGGTACTGTGGAGCAAGAACTTGACCGTCAGTGGATAACGATTGACAAAACTATAGAATATACTGACCCCAAGACGGGTTCATGGATTCGTATAGAGCCTTATGACGGATTGTCTTACGAGTCTACGATTGACTTTAATTCCAAGGTTTTGGGCGTGCAGACAGTCAAGTGGACACCTGCCGGGGATTATGTCAAAGGCCTTGCTCCCTGCAGGACATTCTGTTTCCTTCATGAGATTTTCGGAATGCTTATGATGGGACTGGTCAAGGGTGGTGACGTGCACAATGCCATCGTCATTGCGGAGAAACCGGTGAGTGACTTCAAGTTGAGGCTGATGGAGAAGATGATGCATCAGCCCCGACTCAAAATTAAGAGTGACGGCTATCTTAGCAATGTGGATCTGCATTTCCCTGATGAGTGCGGAAGGCACAAGATGCTCGACTTGATAGGAGATATGAGGCTTTGCGGAGGCTTCCTCAAGGCCAAGATTACGGCTTATAAGCCGGGGCACAGAGTCAATACCACTGTGGCCCAAATGATAAACAAGAAATAATTATGAACAAGATTCATCCTCTTGCTACAGTTCACCCGGGTGCGAAACTCGGTGACAATGTAGAAATCGGCCCTTACGCTTTCGTCGACGACAATGTCGAGATTGGTGACGGCTGCAAAATCTATCCCCACGCCACCATATTCTCATATGTGAAAATGGGAAAGGATTGCAGCGTATTTCCCGGAGCGGTTGTAGGAGCTGTTCCCCAGGACCTCAAGTTTGACGGAGAGGTGACTTATGTCGAGATTGGTGACAGAGTCAACATCCGCGAGTGCGCCACTATCAACCGCGGCACCAAGGCGAGCGGAAAGGGCGTGACCAAAATCGGCAATGATGTCCTTATCATGTCCTATGTGCATATCGCGCATGATTGTACGGTCGGAAACCATTGTATACTCGTGAGCTATGTGGGCATAGCAGGTGAGACTGACGTGGAAGATTGGGCTATCCTTGGTGGTAGCACGGTCGTGCATCAGTTTAGCCATATCGGCAAGCATGCTATGGTCGGTGGCGGCAGCAAGGTCAATAAAGACATCCCGCCGTATGTCCTTTGCGGACGTGACCCCATTTGCTATGCAGGTATCAATATCGTAGGTCTTCGCCGTCGCGGCTTCGAGCCTGACACTATCCGCATGATCAAGGATATCTACGAGACTATCTACTGCCAGGGCAACAACGTGTCCGACGGTCTCGCAAAAGTGGAGGCTGGCTTCCCCGATACTCCCGAGAAGGCGGAAATCCTCAATTTCATCCGCAACTCCAAGCGCGGTATAGTGCGTGGAAGCGACAGTTCTTCTGCGAAGGGTGTCATTGAGTAAGGCATTTCTCTCAACGGCTTTTCTTCCGCCCGTAGAGTATTTCTCCGCGTTGTCCAAATATTCGGCGTGCGTGGATGTCTGCGAGCATTACAACAAACAATCATATCGAAACCGGGCTTGCATCCTTACGGCTTGCGGCCCGGAATCGCTTATTGTCCCCATCGTGCATGACGGTCGGAAACTTATAAGCGAGATTCGTGTGGATTACACGACCCCGTGGTTGAGGCGGATGAAATATGCGCTTGATACGGCGTATCTTTCTTCGCCTTTTTATGAGTATTACAGAGACGATTTTTTTGCATTGCTGGACACCAAGTCTGAGATGTTGCTGGAGATGAACAAATGCCTTACTCTCTGGTTTTGCGAGCGTATAGGTCTTGAGGCTCCTGAACATGGCGAATGCAAGGGTGAGGGGGAGGATTTGCGTGACCTTATCCATCCGAAAAAGCCGTCAGTTTATGAAGCCAAGCCTTACTGGCAGGTGTTCTCCGACAAATTCGGATTTACCCCGAATCTTTCAATCGTGGATCTGCTTTTTAATGAAGGTCCGGAGAGTGTAAGATATTTGTAAATAAGCAATAGTTTTATTAACTTTGCGGGCGTGTTGGAGATAGGAGGACCTTTTGGGGCCGCCTATTTTTGTTATAAATGCAGGAGTTCTCCGGAAGTGCCTGCAATATGTTTTGAAGATATGGATAAACTCAGATTTGAACAGGTACTTGCAGAAGCCGCATCTTGCAGAGGATGCAATGTGTATGCTCTTGATTTTGATGATGATGACAATGTGTTCGATGTCACTCTCGACAAGGCGGAGGGAGATGTGACCCTTGAAGACTGCGAGTATGTGCACCGTGCATTGCTCGATGCCTTCGACAGGGATGTAGAGGACTACTCGCTCACTGTGGGTTCCGTAGGTCTTAGCCCCGAGGAGGCTGACAAGGCTCTGCTTGACATCAAAGACTGATATTCAATTTGATAGAAAAATAAATATATACGATGGAAAAAGAAAAGACAATCACTCTGATTGACGCTTTCAAAGATTTCAAGGAAGCGAAAAACATCGATCGTCCTACTCTGATGGGCGTACTTAAAGATGTGTTTCTCACGCAGATAACCAAGACTTACGGTTCCGCTGACAATTTCGATGTCATTGTGAACGTGGATAAGGGTACATGTGAGATTTATCAGAATTTCGAGATTGTGGAGGTGGTTGAAAACCCCACCGCAGAGATGACTCTCGAGCAGGTTCAGGAAGATAGCGGTGACGACGATTATGAAGTCGGCGACCAGTATACCAAGATCATCCCTCTCGCTTCATTCGGACGCAGAGGTATCCTCAATATCCGTCAGAACCTTCAGGGGCGCATCATGGACCTTGAGAAGGCCAATGTGTTCAAGAAATATACCGAGCGCATCGGTGAGATTTTTACCGGAGAAATATATCAGACATGGAGCCGTGAGGCTCTTATCCTTGACGAGGATGGCAATGAACTGCACATTCCCCGCGAGGAGCAGATTCCAGGTGAGCGCTTCAAGAAAAACGACACTGTCCGCGCTGTCATCAAGAGCGTGGAAATGCGCAATAACACCACTCCTTACATTATCCTGAGCCGTACTTCTCCGAGTTTCCTCTCCAAACTTTTCGAACAGGAGGTTCCCGAGATTGCAGACGGACTTATCACTGTCAAGAAGGTGGTGCGTATCCCCGGTGAGCGTGCCAAGGTGGCCGTGGAGTCCTATGACGATCGTATCGACCCCATCGGAGCATGTATCGGTGTCAAGGGCGGACGTATCATGGGTATTGTCCGTGAACTGCACAACGAGAATATCGATGTGATTCAGTATACGTCCAATGCGCAGCTCCTTATCCAGAGAGCTCTCAATCCCGCGAAGGTTTCATCTATCGACATGGGCGCCACTCCCGAGGATAAGGTTAAGGTGTTTATGCAACCTGACGAGGTTCGCAAGGGTATCGGCCGCGGCGGTTGCAACATAGCACTTGCCGGCATGTTGGTAGACAGGGAAATCGAAGTCTGGAGAGAGGTTCCTGCCGGAGAGACTGAAGAAGAGGATGTGTCCTTGGATGAGTTTACTAACGAGATTGACCAGTGGGTTATTGACAAACTCAAATCCATCGGTTGCGATACCGCGAAAGATGTGCTTTCTCTCAGTCCTGAAGATGTCGCCAAGCGCGCGGATCTCGAGGATGAAACTGTGGCGGACGTTATGAGCGTTCTTAAAGCCGAATTTGAAGATTAATCTCAGGGCTATATATGGCAGAAATCAGACTTAATAAAATTGTAAGACAATTCAATATCGGTCTCTCTGACCTGGTGAAGTTCATCAGGGAGCAGGGAGTCGAAGTAGACGAGAACCCCAATTCGAAGGTGTCGGAGGATCTGATGCCTTTGGTAGCCAAGGCTTTTGGTAAAGATCTTGAAGCTAAGCAGGCTGCAGAAAAGGTCAATGTCAAGCTCTCTGAGATAGTGGAGAAGAGTAGTCATAAGAAGAAATCCGATGACTCTCACTCCGAAGAAGACGAGGGTGAGCCTGTCGTGACCATCAAGTCAAATACTTTCTTCAACGAAAAGAAGGACTCCAAAACTCAGATTGAGGAGCAGCCTGAAGTCCCTGAGACAGAGGTTGAGCCTGTGGCTGAGGAATCAAAGGAAACGATTGAGCATGAGGAGCCTGCTAAGCCAGTGGCGGTCGCGGCCGATCCTGAACCGGCAGTTGAGCCTGAGCCAGTGAAAGCAGAACTCGAACATGTGGTGGAGCAGCCTGAAGTTGAAGAGAAAGTGGCAGAGCCCGAGCCCGTAGTCGCGCCCGCTCCGGTGGAGAACCCCGTGGAGGAAGTGAAGGTTGAGAAGCCTGTCGTAGAGCCTGAAAAGGTTGAGGCTCCTAAAGCTCCCGAGAAGAAGGTGGTCGAGGACACTGCCGTCAAGCCTCAGAAGAAGGAGCATGTGCAGGAGAAACACACTTCCAAGCAGCCTATTCAGTCAACTGCTCCTGCCAAGACGGAGACTCCCGGTTTTAAGGTGGTGGGCAAGATAGATCTCAGCCAGTTCGACAAGAAAAAGTCTTCCGGCAAGCGTGAGCGTATCTCCAAGCAGAAAGTGGACCTTGCAAAGGCTGGAGCGACTGCCACCAATTCATCAAAACGAAATGGACAGAATCCTTCCGGAAATAACAATCAGGGAGGCAAAAACAATAAGAAAGACAAGGGCGCGCGTTTCCGTCCTGCACCTTCTGCTGCTGAGCAGGAGAGAATGCAGCAGGAAATCCAGAAGCAGGTCAAGGAGACTTACGCCAAGATGAACGAGGGTAAGAAGAATAACTTTGGTGCCAAATATCGTAAGGAGAAGCGCGAGGCTGCATCTGCACGTGCTCAGGAGGAATTCCAGCAGCAGGTGGCGGAGAATAGCATCCTTAAGGTGACTGAGTTCCTTACTGCCAACGACCTTGCCAACCTCATGAACGTGCCTGTCCTTAAGGTTATCGGTGCATGTATGAGTCTCGGTCTGATGGTTTCCATCAACCAGAGACTGGATGCTGAAACCATTGTTCTTGTTGCGGAGGAATTCGGATTTAAGGTGGACTTTGTGACTGCCGGTATTTCCGAGGATCTCGAATCCCAGGAGCCGGACAAGGAAGAGGATCTCGAATCCCGTCCTCCTATCGTCACTGTTATGGGTCATGTCGACCACGGTAAGACTTCGTTGCTCGACTATATCCGTAAGGCAAATGTGATTGCCGGTGAGGCCGGTGGTATCACGCAGCACATAGGCGCATACAATGTCACTCTTGACAACGGTCGCAGGATTACTTTCCTCGATACTCCCGGACACGAGGCGTTTACTGCTATGCGTGCTCGTGGTGCCCAGATGACTGACCTTGCAATTATTATCATCGCTGCGGACGATGCGGTTATGCCCCAGACCATTGAGGCCATTAACCACGCTCAGGCCGCAGGCGTGCCTATGGTGTTTGCAATCAATAAGATAGATAAGCCGGGTGCAAATCCGGACACTATACGTCGTCAGCTTTCAGAGATGAATATTCTCGTCGAGGACTGGGGCGGAAAATACCAGTGCCAGGAAATCAGTGCCAAGAGCGGACTCGGTGTGAGTGACCTTCTCGACAAGGTCTTGTTGGAGACTGATTTACTTGATTTGAAGGCCAATCCAAACCGTCTTGCACAGGGTGCTGTCATTGAATCTTCCCTTGATAAGGGGCGCGGTTATCTCGCAACGGTGCTCGTGCAGAACGGTACTCTCCATCGCGGGGACTGCATACTCTGCGGAAGCTATTTCGGACGCGTGCGTAACATGTTTAATGAGCGCGGACAGAAAATTGATGTCGCGGGTCCTTCCACGCCGGTGTCTATACTCGGTCTCAATGGTGCTCCAGCAGCAGGTGAGAAGTTCAATGTGATGGCGGACGAGAAGGAAGCCAAGAGCATTGCGACCAAGCGTGAGCAGCTCATCCGCATCCAGGGTATCAAGACCCAGAAGCACATGACTCTTGAGGAAATCGGTCGCCGTATCGCAATCGGCAACTTCAAGGAACTCAATGTCATCGTCAAGGGTGACGTGGACGGTTCTGTAGAGGCGCTTTCCGATTCACTCATCAAGCTTTCGACCGAGCAGGTCAAGGTCAATGTGATCCACAAGGCTGTGGGTGGAATCTCTGAGTCTGACGTGCTTCTTGCACAGGCTTCAGATGCGGTTATCGTGGGATTCCAAGTACGTCCTACCACGGAAGCCCGCAAGGCAGCTGACGCGGAAGGCATTGAAATCCGTCTTTACTCCATTATTTACGACTGTATCAATGAGATTAAGGATGGTATCGAGGGTATGCTTGAGCCTGAGAAGAAGGAAGAGGTTGCGGCAACCGCTGAGGTTAAGCAGACATTCCGTATCAGTAAGATCGGTACAATCGCAGGTTGTATCGTGCGCGACGGTAAGATGACTCAGAAGGCCAAAGTGCGACTCATTCGTGACGGCATTGTGGTGTACACGGGCGAGCTTTCGTCACTGCAGGTCGGTAAAGACCCTGTCAAAGAGGTGTCTGCCGGCAAGGAGTGCGGTATGGGTATCGCCGGATACAACGATATCAAGAACGGGGACGTCATTGAGGCTTACCGTATAGTAGAGATTAAGAGAACCCTGTAATATCGCTTACAGGGGGCTCTTGTCCTCTCTGATTATTTTTTGTATCTTTGCGCTCCAATGACCGAGTAGGTCATAGGTTTTGTGATTGAGGTATGGTGTAATGGTAGCACTACAGATTTTGGTTCTGCCAGTCCAGGTTCGAGTCCTGGTACCTCAACCCTTTTAATCTGCGCCCCGCATGACGTCGGGGCGTTTTTTGTTTTCATATTGATTATGACTGTGGACGAAAAATATATGCGTGAAGCACTCAGAGAGGCTGAACTCGCTTTGGTTGAAGGGGAAGTACCCATCGGTGCCGTTGTAGTGTATGGTGCTGAAAAGTCTTCCGTCGTACCGCGTATCATATCAAGGGGACACAATATGACGGAGAGGCTTACTGATGCTACGGCGCATGCTGAGATGATAGCCATTACCGGCGCGACGGAGGCCATAGGAGGTAAGTATCTAAGTGATTGTACCCTTTATGTGACAGTGGAACCTTGTCCGATGTGTGCAGCTGCAATGAACTGGTCGCAAGTAGGCAGGGTTGTTTACGGGGCCTCAGACCCGAAACGCGGGTATTCGATGTTTTCTCCTTCTCTGTTGCATCCTCGTACACAGGTGACTGGCGGTGTGCTCGAGCAGGAGTGCTCCGAACTTGTCAAAAACTTTTTCAAATCAAAGAGATGAGTTCCAATTCAGTGCAGTCCGGAGTCAAGCTCGTTATTTTTGACCTTGACGGGACGCTTTTAGATACCATAAAGGATCTCGGGCAGGCTGTGAATTATGCTTTGTCATTGCGTTCTCTTGATCCTTATGATGATGCTCAGTATCGTATGATGGTGGGACATGGGGTCAGAAGGCTATGCTTCGATGCCCTTTCTGGACGGCTTGATTATATGCCTTCGGATGAAGATACTGATGCCTGCCTGAAGGATTTTCTGTATTATTATACCTCCCATATAGACATATATACGAGGCCGTATCCGGGTATAGTGAACTTGCTTGGAAAACTTGCATCGAGGGGTTGTATCCTTGCCGTGGCATCCAATAAATTCCAGTCCGGGGCGGAGAAACTCGTCGCGGAATTTTTCCCGGGGATTGACTTTGTTGCCGTATTGGGCAATTCTCCCGACTTTCCGCTCAAGCCGGATGCCGCAGTAGTGGATTTTATCAGGGCGAAGACCGGTGCGGAGAAGTGTCAAACTATGTTTGTGGGAGATTCAGGTACGGACATACTCACAGCTCGCAACGGCGGAGTGAAGAGCATAGCCGTGAGCTGGGGCTTCCGTTCCGTGGAAGACCTCGTTGAGGCAGATTTTGTCGTGGATTCTCCGGAGAAGATATTGACGATAATAGAGAACGCTTAGGGATTGTTTTCCAATTGGTTGATGGCAGCCTAAATGGGATAAGTTCCTTCCTGGCGCTCAATGATTCTTCAAAACCGGTGTATGGCGGAATCTAGTACCGCACCGTGATGTGGAAACAGTGCTCGTTGCGCTCGTATTTGCAGAGAATCTTTCCTTGGGCCTTGCGGTCGCGTAGCACTTCTCCAAGTACTTTTGTAAGTTCGAAGGGTTGCATGAATGCTTCCTGACTATCTTCGTTGTCTCTGTAGTATCTGGTGTAGGCAATGTCGAATGTCGTGCCGTAGCAGTGCGCAGAATTGGCCGAAGCATTGGCGTTGCCGCTCTTGCGCAGTCTCTGTACATCTTCTTCGGTGCGAAGAACGGAGGATACCACTATTTTGTAAGGCAGGAGCTTATGGTTACGCAGGGAGTCGCTGAATGCCTTGCTGATGGCGTCGAGTTCGCTTGCGGCACTGCGTGTGAGGTAGGGAACTGAATATTTGAGGTTCCAGACTTTGATGTAGGAGTTGTCTTTGATTTGAACGAGTCTTCGCGTGTTTATGTCGTCACGTGTCTTGGGAGCGGCATCAAGCCCATAGCGTTTTGCCGTGGCGAGATGCTCGTCGTTGAGGTCGTTGAACATCTTTCGAAGGGGAAGTCTCTGGCGGTTGTAGATAATCTCTTTACGCTCTATGGGTGCCTCTTTTGTCAGAATATCATCGGTCTCGGAGTCCTCTATCACATCTCCGGATTCCACTTCCTGTGCCATGTCTTCGCGGGCGATGGCGTTTTCTGTCTTGGCTTTTCGCTCATAGGAGATTCTTCTTGTACAGGATCCGCTTGCGAACCCCAATAGAAAACCTACTACCAATGGCGTAAGTATCAATATTTTGAGCTTATCTTCCCTTTTCATAATTCCAGAAAGGTCATCGTGTCCCGACAACTTCCAAAAAACCCGGACTCCCATAGGGAACCCGGGATAAACTATTTGTCCGTCGGTTAAATCTTAGAAGCGATCTTCTGAAGAAACGGTGAGCTTCTTGCGGCCATGGCGGCGGCGTGAAGCGAGGACGCGACGTCCGTTGGCTGAAGCCATACGCTCGCGGAATCCGTGCTTGTTAACTCTCTTGCGACGGGATGGTTGGAAAGTCCTTTTCATATCTATATTTTATTTTTTTTGTTTTTCGGAAACGGAGGGCAAAGATATCATTTTCTTACCTCAATTACAAATTTTTCTTGGAAATATTCGTCTTTAATGGATTCGTTGACAGGTATGACGCTTATTTTGGACGGAGAGACATTCCATTTTTTGCAGAAATCAGCGATTTCCTGAGTTATATCTCCTCCTTTGAGGCATAAGAGAGAACGGGAAAATCGTCCTCTTACCCATCCCCAAAGTGTTTCAAGAGGGGCTACGGCGCGGCTTACCACATAGTCGAATTCACCCTCGAGGCTTTCGACTCTGGCATTGGCACAGGTAACATTTTTGAGTTCGAGTGCATCGGCTACTGCCTGGGCGACTTTTATCTTTTTGCCTATCGAGTCGCAGAGTGTGAACCGAGTTTCGGGCAGGCTGAATGCGAGTGGAATGCCCGGGAATCCTCCACCCGTGCCAAGGTCAAGCACTTTGGCTCCGTCAAGTTCGGCTCCGCACTGCTGCCAATACTTCAGGATGGCGAGCGAGTGCAGTATGTGGTGCTCGTAGAGCTTGTCTATGTCCTTGCGGGATATGACATTGATTTTTTCGTTCCATTCGGCGTAAAGCTCGCACATGCGTGCGAAATCTTCTTTATGCGGCATCTCCTTCATTTTCTTTCATCTTTTCTATCAATTGTTTGGCGCGGCGTATGCGTGTGCGCACCGTATTGAGTTCAAGCCCTGTTTCCTCGGCGATTTCCTTGTACTGAAGCCCGTCGATGAGGCGTTTGTGGGCTACTTCTCTGTATAGTTCCGGCAGCCCGTCTACATAAGTACGTGTCCTTGCGCTGTCTTCTTCGCGTATTATGTCCTCGAGCGGAGTTGCGTCCGAGTCTTGTACGCTGTCTACGAACAGGGTTGGTTGTCTGGTGTCGTCCAGCGAAATGGTGTCGCGGACCATCTTCAGTTCAGACTCGAGCAAATCCACGGCGGTGTTGTGCGCTATAGTTTTGAGCCATGTGGCGAACTGGCTCTTGGCGGGGTTATAGCTGCTTATCTGTCGAAATGCCTTCTCGAAACTTCTCGAGCAGATGTCGTCGATGTAGAAATCATCAAGCCCCTTCATTGTGGCCTTCAGGTAGGTCTTGAGTGAATTGATATGAGTATCCCAGAGCGAGGTAAATGCCGCTCCGTCACCTATCATAGCGAGGCGTATCAGTTCAGTTATGGGCTTCGAGCCAGTTGTCACCATAGTTACATTCGACTGTGAGGGGAACGCGTAGTTCGGCTACGCCTTCCATTTGTTCTTTGAGTATCTTGCATACGGCTTGGAGTTCGTCCTTGGGGGCTTCCACTACAAGTTCGTCATGTATCTGGAGTACGAGTTTGGCTTGCAGTCCGCTTTCTCTCAATGCCTTGTCCGTGCCTGTCATCGCGAGTTTGATAATGTCTGCGGCAGAACCCTGTATGGGGGCATTGACGGCATTGCGCTCTGCCATCGCGCGGATTTGGGCATTGCGCGAATTGACGTCAGTTACATAGCGGCGTCTGCCGAAAAGCGTCTGCACGAAGCCGTTGCGCCTGGCTTTTTCGAGCGTGTCGTCAATGAATGTGCGGATTGCCGGGAATGAGGCATAGTAGTCGTCGATGAGCTTGTTTGCTTCACCGCGTCCGATGTGCAGTCTCTGGGCGAGTCCGAAAGCTGAAATGCCGTACATTATGCCGAAATTGGCTGTCTTGGCAATGCGTCTTTCGTCTGAGGACACTTCGGATATCTCCTTATGGAAGATTTTTGCGGCCATAGCCGTGTGTACATCCTGGCCTTCGCGGAACGCTTCTATCATGTGTGCATCTCCGCACCAATGTGCCATCAGTCTAAGCTCTATCTGCGAATAATCCGCTGATATGATGACATTCCCCGGTGCGGCGGTAAACGCCTTGCGTATTTCCTTGCCCTGATCAGTGCGTATTGGTATGTTTTGGAGGTTGGGAGACGAGCTGCTCAGCCTCCCCGTGGCCGTAAGTGCTTGGTTGAAACTGGTGTGCACTCGTCCGTCAGCCGGACTGACATACGCCGGGAATGGCTCGATGTAGGTGGACAACAGTTTTTTGCTCGCGCGGTAGGACAGAATTTCCTCAATTATAGGGTTTTCATCGGCGTATTTGAGCAGTGTCTCTTCGTCCGTGGGCCAAGAGCCCTTGCTCGGTTTCTTGGCTGAGGGGTCTATCTTCAAATCTTCGAAGAGAAGTTCTCCTATCTGTTTGGGGGAAGAGAGGTTGAGCTCGGGTCTGCCGCATTGTGAGCGCACTTTTTCTTCGCTTTCGCGGATCTTGTCCCTGAGGCCTCCGGCGAATTCGCGCAGTACATTGAGGTCGACAAGGACTCCGGCTTCTTCCATCCTTGCGAGTACCCCGATGAGCGGTTCTTCTATGCGGTCATAAACTGTAGCTGCTTCACTTTCTGAGAGTTTGGGTAGCAGGGTTTCTGCAAGTTGCAGGCAGAGGGAAGCGCGTCTTTTTAGCGAGGACTTGTTTTCGTTTGATGATTCCTGTGCGAAAAGGTCGGCTGCGAAGAGGTCTCTTTCAGTCTGTTCTGTGCTGTTTTCGAGTTCAAGCCCCGTTCCGAGAAACTGCTCGCAGAGTGTGTCAAGGTCGTGGCTGCTTTCCGGATTGAGCAGATAATGCATTATCTGAGTGTCGAGCAGTTTACCTTGCAGTCTGATGCCGGAAGCGTCAAGCGTCTTTATGTCTGCCTTGAGATTATATCCGCATTTGGTAACGGAGGGATCTTGTAAGATGTTTTTCAGCTCTTCCGGGCTGTTACACAGGCATACGGCTGAACCTGCCGCTACTGCGAACGTTTCGTCTTCGCTTGAGACAGATATGAATCCGCTCTTGCGTGCGGCTTCGGATACTTCGTCGATGCCGGCGTCAGTAAACTCCCTTGATTTGGAGACGGATGCCGCTCCATTTATGTCTATCTCCCAAATCTGGGATACGCGTCTTTTGATGGACGGCATCTCGTAATGGTCTATCTGTGAGAGGATTTTAGGCCCTATTGAGGACTGTATCGCCATATCTTCAGCCGTAACGGACAACGGAATGTCTGTCTTGATGGTGACGAGTTTTTTGCTCAGGTCTATATGGTCTGCCGCTGCATTGAATTTCTCCTGCTGTTTAGCACTGAGTTCTCCGATGTGCTCATATATGCCCTCGACGCTGTGGTATTTGCCGAGTAGTTTGGCGGCACCCACCGGGCCTACGCCCTGTACGCCTGGGACATTGTCCGCACTGTCTCCGCAGAGAGCCAGTATGTCTATGACTTGCAGGGGATTGCTGATGGAGTATTTCTCGCAAATTTCGGGGACTCCGAGTATCTCTTTGTCGCTGCCTCCCTTTCCCGGCTTGTACTGGAAGATGTGTGCTTCGATGAGCTGGCCGTAGTCTTTGTCCGGAGTGACCATATACACGTCGAATCCTTCAGCCGCGGAGCGTTTTGCCATTGAACCTATGACATCGTCAGCCTCGAATCCGGGTATCATCAGCACCGGAATGCCGAGAGAATCCACTATGTCGGTAAGGGGCTTGAGTGCATCTATGACAAGTTTCGGAGTTTCGGGGCGATTGGCTTTATATTCTGGGTAGAGTTTGTTGCGGAAAGTGCCTCCCGGAGGGTCGAATGCCACTGCGATGTGGGAAGGTTGCTCGCGCTCTATAAGCTCGATAAGATACTTTGTGAAACCGAAAATGATGGAGGTGTCTTCCCCCTTGCTGTTTATCATCGGTCTCCCGAGAAACGCGTAGTACATCTTGAAGATGAGCGCGTGTCCGTCAATCAAAAAAAGTTTCATGTCTCCGTAAAGATAATGAAACTTTTTTGCTTGGTCAAAGTCGTTTTGAATAAACGGAAATGCTTGTTCGTTTACGCTGGATAGTGGGTCTGATTTTTCAATGAAAACTACGGTTTCCTAAGTGAAAATAGAGACTATCTACATTGTGATTTGACTGGTTTCTGGCTTGGAACTCTTTTTGAGCCAATGTTGCTTGAGCCATTCACGGACCGGTTCATCGTATGCCTTGAGTAGGACATAGGCAAGAAGAATTGACATGAAGAAGACACCTGCACCTACTGCCACATGTGCGAACATGGGCGCGTCAGGGTGCTTTGAGACCCATGACATCTGCATGTACATCAGCGGGTAATGCGTGATGTAAATAGGGTATGAGATGTCTCCGAGGAACTTGCATATTTTGGTTCCTGCCACGCCTTTTGTCTTCGAGCCTGCTCCGGCAAGCACGATGACTGGGAAGGCTGCGAGAATGCAGATTGACTGGTAAATACCATCCGCTACTCCAGATTTGCCCCCGATGCATGGTATGGACATAATGGCGATTATAGCGATGGAACACCAGAGGAATCCGTGTTTGAGGTGGATGGGAGAGCCGCTTGTGTTGGACTCGTTACGCCTGTCGGCAAGGATTCTGGAAATCAGCAATCCGCAGATAAAAGGATATAGCAGTCTCGACATGCCGATGTATATCTGTTGAGGGTTGAGACTCCATCCTCCTATCACATTGTATTGTGGATGTCCGTTGAAGAATCCGAATACGTCCCAGCCGAGGGTGAGGTCAAGTGTGAAAAATGCACAGATGATGCAAAGTATAGCGAGTGCTGCTTTGGGGAGTCTGCGGAAAATGAAGGCATATAAGATGTTGCCTATGTACTCGAGGGTCAGCGACCAGTTCGGTCCGTTGAATGAATTGAACTCGCCCCATCCCCGGATGTCAAGGCTATGTCCGCATGGTATCATAAGCAGTCCCATTACAAGGCAGAGGAAAAACTTCCAAGCAGGGGTGCTCATGATATTGGGGAACATTTCTGCATCCCCGAAGTAGAATAGCGCAGCTCCTATAAGAGTACCTATGATGACCATCGGATGCAACCTCGTGAGGCGTCTTTTGAAAAAGCCCCATGTGCTCATTTTGCCCCATCTGTCATCGTAGGCGTATCCGATTACAAAACCGCTGAGCGCAAAGAAGAAATCCACTGCGAGATAACCGTGGTTGATGATTTGTTCCGCATGTGATGCGCTGTATGTCTCGAAAAGGTGGAACAGCACCACCATTATGGCGGCTACGCCTCTCAATCCATCAAGAATCTCGTATCTCGGCTTCGATGCTAAGTAGCAGTTGTTTTTGGACATTGTCGTTTTGTATTCTATATGAAGTGCGCAAAGGTAAGTATATTTTTGTGCTAAAAGTAAATTCTTATAGAATCATTTTGACCGGCTGGGTGTGGGTCTTGTCCATGGGTTCGTCTATGAACTTGCGGATCTTGGAGAGATCTATGCAGCGGATGGTGCTGTCGTACATGGTACGGAAGTAGATTTTGCCCTCGCTCAAATCAGATGCGCTGGTCCACTGGGTCGCACTTGGTATGTCCGTAGGTTCTTCTCCTGCAATGGTTTGCATACCTATTGGCAGGTCGAAATTGTTGAGCAGATGGAATGCCTGGAATACCGTTTCTTCAGTGCTGTCGAGTACGGGTGCTGTGCTCTGGTAGAATGCCGCGCGAACGAATCTTGACGGGGGAGTAAGGTCTCCGGGAAGTCCGAGCATACCGCTGCCGCCGCCGAAAGGTTTCATCTTGAGCTCGCCGAAATTGTAAGCTCCGCTGTTGCCGCTTCTCAGATTGACATAATTGTTGAGGTTGGTGAGTTGCCAGTCAAAAGAGGGGGAGTTGGTGATGACGCCGAGGGGATTCTCATAGAATACGCATTTGCCATCGATGATTTCGAGCACTATCTGGCGTCCGCCCTTTTCGGTAAACCTCCAGTGCGCGGTTGAGGACCTTGGGTCGATATTGTGGATATGTGTCTGATTTATAGTGGCAAGAACCTCGTCTATACTGGAACATCTGCCGAGTATGAATGACACCAGCTGGAAGTCGGCTATGCTGCTTTCCTTGAGAGCGGGGTCGAAGTCTTCATATTTTCCATAGTCCGGGAAATAAAACAACCCTGCGGAGAGTCCTTTCTCGTTGAGTCCCTCCACTACGAACTCCGCCTGTTGTACCGCGAGCCCCACGTATGCGTATTTGCCAGCGAAAGTGCGTCCGGTGCTGCCGTCCGGGGTGAGGGAAACCCATTTGTGCCCACGAGGTACTACTACATAGCGGCTGAGGTTGTCGCTTCCTGACCATTCTACGGTGCGGGCGATGACGGTGCGTCCGTCAGAGGTTTTAAGGGTGATGCCGGTACATGCCGATGAGCGTGGCGCAATAAGCAAGGACATTGCAGTCGCCACAACTGCGCATTTGATAAGATGAGCTAATTTCATAATCTACAAGCTTTTAAAATTAATTTTGATAGTGTCGCCTCTTTTTAAAAGGCTGAATAATCCTCAAAAATAATGAAATAAATGTTTCTTATTTCAGTCTTGAGAAAAATTTTGCCATCAGGCGGCCTTTGTTTCTTCAAAAAGCCTGCCGACCGTTCGTAAGGTAGTCTATTAGCCACCGGTAAACTTGAAAATCCGGCAGAGCAAATATCTTCTAAAAGTAGGGGCTGTGAGCTATTGAAGTTTCCCGCTGCTGAGTGTGGCGATGAAGGCTCCGAGTGCGGAGACTACGATGGAAGTGAGCAGCAAGTCTCCGGATTGGAGGGCTACAGGGTAGGATGATGCGATGAAATTGCCGGGCATTTTGATGAATCCGGTACTCTGCTGGAAGAGTACAAGCATCACTCCTACGGTAAGGCCGATGGCGAGTCCAAGCAGTGTAATTCCCCATCCTTCAAGGAAAAACACCTTTCTGACAAGTCTTTTGTCAGCCCCTATGCTGCGTAGTGTGTCTATGTCTTCCTGCTTCTCGACTATCAGCATACGCATCGCTCCGAAAACATTGAAAGAGATGATGACTATTATGAACAGGAGTATGGCGAAAATCGCCATTTTCTCGTAGCGCATCATTTTGTACAATGCGGAGTGTTGTTGGTATCTATCCAAAACTTCAAATTCGGCGGGAAGTGCCTGCTCGAGTTTGCGCTTTCCAAGCTCCGGGGCGTAGACTTCCAAGCAACTGATGCTCAATGAGTCCAGATGCAGGAGTTGTCTGGCTTTGTCTATGGGAACTATGACCTCTGATTCATCGGAATTGAATATCTGTCTTGGTCTTGATGAAATGCGCTCAAGGGAAGCTGACGGGTCCCGCATGGAGAAGGACTCGAGTCGGGATGGGTACCAAAGTTCCAGCCGAGAGAGAAACTGGGTTCTTATCCCAAGTTCGGATGCGAGTTTTGTGCTTACGGAGCATTGCCATGCCCCCTCTATTCCGCGCATCATAGCTATGCCTTGTCTTTCGTCGTAGTTGACGGCGACCCTCTCTTCGACTGCTCCAATGACGGCTTCCACGCTTGGCAATGTGGCTATCGAGTCTCTGAATGAGGTTCCGGCTCTGAATGTCTTGCCCTGTATGGGGCGGATGACATAGTCGGGGGTGCTGCTGTCTATATTGTCTCTGATGATGCGGTCGAAACCATTGTAGACTGAAAGTATGATGATGAGTGCTGCGCAGCCGAGCGCCATGGCCGCCACGCTTATCCACGATATGCGGCTGACAACGCCCCTCGATTTGGTGCGGAACAGATAGCGTTGTGCTATGCGTGCTGCGGTCTTCATCTGTAGAAAAAAAACAGCGGGCGACCCGTCTTTGGAGCGCCCGCCGCAATGTCTTATTTCTTAAGGAGCTCTTCTATGCGCTCTGCGTAATCCATTGTAGTGTCCAGGTGGAAATCTAACTCTGGAACTATGCGGAGCTGCTTGCCCATTATCCTTCCGAGTTCTCCTCTGAGGGCTTTATTCTCCTCGGCGAGAGTCTTCATTACTGCCTCGTGCTTGTCGGAGGGGAAAACGCTGACATAAGCCCTTGCGAGTGAGAGGTCTGGGCTGACTCGCACTTCGCTGACGCTTACCATTGCTCCGCTCCAAAACGCCATCCCCTTGCGGCGGATAAGTTCGGAGAGTTCCCTCTGGATTTCGCGGGAGACTTTGTTCTGTCTTGTGCTTTGTCCTTCCATAATTATTTGAGCACTACGATGTAATAGTCCTTCTTGCCTTTCTGGGCGAGGATGTATTTACCGTCGATGATGTCGCTCTCGCTGATTTCGTACGCGGGGTCTGTGACTTTCTCCTTGTTGATGGAGAATCCGTTGCCCTGGATCATCTTGCGGGCTTCACCCTTTGAGGGGAAGATTGCGGTGTTGACTGCGAGGAAGTCAAGTATGCCCTGGGGTAGGGTATCGCGGGACACTTCGAAAGTGGGGACTCCGTCAAATACGTCAAGGAAAGTCTTCTCGTCGAGGCTGCGAAGGTCTTCTGCCGTAGCCTTTCCGAAAAGCATCTGGGAAGCCTTGACCGCATTGTCGTACTCCTGCTCGCCGTGAACCATAATGGTGACCTCCTTGGCGAGGAGTTTCTGGAGGGCCCTGGCTCCGGGATTCTGCCTGTGCTCCTCTATGGCAGTCTCGATGGTCTGCCTGTCGAGCATGGTGAATATCTTGATGTAACGCTCTGCGTCATCGTCACTTACGTTGAGCCAGAACTGGTAGAACTGGTAGGGACTCGTCCTTGCGGGGTCGAGCCATATATTGCCTTTCTCGGTCTTTCCGAATTTGCCTCCGTCTGCCTTGGTTATCAGCGGGCTGGTGAGTCCGTTGGCTTCCTGACCGAGGACTCGGCGTATGAGCTCGATACCGGTAGTGATGTTACCCCACTGGTCCGCTCCTCCGAGCTGGAGATGCACGTTCTTGTGCTCATAAAGGTAGAGGAAATCGTAGCCCTGAAGCAACTGGTATGTGAACTCCGTAAATGACATGCCCTCGGAAGAGTCTCGGCTGAGACGCTTTTTGACAGAGTCTTTGCTCATCATGTAGTTGACGGTGATGAGCTTGCCGATATCGCGGGTGAAGTTGATGAAAGTGTAGTCTTTCATCCAGTCGTAGTTGTTGACAAGTTCTGCCTTGTTGGGGGCGTCGGACTCGAAATCGAGGAATTTGGAGAGCTGTGCCTTGATGCAGGAGACATTGTGTGCGAGTGTCTCTTCGTCCAGAAGGTTGCGCTCCTGACTCTTCATCGAGGGGTCTCCGATCATACCGGTGGCGCCGCCTACAAGAGCGTATGGCTTGTTGCCGCAGGCTTGGAAATGCTTGAGTATCATGATGCTCACGAGGTGCCCGATGTGCAGGCTGTCTCCCGTGGGGTCGATTCCGACATAGGCGGACATAGGACCTTTTGCTATGGCTTCTTCAGTCCCTGGGGTGATGTCCTTGAGCATCCCCCTCCATTTGAGTTCTTCAACGAAATTCTTAATCATCAGATGAAATTTTCAATGCCCGCAAAGATACTTCAATTATTTGTCTTCCACAATTCAAGACATATGAATGAATCTCAATATGGTTTCTTTCTGTGAAAGTTTATCTTGCAGTCTCCGTGGGGATGTCAAATCGGATATATCTCCGCTCCGACGAAGTCGATGAGGTCTTTGGGCGCGATACGAATCTGAAGCCCGCGTACGCCCGCACTGATGTAGATATGCCCGTAGAGAAGTGCGCTTTCGTGTATGAAGGTGGGCAGCGGCTTTTTCATTCCGATAGGGGAGCACCCGCCGCGGATATAGCCTGTCATCGGCAGGAGTTCCTTGACATGCAGCATTTCGCAGTTTTTGTTGCCGGAAATGCGTGCCGCCAGTTTTAGGTCTACTTCAAGCGAGCCTGGAATCACGCAGACGAACAGGCCGCTCTTGTCTCCACGCAATACCAAAGTCTTGAATACCTGGTCAATATCTTCGCCGAGTTGTGCTGCCACATGCCCAGCGTCCAGATTGTCTTCATCCACCTCGTAGGGTATGAGCGAATATTCAATTCCCGCTGAATCCAGCAACCTTGCCGCATTTGTCTTCTGAATCGTTTGCATAGCGTTGCAAACTTATATAAAATCTGGCGTTTTGCAGCCACTTTCGTATTTGTGTCAGCTTGCCCATAGCTGTAAATGTGCTGAAATTAGCGAAGTGCGGGCTTTCTGCGAAAGGAAAATCTATGCTGTTTCTCCTGAAAAATGCATATATGTAAAGAATCCCTTTGCAATGTCAAGATTTGCGTGGTCGAAATTTTGGATAAGACGCGCTATAATTGCCGCCACAAAATGAAACTAATCACTTCAAACTCACAAAAACTGTGGCAGATGAACGACAAAACCATCCGATGGAACATAAGGAACGTTAGGACGGCAAAGAAATTGACGCAGGCGGAGATGGCTGATATAATGGGAATATCCAGGCAGGCCTATTTCAACTTCGAGCATGGCAATACCTCTATAATCAACAGGCAAGTTGCGAAGATGGCAGAGGCTCTCGATATCAGTGAGGAGGAGTTGATGTTTGGGTATAATCCTGAAGACTTCCAGATTGACGGCCTTCACGAAAGGGCTATATGGCAGGAGAGACTGGGTGTCTTGCGAGATGAGAAAGAAACCGAAATTGCAATCAAAGAAGACAAGATATCTTCTCTCATAGACCTCCTCGAGTCGGAAAAGTTTCATATCGGAACTCAGCGCAAATATATTGAGTCTCTTGAGTCGCAGGCCATCGAGAACCGAAAACAAATCTCTGAACTTCGCAGGACCGTCTCTGACCTGCGGCATATGGTCAAGGCTCTCAGTCGTCAACTGGAAGAAAAGACCGGCATCTGACGCCCTTGAAATAATACTATGTATTGGTGCAATGCATCAATGCAGGAGTCAGTTTTGTCTTTTCTAGATTTAGCTTGACTTCTCTATTGACAGCGGAGTTCTAAAACAATGTTGGCTCGAGGGCTTTTGGGTGGAAACTGCGGCGGTGGGCGGGTGTGAAGCCGTAGCGGCGTATGGCTTCTATGTGTTCAGGAGTGGGGTAGCCCATATTCTTGTCGAAGCCGTATTCGGGATATTGAAGCGCAAGACGCCTCATGTACTCGTCCCTGTGGGTCTTTGCGAGCACTGATGCAGCGGCTATGCTGGCGTATGTGGCATCTCCGTGGACGACAGTTTGGAATCTGTCAGGTCCATAATCTTCGAAAGCGGTGAATCTGTTGCCGTCTATGAGCAGAAACTCCGGCTTGACGCTGAGGCGCAGGACTGCCCTCTGCATACCTGTGATTGACGCCCGCAGAATGTTGATATTGTCGATTTCTTCCGCGCTGACCTCCTCCACTGCCCAAGCTATTGCCTGCTCTTCTATTATCGTGCGCAAGATGTTCCTTGACTTCTCGCTCATCTGCTTCGAGTCGTTCAGTAAAGGGTGGTGGAAGCCTTCTGGCAATATCACCGCCGCGGCAAATACGGGTCCTGCGAGCGGCCCTCGTCCTGCCTCGTCGCATCCTGCCTCGATGCGCCCTTTCTGCATGCTGTCAAGCAGATGTATTTCCTTGGACATAGTTGTTTTAAGAGTTTAATGCCATGCCGAGCGGATTGCATATTGTGCCAAAACTCTCCCGGCATATTTCGCCCGCAAAGTTAACAATTCTTTGCTGCTTTACATTTTGCAGGATAACGCGCTACATCGTATCACTTTTTTTCTAAATTTGCGATATGAAAAAATTTGTGACAATTGTAGCTCTCGTGTTTTTATCGTTGTTTTCCATGAGAGCTGAGGGTTATGCGCCTACAAGCTCATGGCCTTATGTGTATGAAGATTTTGTCGGTGGCGTGCTGGAGTTTCGTGACGGACAGACGAAGACCGGCTCGTTCAATATAGTTCTTACAGACTCCAAACTGCATTTCCTTGACGGAGATATTGTGAATGAAGCGAGGATGTTTGACATCGCTCAGGTGAGCATAGGCGATGATGTCTATGTTAATCTCGGTGGGAAACTTTTCAAACTTCTCTCGAGAAGCGACAATTCCCTTGTGGTGGAAGGCACTGAGATAGATTATGCCAAACTGAATTCTTCCGAAGGGGCTTATGGCTCATCAACGGCATCGGTGTC
Source organism: uncultured Muribaculaceae bacterium (assembly GCA_964571735.1). Lineage (GTDB taxonomy): Bacteria > Bacteroidota > Bacteroidia > Bacteroidales > UBA932 > Cryptobacteroides. The sequence continues at coordinate 49,902 of CAZNDD010000002.1, read as the reverse complement.
TACGCAGTCGCTCTCTTCTCTTGAGGGAATAGGCGGAAGCCACACCAATATGAGCCATATGGTACTCAAGAATTCGAAAGAAGAGGGTACATCGCTTCCACTGATTGTCAAGAAGTATGTGGTCGTTGATGGATTGCCCGTTTTTGCTTCCAAGCGTGATGTGCTTGCATTTGCGGAACGCAAAGGGCATAAATCAGAGGTGTCTTCATTTATTAAGAACGACAAAACAAAATGGAAATCCACGGCATCGCTCCAGCAGCTCGCGGATTATCTCGCATCTATATAGGAACTTATGAATAGAACAAAATTTTTCTCACTTGCAGCTCTCGCCTTGTGTGTGGCTTGTTCCAAAGAGATTGAAAGTGGGTCGCAGTCTGTAGATTCCGTTGCTCCGGAGCGGGTCGGTGCATATGTCCCGGGAAAAGCGGAAATCAAGGTGAGTGAGGATCTCGCAGAATTGATTGAAGGCGGTGCTTTTGTGTCTCCCGGAAAGTTCGAGACCAAATCCTCTGAAGTCAATTCTTCATTTTCTATGCTTGGAGTGAAGAGCATAGAGAGATTGTTCCCTGATACGGGGCGTTTCGAGGAGCGTCGTCGTAAGGCGGGATTGCACCTGTGGTATGTTATTGAATATGATAATGATATCCCTCAAACCAAGGCGGGAGACTCTTTTGGTGCGCTGGCCGGTGTTGAGGTTTTCGAGCCTGTGCGTCCTATTAGAAGTACTGCGGCAAATGTGTTCAATGACCCGGGTTTCTCTATGCAGTGGCACTACTACAATGTGGGTTTTGGAGGTAATTTATATGTGGATCATTGCGACATCAATGTAGTCCCGGTATGGAAAGAATATACTACCGGAAGTCCTTCTGTGGTAGTGGGTGTAGTGGATGGTGGTATTGACTATACGCATCCGGACATTGCCGCAAACTATCTTGCGGGCGGGTATAATTTCGCGGCGAGAAGTTCGCGCATAACCCCTGATGAACATGGAACTCACGTTGCCGGCACTATTGCGGCGGTCAATAACAACGGCCTTGGCGTGAGCGGTGTTGCAGGAGGTGATTATGCCAAGGGCAAGAGCGGAGTCAAACTCCTGTCCTGTCAGATATTCGATGATGCGGTGGAAGGCAGCGGTTCAGGTGCGAGCGCAATCGTTTATGCTGCTGACCACGGGGCTGTGATTTCACAGAATAGCTGGGGCTATGTATTTGATAAAGAATCGGATGCCAAGAACGCAAACATCGATAGTTCGCTTAAGTCTGCCATCGATTATTTCATAAAGTATGCCGGTTGCGATGATAATGGGAATCAGCTCCCGGATAGTCCCATGAAAGGTGGCGTGGTCATATTTGCGGCGAGCAATGACAGCTGGGCTTACAATCCCATCTGCGAATATAACGCAAAGCATCTCATTGCGGTAGGTGCCGTGGGCGCTGATTTTAATCGTGCATATTACTCCAATTACGGAGATTGGGTGGATATATGCGCTCCGGGCGGAGATGCCAAGAAAGGACCCCAGATATATAGCACTACACCCGATTCGTCGTATGGCTATATGCAGGGCACTTCCATGGCTTGCCCTCATGTATCCGGAGTGGCTGCGCTCGTGGTTTCTTTCCGTGGCGGTCAAGGATTTACGAATACGGACTTGGTCGACGCTCTCATCGGTGGAGCCAGCGATTCCAATGTCAGGCCCGGTGCGAAGATTGGCCCTCTCGTGGATGCTCTCGGAGCCATAACTTATGGGCTTAACAATGTGCCTGCAGTTGTGTCAAGCGGATATGGGGTTTCTCCTGTATCCAATTCGCTTGGCGTGAACTTCAATGTGACTGTAGACAGCAAATATGCTACCAGGGCTTATGGCTACAAAGTATTTGTGTCCGAAGACTGTGAGTCTCTTGAGGGGCTGGATCCTGCCGCTAAACTTCCGGACGGGGTTGTGGCTGTCGATGTACTTGTGGAAGACATTGAGGCTGGTGCGACTATGAATGTGAAGGTTGACGGGTTAAAGTTCGAGACCGATTACTACGTGGCAGTCGCGGGCTATAATTATCAGCGCAAATACTCGGCATTGAGCGCTGTGAAGCAGGTTAAGACACTTTCCAACAATCCTCCGGAGATAAGCTATGACAAGACTTTACCGCTTAATGTAAAAGCCCATGAGACGCTGCGTATTCCCTTTGAAATCAACGACCCCGATGGGCATAAACTGACCATTGAATGTGAGAGTGGAAGTGCGGCTGACACTTTCGATGCCGAGACTCGCACGCTGACGATAACGGGCAGTGTCGTAGAACCCGGTTCGTACACTTTCAAGCTCACTGCGTCAGATCCTTACGGGCTCTCTAAAAGTGTTTCCTTGACCTATACCATAGAGGAGAATCACGCTCCGGTCAAAGTCAAAGACATCGACAATATATTGATGAATGGCCGAGGGAAGCAGTTCTCTCTTGATGTTGATGAGTATATTTCTGATCCCGACGGAGAATCGCTCAAATTCGAGTTCTCCATATCCGATCCTTCAATCGTGCATATAGTGCAATCCGAGGGTAAATTCATAGGTACGGCTCTGAAATATGGTCTTGTTATGGTTACTGCCACGGGTATCGATGCCAAAGGCCTCAAGGTTGCCACGTCGTTCCAGGTACTTGTCAAAGATCCGGATGAGCCTGTGGAACTCAGCGCAACGACAGTGACAGACAAACTCACTATTCGAACCTCTGAGATTAAGCCTACTTACATCAGTTTGATGGGAAGTACCGGCAAGGTGGTATATGAGGATACCTTGAATGTCGGGGCCTTCGCTCCTGCTGAGATAGACTGCAGACCTTTTGCACCTGGTATTTACAAGCTTATGGTACGCTTTGACGGCACCGAGTATTCATTCAGAATCATTAAGATATGAGAAATATTGTAGTAAGAAAGATTTTGTGTGTGGCGTCTGCTCTTGCTTGTGTGACAGTGTCTTACGCTCAGGAACAGCAGGAGGCGCTCGGTTTTTTGCGTAAGCAGCGCGATCCTGCCGCCCTTTGCGGGGGTGCTGCTGCGGGTTGGTCCAATCCATCGCTCGCTTCCTTTAGCGAAAAGAAGATGGAGACCGCTTTTTCTTATGCCTCATGGGCGGCCGCTCCATCGTCAGACCTCTCTATGACAGCTTCTTTCCGTTTGAATCCCCGCTTTGTCGTTATTGCAGACCTTTCGGTTGATATGGGAGAGAAATACGACATATACAATAAACTCGGCAAGGTCACGGACACGTTTACGCCCAAAGACCTCATAGGCGGAGTAGGCGCATCATTCCTGCTGAAAGACAATTTGAGTCTCGGTGCGATTATCAAATATGCTTCGTCCAGATTGTCTCCCGAAGCCTCCTACGGCTCGATGGCAGCAGACATGTTTATCACCGGGCATTACGGCGGTCTCACGGCTACTGCCGGTGTCTCTTCGCTCGGCCCAGGTGTGGAGTCTTCTGACGGGACTAAGTATCCGCTTCCAACATCAGGCTCTTTCGGATTTGGATATACCGGTGATTTTGGTGAGAAACTGCGGACAGAAGTCTGGTTGACAAGTGATGTCTACTTCAGTGGTGCGGTGGCAGGGGGGATCGGTGCGTCTATCTGCTATGATTCTCTCTTGACTCTGCGTGCTGGGTACAATAATGGCGGAAACAGCGTCATCCCCTCATACTCAACCGTGGGCGGGGGAGTGCATTTCTCCTCTTTCTCCATAGACGCAGTGTATTATCTGACCTCATCTGACAGCCCTTTGAGCAATACATTTGCGGTTGCATTGCGTATGAGCTTGTAAGGCTTCCCCTCTTAAAAGATATAGCCTGCCCTACGGATTCCGTATGGCAGGCTTTTTTGTGTGAAGTTATCTGCGTCTGAAGGTCCTGACTTCTTCGACAAGTCCGGTGTGGAGGTTGTGGACTTTCAGCATGAGTTGTCCGTCTTCAACGAGACCTTCGATGACGGTGGGGAATTCCTTCTCGCTTTCGGGATCCGTACCCCCTCCCACCATCTGGGACCAACGGTATTTGCCGTTGCCGGCACGCTCTTCGAAACGATATCGGTGCTGGTGGGCGGAGATTACGCAGTTGCAATGAGCTTTTTCCAATAGTGGCCCCCACATATCCTGGCATGCCTTCAGCCAAGATGCCCACGGGTGGGTGTAGGCTGGGTCGTAATCGTTGGGGTGTATGCCTCCTGGGTTCTCATGTGGATCGCTGTCGCTCAAAGGGATGTGGCAGAATGCAACGAGAAATGGAGCTGTAGCTATGTCCCTGCGCTTCAGGACCTTTTCGAGCCAAGCGGTCTGAGCTTCGCGATATGCTTCCGAATTGAACAGACCTGCGAATGCGGGATTCTCATCGACTTTGTCCTCCGCGGTATCCAGTCCTATCATCGCTATGTCTCCGAGACGGAACGCGAAGTTCCTGCCGAGGTCCCAATCCTCTCCGCTTCTTTCACCATTGTCCCTGAACATCCATACCTTTTCAAGCCGTCTTGCAGCGAGACCTCTGTTGTCGTGGTTGCCGGGTACAAAAATGTAAGGCATACGAGAAGCATAGTCCTTGCGGAGAATTTCAGGAGAGAGGAATATCGTTTTTAGGGACTCGATTTTCTCTTCGCAATTCATGGCATCTCCGTTCCATATGACACAGCTCGGCGAAAGTTCTGCAATTTTGTCGGTGCATGCGGCCATGCCAGGCCAGAATGCGTGGGTGTCGTTGATAACGCAGAAATGCGACTTTGCATCCTTCCCGGCAGTGGTAAATTCGTATATGTTAGGGTCTTCTTCTGTGGATACCACTTTCATCTGGTAGCCACCTTTGTACGAGATGCGGTCCGCTCCTATCCTGTAATAGTATTTGGTCGCTCTATCCAGTCCGGTGAGGCGTACGAGCATCACATCGGGATTCATATCCGTGACGCGGAATCCTCCGCATTTCACCTTTACGGCATCGCTCAAGTCCGGTGATTTGCCATATAGTACATAGCCGTTAGCCATATCGCTGACTCCGAAAGCGATACCCATATTCGTCTCGGCGAAATTCTGCAGCATGGGGGCCGATGTGATAAGCTTTGTGGTGTCGGTGCCTTTTTCTGCTTCATCAGGAATCAGTGGAGTAATCTTCTCTACTGCGGAAGCTTTCTCGGTTACGGCCACTGCTGCGGCGATCCCGGCGGTGGTCTTTAGAAAAATTCTTCTGTCCATTATGTGGTATTATTGTTTTGGGGGAACCAGTGGGTTTTGGGGATTTTTCTCCTTGGTGCAAATCCCAACAACTTATCGGAAAGATTCCAACGCTTCGGCGACTACGAAGGTACTGCCACCTATGTATACGAGGCTTTCGGAGGGATTTTTGGAGGCTTGGGACATTGCCTGATGCACCGCATCGGTGACTGAGCCGCATCGGTGCAGATTCAACTCCGGGCGGAGGGCGTGAAGCCTGCTCTCAAGTTCTTCTGCTTTCATAGATCTTGCGCTGTCCGGTGCACACAGGAAGTATTCACCATCAGGCATCCATTCCGCTATGCCATTCAAGTCCTTGTCTGCCATAATGCCGTACACCATGAGAAGCGATTTGCCGCTCGCACGCAGTTGGGCGAAATTCTTTTGGAGCGCGGGTGGATTGTGTCCTATGTCGCAGATTACCTCCGGTGAACTGCTGAGCTTTTCCCATCTTCCGTGTAGGGAAGTCCTTGAGGCTGTGTGTTTTATGGCTTCCAGTGGAGTGTCGGTAATATCGAACGTGTCTTTGAGAATCGACAGTGCCGCTAATACACTTCTTACATTGGAATCCTGATATTCGCCCTCCAAATCCATTCCATCGATATGTACGGGAGGCTGCAAGTCGTCTGCGAAATACAACTTCGCTCCAATCTCCCCGGCGTAATTCTCGAACACCTTGTCCGTCTCCATATCGTGCCCCCATACCAGAGCGTCGGTGCCTGGTTTGAAAATGCCTGCCTTCTCTCCGGCTATGGCTTCTCTGGTGTCTCCGAGCATGGCGCAGTGGTCGAGCCCTATGCTTGTGACTATCGAAAGTACCGGGCTTATGATATTGGTGCTGTCGAGCCGTCCGCCAAGCCCCGTCTCTATCAATGCGCAATCCACTTTCTGTTCTGCGAACCAATTGAAAGCCATGGCGGTCGTGATCTCGAAGAATGAAAGTCCCTCAATGTCGGATTTGTATCTGTCGAGGAATGACATTACGCTCTCCTTGTCTATCATCTGCGCTCCGCTGCCGTCTATGAGTTTGATCCTTTCCCTGAAATCAAGCAGGTGGGGGGAGGTGTAAAGCCCACAACGCAGTCCGCTCTCTGCAAGTACCGATGCGAGCATACTGCACACTGAACCTTTGCCGTTGGTGCCTGCCACATGTATGCAGGGGTATGCCCGCCAAGGTTCTCCCATCAGGATGTCGAAGGCTTTCATGGACTCGATGCCACTCTTGTAGCTTCTGTTGTTGAATCCGCTGACCTGCACGCTCGGATGCCGGCTGAAGATGTCTTTTATGGCGTTTTCGTATAGATGTTCGTTCATTTTTACAAAAATAGTTATTTTTGGAGTGTATTAGAAGTTGACTCGTTTTCTCTGTTTTCGGGAAATATTTAACCAATTTCTTAATAAAGACTATTTTGATGGCAGATAAGATAAATTCTATACTGTTTGACTCCCGTTTTATCATAGACGGAAGCGAAATGTCGCTTACTCCGGCTCAATTGCTTGGCTCTGAATCAGATGCGAATGGCTCTGTGCCTATTGTGGATGAGACTTTGGATCCGGCAATTTACGCTTATGATTTTAATGATGCGCTGATATCCGAATACCTTCGTAAGGTGTCTGGCGTGAAGTGCGTGCCCGTGCAGTTTCCTTTGGCTGGAGAATATTCGCGGTTCGTCCTCTATGATTCTTTGATTGAGACAATCTGGCGCAGCGGCCATTTTAAGCTTGAAGACTTGTCGCTTTCGCTTCGTTGGAAGTGGAAGGATGCTGGGCTCGGAAGTATGGCGGCATTCTACGAAAGTGTGCGTCAGGCTGCTGAACTTGCGGATGCCCTTGATGTGAAAATCGGTGCGTTCTCTTGCACCGAGGGGGCGCCCTCACTTGATGCGGTTTCTTCTGTGCGCAGTGCACGGCGCATTCCGGAAGTGTTCGTCCCGGATTCCGATAGTTGGATTATCTATGTGCCGTTCTCTACCGGGCCATACCGGCTTGGGGCTTCGGCTCTTGCCCATGCGCTTTCTCTTGAAGGCGGTGCCGCGCCGGAGCTTGACGATCCTGACTATATGATTGATTGCTACGAGCTTTGTCGGGAACTGGTGGAGGATGGAGTTGCGCTTTCCGGCAGGACGGTGGGCAGGGGTGGTCTGATGCAGGCGCTTGATGCCATGTGCCCTGCAGGTTGCGGAGTTGATACGGACATATCCGACCTTATGCGTGCTTACGATGCGGAAAGTATGGTGGAAGTGCTTTTTGGGGAGATTCCGGGCGTGCTTTTCCAGATAGAAGACGATGATTTTGATTATATCGACGCGGAATTCATACTTCAGGACGTGATGTATTTCCCCTTGGGACATCCTGTTCTGTCTGGAAATGGTGTGCATCTGCGTTCGTCTTCGCAGAGTGCGCTTGGCAGCATACTTTCATCGCTGGTGCGGTGAATGGAAGACTTCCGACCCGCGACTTTTTATATGTTTGAGTATTGTCAAAAAAAGCGTAAATTTGCGGGATTTGAGTAATCAGGCAGAGATTAGGCTTGATGGTATGAACTGAAAACAAATACAATACAGTTATATAATTATGGCAGAAAACAAGAAAAGAGTTTATCGCTTCGGTGGCAAGACCGCTGAGGGCGATGGAACTATGCGTGAGCTCCTTGGTGGAAAAGGAGCTAACCTTGCAGAAATGAGCAGGCTTGGAATGCCGGTGCCTGCAGGATTTACGATTACTACAGAGTGCTGCGCTGAGTATTATGCTCTCGGCGGCGGTTATTCCGATGACCTTAAGGCTGAAGTAGCTTCTGCTCTTGAAGCAACAGAGGCAGTGATGGGTATGAAGTTCGGAGACAAGGAGAATCCTCTCCTCGTGAGCTGCCGTTCAGGTGCAAGAAGCTCTATGCCTGGTATGATGGATACTATCCTCAATATCGGTCTTTGCTCGGAGACTATCCCCGGACTCATCGCCAAGACCAACAATCCCCGCTTCGTCTATGACGCATACCGCCGTCTCATCATGATGTACTCTGATGTGGTGATGGAGAAGGCAGAGGGTATTGAGCCTGAGGACGGACAGGGCATACGCCAGCAGCTTGACCGTATGATGGGCGAGCTCAAGGAAGCTAAGGGCTATAAGCTTGATACAGACATTACAGCTGATGAACTTAAAGTACTTTGCGAGCAGTTTAAAGTTCGCGTCAAGGAAGTTCTCGGTGTAGATTTCCCTGATACTGCAGAGGAGCAACTTTGGGGCTCTATCGGTGGCGTGTTCAAGAGCTGGAACGGCAAGCGTGCCATTGCATATCGCCGCATTGAGAAGATACCCGATGACTGGGGTACAGCTGTCAATGTGCAGTCGATGGTCTTCGGTAATATGGGCCCGACTTCTGCCACGGGCGTAGCTTTCAGTCGTAACCCTGCCACAGGTGACAACAAGTTCTATGGCGAGTGGCTTATCAATGCCCAGGGTGAGGATGTGGTTGCAGGTATCCGTACTCCAAACCCCCTCAATGAGGCTACCAAGACAGAGCAGAACGAGGCTCTTCCCAGCCTTGAGGCCGCAATGCCTGAGGTCTATGCAGAGCTTGACGGCATCCGCAAGAGACTTGAGGATCACTTCCACGACATGCAGGATATCGAGTTCACCATCCAGGACAAGAAGCTCTACATGCTTCAGTGCCGTATCGGTAAGCGTACCGGTATCGCCGCTCTCCAGATGGCTATGGATATGCTCGATGAGGGCATGATCGATGAGAAGACCGCCGTTATGAGGGTTTCCCCTTCACAGCTCGACGAGATTCTTCACCCTATCCTCGATCCTGCTTCAGAGAAGAATGCGAGTGTTGTCGCTAAGGGCCTTCCCGCTTCTCCGGGTGGAGCCGTCGGAACCCTTGTATTCACTTCAGAGGCAGCTATGGAAGAGGCTGCAAAGGGCAACAAGGTTATCCTCGTCCGTGAGGAGACTTCTCCTGAGGACATCGAGGGTATGAGGGCTTCTGCAGGTATCCTTACGACCCGTGGCGGTATGACTTCACACGCTGCTCTCGTGGCTCGTGGTTGGGGTAAGTGCTGCATCGTGGGTTGCGAATCCATGAAGATTGACCTCGCTGCCAAGACCATCACTTTCGAGGGTGACAGCAAGACATACAAGGAGGGCGACTGGTTCTCCCTCAACGGTTCCAAGGGTTGTGTGTACGACACTAAGATTGACACTATGGATGCTTCTGAGAATCCTCTCTTCGTCCGCTTCATGTCAATCGTTGACAAGTATCGCCGCCTCGGTATCCGCACCAATGCTGATACTCCCGAAGATGCCCAGAGGGCTCTCAATTTCGGCGCAGAAGGTATAGGTCTCTTCCGTATCGAGCACATGTTCTACGGTAAGAATAGCGAGACTCCTCTTGCTAAACTCCGCAAGATGATTCTCTGCGACACCGAGGAAGAGCGTCGCGCCGCTTTGGCGGAGCTTGAGCCTTTCATGAAGGCTTCAGTCAAGTCTACCCTCAAGATTATGGATGGCAAGCCGGTCGTGTTCCGTCTGCTTGACCCGCCTCTTCACGAGTTCGTTCCCAAGTCCGAGGACAAGAGGGAAGAGCTTGCAAAGGATCTCGGCGTAACAGTCGAGGAGGTTGACAAGCGTGGTGAGAACCTCCATGAGGTGAACCCTATGATGGGTCATCGTGGTGTCCGTCTCCATGTTACATATCCTCTTATCGCTGAGACGCAGTATCGCGCCATCTTCACAGCGACAGCAGAGCTCAAGGCAGAAGGATTTGATCCCAAGCCCGAGATTATGATTCCTGTGACGGTGTCCGCTCGTGAGCTTGAGTTCCAGAAGAGCCACTGCGAGAAGATTCGCCTTGAGGTTGAGGCTCAGACACGCCAGGCTATCGACTACCACTTCGGTACTATGATTGAGATTCCTCGCGCTGCCCTTACCGCTGACCGTATGGCCCGTACCGCTGAGTTCTTCAGCTTTGGTACCAATGACCTTACCCAGATGACGTTCGGCTTCAGCCGTGACGACGTGGGTACCTTTATGGGCGACTATCTCGGCAACAAGATTCTTGATTCCGATCCTTTCCAGACTATTGATGTTAAGGGTGTCGGCAAGCTTGTTGAGTATGGTGTCACAGCTGGTCGTAGCAAGCGTCCCGGTCTGATGTGCGGTGTCTGCGGTGAGCACGGTGGTGATCCCGCATCCGTTGATTTCTTCAACCATATCGGTCTTGACTATGTGAGCTGCTCACCGTTCCGTGTGCCTATCGCACGCCTCGCGGCTGCTCAGGCTGCTATCAAGCAGAGCGCATAATTGAGGGATTCCCTCAAAATTATAGAACCCCGGAAGTCAGATTGTGGCTTCCGGGGTTTGTCATTGATGGTCAAATCGCCTTATAAATTACGATAATCGGCGTAAAGTGATTATATTTGTAGGCTATGAGGTTTCGGGTATTTGGACTGTGTGTTCTGATTGTAACGCTGTTTACGGGCTGCGTTAAGGATGACTATTCTCCGTATGGCTCGGGCGTTGTAGCTCCAGGTGGCTCGGAGCGTGTGGGGATGGATGATTTTATGTTTGACAGGACGGTGATTCTCTATTGCGAGGGCTTTAATAACCTTAAAAGAAACCTTCAGGAGAATATTTCCTTGCTCGAACATGGGTACATTCCCGGTAAATGGGAAAAGACTGCGCTTGTCGTATATGAGCATTTTCCAGAGAAAGCCGGTGATTACAAGACTCTTACCGAGCCGCAGGTGTATAGGCTGTACAATAATTCTGGAGTGGTAGTCAAGGATACGATACTTACTTATCCGGCTGAACGCGGAAGCGCTACAGGGGCATTCATGCACAAAGTCCTTACCGATATTTCTCGAGAACTGCCCTCCCGCTCGTGGGGGATGATTTATTCGTCGCATGGTACAGGGTGGCTTCCCGCTGACTACAAAAAAAGCAGTGAACCAGGGATTTCGCTTTTTAGCATAGGAGCCGAATACGGAGGCGACTATACTGGAGGTCTTGAACTTTCAGATTTTAGGGAGGCGATGCCTTTCCCGTTTGACTTCATTATCATGGATGCCTGCCTTATGGGTGGTGTGGAAGTGGTTTATGAGTGGAAGGATATATGCAAGTACCTGGTGGCTTCACCCGGGGAAATTCTTGCGGCCGGAATGGACTACAGCCGTATCGGAAGCCGTCTTTTGGAAGGTCTTCAGCCCGATCTTGAAGGCGTGTGTGCTGATTATATGAAACTTTACGAGGGTCAGTCCGCGACTATTGCGCTTTATGACTGTGCGAAGGTGACTGCACTTGTGGAGCCTTGCGTGTCTTTGTTTGAGAAGTATCGTTCCGACATATCTAATCTTGAGCCGTCATGGGTGCAGGGATTTAATTTCAATTTCGACGTGCATTTCGATTTTAGGGATGTGTTTGTCAAGGCGGGTGCAAGTGATGAAGAACTTGCCGAGATAGATGCTGCACTTGGGGAATTGGTTTTGTACAAAAGTGCGACTCCGACATTTTTCGGCCATCTGATAAATACATATTGCGGACTAAGTATGTTCCTGCCGAGTGACCGATATTGGCCCGTACTCAGTGGCCGGTATGCCTCAAACTCATGGAATCTGGCTACGACCTATTTAGTTGATTAGAATAGAATTTACAATTTTAAAACATTGATTATAAAATGAGAAAGAACATTGTTGCAGGTAACTGGAAGATGAATACCACAGTGCCTGAAGGAATTGAGCTTGCAAAGGCAGTGCTTGAGAAGAGCGCTGAAGTCCCCGCAGAAGTGGGTCTTGTAATCGCCACTCCTTTTACTCACCTTTATCCCGTTAACGAGCTTGTCAAGGGTAGCCGTGTGGCTCTCTCCGCTGAGAACTGCGCAGACAAGGTCAGCGGTGCATATACTGGTGAGGTTTCCGCTGCCATGCTCAAGAGCGTTGGTTGCGAGTACACTATCCTCGGTCACTCTGAGAGAAGGCAGTACTATGGCGAGACTGACGAGAAACTCGTCGAGAAAACTAAACTCGCTCTTGGCGAGGGCCTTAAGGTTATCCTTTGCGTGGGTGAGAACCTCGAACAGAGAGAGGCTGGCAAGCACTTCGACGTGGTTGGCGAGCAGGTTGAGAATGTGCTCAGCCACTTCAGTGCAGAGGATATGGCTTCCATCGTGATTGCTTACGAGCCTGTATGGGCTATCGGCACAGGTAAGACCGCTACTGCAGATCAGGCCGAAGAGATTCACGCCTACATCCGCACTCTCCTTGTCAAACTCTTCGGTGAGCAGGTTGCTGATGATACAACCATCCTTTACGGTGGTTCTTGCAAGCCTTCAAACGCCAAGGAACTTTTTGCAAAGCCTGACATCGACGGTGGTCTCATCGGTGGTGCAGCTCTTAAGGCTGACGACTTTATCGGAATCGCGCTGTCATTTTAAGACTCTCGCGAGAGTTCCATAACCATACTACATCGCCTTCGACTTTGACAACTTCGAGGGCGATGTCTTTTTTGATTATGTCTGAGCCGTTGTCCCTGGTCCAGCGTATGGACGATGCCGTGACTATCTGGTTTTCATAGGTGGGCTCTTCATTAAGGCTGATCAGTACATATTCGCTCATATTGTCCGAGTGGAGACGAAACTCCAGTCTTTCGCGGTTGTAGGCATACTGGCAGTCGTAGGGGTTGTAACTTAGTATCTCCTCGTTGCCTACATACAACCTCAATGTCGAATCCTGTAAGAATTCGGGCGTGTAATGTCCTTCTGGCCCGCAAGCCGATGTGAGTAAGAGTACGGTCAGGAATGTGGTCAGTCTGTCTGCTTTCATTTTTCAAAAACTATCTCTTTGACAATCACATCGCTGCTTCCATCGCTATAGTGTAGTACGGCACGCAGTTCGCCCTCGCTTCCGATGGTGAAGAATCCGTTCTCGTCCGTGTTAGCTATCTCTCCGTTGAAAAACCATTCGACTTCTTCCGCATTAGATGAGTTGTATACATAAAGAGGGCATTGTGACCCTTTTATGAATGTCCCGTTCTTATTGCGTACTGCACTTGTGAAGAATATGAATGGGGTGGAGTTCCTCAGGTCCGCCCTCATCGTGCTTATGCTTCCGTTGATTGAATATGCTGCATTTGAGGTATAGACCTTCAGGCAAGTTGAATAAGTGGTTCCTGGGGTGAGTTTTTCTGCATTTGCATGGATGTGACCTTGGATGTCCGGCATGCATTTCAGACGTATGGCCTCGCCTCTGCAAGTGAGCGTAAGTATGCAACTGTCGGTTTCTGCTATAAGGCTGTTGTCCATTTCCCAATTCATAAGAGCCCTGTCTTGAAAAACTGCGTTCTTGCCTTCTGTTAGAGGTTTTATGACTGAGAATGACACACTTCCGTCTGCATTCAGTGTGATGTTGCGTAATGCAATCGGCATGGGGTTGTCGGACCAGTCTCTGAAAGCTGGTTCCCCGTCGGAACATAAGGTTGCGATGCCGTTGTATGGGAAGAATACTTCCTTTACATCCTGAGCCATGGGCGTGGCTTCGAGGATACGGGCGCACTGCCTGTCTGGGCGTGCATTTACTTCATTGCGCTCCCACCTTTGGGCGGCATTGAGCGTGATTTTATAGTAGTCGGAGTATCCTGCTTTTTGATTTGAGCGATCTATGTGATAAACCAGCAGGCCTTCGCCACCGATTTGGCTGTCATATCCTTTAGCTGCTCGAACTTCAAAGAGAAAATACTCTCCCTCATTGTTGCAGGGGTGTATGAGATAGTTGTGCGAGTCGCTGAAAGGATTCAGGGTCCAATCTCCAGTGGAGAGCGTGTCGCAATGTCCGTAGCCGAGAAGATTGAAGTCCAGTGCTCCAAGACCCACGGGCTTGCGCCAAAGGTCGTTCCCGTTTCCTTTGTCCATTAGTGAAATACTGCCCCACAGTCCTTTGGACGTGCCTCCGCTGCCTTCGTCGTCGGTGTCGTACATGTCTTGTAATCCGAGATAATGGGCATACTCGTGGCATAGCATGCCCACGCTGAACGGCGCATCTGTCGTACTCTCTCCTATGGCTATGTATTTGTCTATTTTCGTACGGTCGAGGACAAGTTCTATGTCCTCCTCTGCGAGGCTGTGTTGTTGTCCCCAGAAACTTCCTCCGGAGAATAGAACTGCCACAAGCTCTTTATAATTGCGGAAATTGACTGTCTTGTCAGCTGCAACGCAGGCTTCTTTTACTGCGTAAGATGGATTTTTTGCGTTGTTTGTGCCGCTCATCTGTACGAGAGGCCCGAGTTCAAATGTAAGAGTGATCTCCTCCTCTGAGAGTTGCGAATTGAAGTAGAGTGCGGTCTGCTGGAGTATGGAGTCAATTTGTGCTTCGCTGAGAGTGAATGGGGTGTCGGGCATCTGGGCGCGTATCAGTAAGACCCTCTTCTCTTCTGAATGCACCAATGGTGAGGAGAGGAGAAGGGTTGAGGTTATAAGTGTAAGTACACGCAGTTTGTTGTGCTTTCCCATCCGTTAGTGGATTATATTGCCCGTTCTGTGGACGGGCTGCGTCCGTAATTTTGTACATAGTTAGACATTTTTTCGCGGACGCGCAAAAATACTTCCCCAAACGAACCTTTTTGACTCTGAAAAGATACAAGTTCTCGGGAATCTTGTAGCAGATCGATGTATTATAAAATTGAACCCCGAAAGCATTATACAACTCCCGGGGTTCGTTTTTTATGTAGTGAAGACTATTTCTTCAGTGCTTTTGATACGATGCTGCGAAGGTCCGTCGTGGAGCCTGCTCCGGCGCCCGTCGAGATCTCTCCGTCCGTAATCAAGATTGTGGATGGCAAACTCTTGAGATTGTAAAGACCTATGAGCGTGGAGGCTGCGCCTCTTGCGTCGCATACGTTTATCCACGGGAGACCTTGGTTCCTTACTACGGATGCCCACTGAGCCTTGTCGGTGGAGAGGCATACGGAGTAGATTTCCATTCCTTTTGAGTGGAACTCCTTGTAGAGTGGCATCAGCGCTTCTTCATTGAAGAGCGTCTGCTCTGCATCTGCTGCGTCCCAGAAATGTACGAGTATCACTTTGGCGTTGACACCGGCGAGGGAAATCTTTTCGCCAGAGGTGTTGGGCAAGATGATGTCGGGGAATCCGCTTACCGTAGCATTGCGAAGTGCCATGTCGAGGCTCATCTGATTTTCCCGTCTTGTCGCTTCGGCTTCAAGTGATTTGACATATGAAGAGTTGGGATATGCGCTTGCAAGTGAGTCTGCGGCCCTGCGGAATAGAATTGCGTCTGTGCTTTGGCTGAATATGGGCGCTTCCGGACCGAGCCTCTGGTACAGGACCGGAACGACGGTCAGGGAATAGGGGTGCGAGAGTACATATTGAACCCTGTCCCTATAGTATTGTATATACAATTTGGAAGCCTGAAGATTGTCTTCGGACATATTCATCTTATGGATGAAATTCGCGAAATCGCTTTCTACCGAGCAGAGTTCTTCTGATCCTACTGAGCCTTCCACGCTGTAATTGCCGAGGGTATCAGCCTGCACTTTCGCTTTCTCTGAAGGGGAGAGCAACAGGGCTGCAAGCCGGGTCTCGCCACGAAATACATAGACGAACTCGGGCTTGCCCTTCTCTATAGTGAGAGAATAGTTGAAATGTCCGGCCGCATCGGTCTTGACAGAGTCGAGAAGTTCGCTTGAGGCCGTGCCTATCTTGTGAATAGCGAGTTTCTCGTTAGAAATCCCGTCTACGGTCATGCTGATGCGGGCTTTGGGAGAGCAGGATGCCACTGTGAGAACGAGGGCAAGACCTGCGAGATGGCTAAAGTTTCTCATATTCCGCGAGAATTGAAGCTGCGATCCGTGCTTTCTCTTCATCAGAGACTACGGGTCTTTGTTTGTGGAAATCCATGTCTCCCTCGCTCTGGAGCGGGATAAGATGGATGTGAGTGTGAGGAACTTCCATGCCGAGTACGGCCACCCCTATCCTCTGGCAGGGAATGACTGCTTTCATGGCTGTCGCCACCTTGCGGGCAAAACTCCAGAGCCCCTCGTAGACATCTTCCGGGAGGTGGAAGATATAGTCATCCTCTACATTTTTTGGAATCACAAGCGTGTGCCCTGGGGTGAGCGGGTTGATGTCGAGGAAAGCGTAGAACTCTTCGCTTTCCGCGACTTTGTATGAAGGGATTTCACCCTTCGCTATGCGGCTGAAAAGGGTCATAATGAAATCTCAAGAATCTTGAATCTGAGTACACCTGCAGGGACTTTGGCCTCCACCACGTCTCCTACGCCGTGTCCGATGAGGGCTTTGGCTATGGGGGTTGTAGCCGCTATGCGACCCTTGGTAAAATCGGCCTCGCTCTCACCCACGATGGTGAACTTCATCTTGGTTTTGGCAGTGAGGTTCTCTACTTCTACTGTATTGAGCATCTGGACCTTGTCGGTGGAGAGCTGTGAAGCGTCGAGAACCTTGGCGCTGGCTATGGTATTTTTGAGGTTGGCGATTCTGATTTCGAGTAGGCTTTGAGCCTCGCGTGCGGATTCGTACTCCGCATTTTCGGACAAGTCACCCTTCTCGCGTGCCTCTGCGATGGCTGCTGAGATGACCGGACGCTGCTCAAGTGCTTCTGCAAGCTCTTTCTTGAGATTTTCGAGTCCTTCCTGACTCATGTAATGTGCTTCTGCCATAATTGTGTTGTGGTAAATGTCAATAAAATAGAGTCCCACCTTCCGGCGGAACCCACACTATATTCTTTATGCAAAGATAGTAAATTTTGAATTAAGAAGTCGATTCCGAGATTCTCCTTCTCGTGGAATCTGTTTGTACTTCGATAAATTCCCGAAGACAAGTTCTATAACAAATCATCGTCAAACTTCGGATTCATTATGGAGGCGTAGACTATCATCTTGCGCTGTTCCCTGCGTCGAGTCTCTCTGTCCGGATTTGACTTGGCGGTCAATTCACTGAGAAAATCTTTTTTTGGCTCTGTTTGAGTGTCTTTCTTTTTCATATACAATGTGTTCGGTAGTAGTATCAATACTATATCGACGATAAAGTTACGAAAATACTTGAAAAAAATTTTGCTTTTTCAGGAAAGTATAGTATTTTTGCAATCCCTTTCGGGGTTTGACATACTCGAAGCACGATATTGAGATATGGTGTAATGGTAGCACTACAGATTCTGGCTCTGTCAGTGAGGGTTCGAATCCTTCTATCTCAACTTTACAAACTGCCTGGCGGGCATACGCAATGTTGCTCCGCCTTTAAAGTTTGCCCATATGTCGCGGCGGGGTAGCTCAGCTGGTTAGAGCGTCGGATTCATAATCCGGAGGTCGTGGGTTCGGGTCCCACTCCCGCTACTTCTTCAAATATATTCGCAATGAATCTCAGAGATATCAAAAAAGACATCGTTTATGTCATCGAGGCATTCCTTGAGGATTGCACCACGGTAGCTACAGTCAATTCCAAAGTTGATGAGGCGGCAGCAGAGCTTTTCGAAGACGCTGTGAATCTGTACAATTCCCTCATGGATAAGGTGTATGGAGAGTGCGAAGGTAGCAAGAAAGCCTATTTCACTGCTCTTCGTAAAGAACTTCTCGAGAAGACAGACGCGCTTTACACCAAACTCAGCGAAGCAATCAAGAACGCGACTGCCGCATAGGGAGCAGCGTTTCTCCGGTACAGATAGAAGCTCTCCCGCAAGGAGGGCTTTTTTAGAATTTATGGTTCCGCTCCCATTGTTATAGAAACGACTATGCCTAAGGCTAAGAGTAAAGTTCAGATAAACAATAAGAAAGCATCACACGATTACGAGTTTCTCGAAGAGTATGATGCTGGGATCGTGCTTGTCGGGACTGAGATAAAGTCAATCCGCGCGGGAAAAGCCTCCCTGCAGGATGCATATTGCTATTTTGACAGGGGAGAGCTTTATGTGCGTGGGATGAATATCGCCCAGTATTTTTGGGCTTCTTGGGGCGGTCATGACCCGATTAGGGATAGAAAACTGCTGCTTACCAAACGCGAATTGCGGAGGTTAGCGCAGGCTGTCAAAGCCAAGGGACTTACCATAGTAGCGACGCGTGCTTATATCTCGGAAGGTGGCTATGCTAAACTCCACATCGCCCTTGCCAAGGGTAAGAAAGAATACGACAAGCGCGCGGCTATCAAGGAGAAGGATATCCGTAGAGAAATGGAAAGAGAATAACTTCTAATATGTCCTAATATGTGAAACGCTCTGTGCCGGGTGACGGACAGAGCGTTTTATTTTGTGGATGTCGCTTGCGAATATGGTTCTTTAGAAAATCGCTGCTGTGAATCCGAGAGAGAATACCGCGGCTCCATCCTTGTGTGAAGTGAGGGCAAATGGTGTCTCCTGCAGATGCTGGAGGTATCCTGCCGTTAGGAACACGCAGAAGTCAGGTGCAATGTAGTATTCGAAGAACGAGGTCAGCTTCACCGTGGGGACCAATGCGCTCCTTCTGTCGAATTCGTAGTAGACAGGAATGGGCTGAGACCCGCCTATGACCTGAATGTCTCCGCTTGCAGTGGTCGTGTCTATGGTCTGATAGGAGCAGGATGTGGCTCCGGCGTGAAGCATGGCGGCTATGCAGAAACTGTCAGAGAGTTTGAATCTGTAACCAGCCCCGAGATAGAAATCGTCGAACTGTACGTCTGCATTGCTCAGATTGCTCCCTACGGGCACTATGCCGTCGTAGGATTCGAATCGTGTGTCAAGTTGTGCGCTTGCACAGAGTCCTGTCTGAGGCTCCTGCCTCCATTCTATGGAAATGCGGGTGACCAGACCTCCGGACATGCCGTCTTGTGAAGGTGATGAAAGTCCGAATTCGGTCGGGAACCAGATTTGTTTGAGGAATTTGTCGAATCCTGAAGACTCTTGGGCGGACAAGCCGAAAGTTGCAAGCAGCATCGCGGCTGTCGTTGCGAAAAGTTTATGTTTCATAAGTACACTTTATATTCGTTGCAAGATAGTAAGAATCTGCTTAAAATTGTGTTTTTCTGTCTTGGAAGCTATTTGTCATGCCGGATTTAAAGCCGTTTTTGCGGCTCCAATACTGCGCTTGGACTTGAAAATATGCTGTTTCTCTTTACGATCAGCTCAGATGCACCGACAAGATGCGAGAGTGCTTCCGCCTTGTCTATGTAAATGAAATTGAGCGCGGATGAAGTGGGGAAACGGTTGAACCACGGGTCACTTCCTATATAATAGACTATGCTGTCTACTATTCCGCTGCGGTTTAACTCCCTGTTGTAAAAGCAGATGCTTTGTGTGTTGCGTGGTAGTAGTTTCAACGCGTTGCGTCCGTCCTTTAAACTTATGATGGCTATTATATGAGGTCGTATGCGATTGTCTTTCTGCTGCTCTCTCTGTTCGGAACTTAATTTGTGTGAAATGCTTATATGTCTTGAGAAAGTCGAATTGACCCTGTCCATGATGTCGCGGAATATCTTTCCATGCGATGAATCGTCTTTCAAGCCCTTGAAGAAGATGTAGTAGTGTATCATTTCGTGTATCAATACATCTTCGAGTTCAGTCTCCTTGAAGTCCATCTTTCCGTTGACGCGGATTGAGAAATCGTAGCATTGGACTTTGCCAAGCAGTGTGCGCCTGCGTTTGCAGCAGCATTGCCCCACATAACTGCGGGCATTGCTGAGCTTTATGGGTATGGGCGGTAGTTCGCTTGAGAAAATCAACTTGTTGAAATACTCGAATTTCTTCTGAAGGTACTCTACTGAAGCTTTCATCGTTTGCAATTTTCAATGAATCGCTCAAACACTATGTCCATCGCACGCCCGTTGGGATGAATAAGCGTATCCGTGTAGAAACTGTAGTCTCTAAGTTCGTCTGTGACAATCTCGTACATCGGGAGATAGTCCATGCCCGTGGAGTGCAGGGCGAGCTGCAATGTCGCTTTGCCGAGGGTGTTCTCCCTGCAGTCCGAACCGCGTTGGCGTATTGGGCATACCATAGTGAGTATCTTTTTGTCCGAGGCTTCAGCGCTGATGTCTTGCATAGCCCGTATGGTTTCGTCCGTGCCGAGGAGTCTGCGTCTGAACTCCGAGGCAGGGCGTTTCAGGCAGTTAGAGACGACCTTTCCCTCTCTTTCCCAGACATATCCGGTGTAGAATATGAGTATCAGCTTTTTGCAGTCCCGCCAGAATGTGGCAGCGCGGTGTAGGGCTTCGTTGGCATCGCTCAAGAACTCCTCTTCGCTTTCGCGTGCCCATTTTGTGTAATGCTCGAACGAGCCTGTGAGATGGGCTTTGTCAGCTCCGAGCCTGACGCAGTCTTCGCGGGTGAATTCCTTTGCAGAAGACAGTCGTCTGACTGCTGTGAGTACGGAAACGGGATTGTATAGAGGCCCGAAAGGATTGCTGAGTACTTCGTGGCCTCCCTCCGAAAGTCTTGCTGCGAAGTCATCGCATAGGCAGCTTCCGAGTATGCAGACCTTCTCTCCGTCTTCGAGGCGGAAATCCGGGCGTGCGGTGCGGGCTATGATGGAATGTCCTGACATTGTAAGGCTGGGAGTTGTTGCAGCTTGTCTTATTATTTACGCCGTTTCTCATCGGTAAACCCGAAATTGACTCGAAAATACGGCATGACAAATCCTGACAACCTCTGACAAAGATACGGGATTTTGACTATCTTCGCGCATCATGTCTAAGAAAAGAATCATTGTGCTCAGCGGTGCCGGTGTCAGTGCCGAGAGCGGACTTTCCACTTACAGAGACAACGGTGGCATGTGGGACAGTTATGATCCCATGGAAGTCGCCTCTATCGAAGGTTGGCAACGGGACCCCGCCAAAGTGCTGGATTTCTACAATATGCAGCGCGACAAGTTGAAAGATATCCGTCCGAACGAGGCTCATCGTCTGATTGCCGGATTGGAGGAGGATTTCGACGTAGACGTGATTACCCAGAATGTGGATAATCTCCATGAGCGTGCTGGCAGCACCCGCGTCCTGCATCTGCATGGTGAAGTCACTAAGATCCGCCCCGAGAATACTTGCAATGAGCAGGATTTCTTCAGTGAGGAAATGGTCGTGGATTGTGGTTATGACCATGTTGTGCTCGGTGATATGGCTCCCAACGGGGCTCAATACCGCCCGCATATAGTGTTTTTCGGGGAAGCCGTCCCCAAAATCGAGAAAGCCATCAATATGGTCTGTGCGGCAGATGTCCTCATTATCGTGGGGACTTCGCTGCAGGTTTATCCCGCAGCTGGACTCTACCGTTATGCCGGTGCTGATGTGCCTATCTATATCATTGATCCTAAGGATGTTCCAGTGCGTGATCCTCGGGTCAGACATCTTGCGCTTACGGCTTCTGAAGGCATGCGTCAGGTCTGCGAATTGCTTAAGAAAGCGTAACTTACTGACAATTAGGCATAATAGATTTGATGAAAAAGTCTTTTGCGGACATAGTACGGGAGTCTGCTGGGGAGAATCTCAAGCGACTGACGCTTAAACTGCCCGAATGGGCACCGTTTGCATCCGAACTCATCATTCCTTCGCGCTTGAGCTGTGAGCAGTGCAGTTCTTCGCAGACTGCTTCGTACAAAGCGCGGCTTGCGGGAAGGATTGTCGGACAGGTATCGGGGACTCGTGGGGATTCGTCGGCAAGTGCCTGTGGCTCGGAAGATACTGCCTCTGAACTCGGTCGGCTTGCCGATTTGAGCGGTGGAATCGGCGCGGACAGCTGGGCGTTTGCATCGGTGGGTTTTTCCGTCTTTTACAATGAGATGAATGCGGATATAGCCGGAGCGGCGAAGCATAATTTTGAACTGCTTGGATTTCCGGGTATTATTGTCAATAATTCTGAATTGCAGCCTGGAGGCGCATCTTCTTTGCTCGGCGATTTCGTACCCGATATAATCTATCTGGATCCCGCGAGGCGCAATGAGACAGGCGGGAAAGTGTTCCGTTTGGAAGATTGCAGCCCTAATCTTCTGCTATTGAAAGATGAGCTCCTGCATATCAGCCGTCATCTGCTGGTCAAGCTTTCACCTATGGCAGACATTGCTCTGATTTGCAATCAGTTGGGTAATTCTGTCAGGGAAGTGCATATAGTCGGAGCAAATGGCGAATGCAAGGAATTGCTCCTGTGGATGGATAGGGATTATGCGGGGAGTCCCGAGATTGTCTGCGGGGATTTGAGATTTACATCCGACATGGAGAGCCGATCCGTCGCGGAGTATTGCGCATCGGAGGATGATTTCGTCGGGAAATACCTTTACGAGCCTTCTGCCTGCATATTGAAGGCGGGCTGCTTCAAACTTTTGTGTGAGCGGTTCGCTCTGCGAAAAGTGGGAGTCTCCACTCAACTATATGTTGCCGACTCTATTGCAGAGGCTCTTAAGGATAACGGCAAATACTTCAAGGTGAAGCAGGTGCAGCCTTTCAGCGGAAAGATACTTTCTTCTCTTGCCAAAGAGTATCCGAGATGTGAAGTCACGGCAAGGAACCTGCCTATAAGCAGCGATGAGATGCGCTCCCGGATGAAAAACACTTCCGGGGGCAATGTCCACCTCTTCGCCTGCCGCGCGGATTTATCTTCGGGCGCCACATCACGCATCATTTTGGTTTGCGAAAGGGTCTGAGCTATCGCTACAAGAGTTACGGCTTGAATCTGAGCTCTATATGCTCCTGGCTGCAAGAGGTCTATAGTTCTGCGATTATTTCAAGGCAATCTATCATCAATGTCGCTACCTTGTCAGTCAGGCCGATAAGAAATGGCGGGCTGCCGAGAATGAGCGTAAGCAGTGCGAGGGGCAGCAGGATTTCGCATAGAGGCATCGCGGTGAGATTAGTGAGCATGAAATAACGCGGAAAAGTCCCGAACATCAGCCATACTGCGGGCGCGGTCGTGATCTGGCATGCCACTGCGAGGCTTACTGACTTCCAAATCTTCAGCATCGGGTCGTAGTGTCGTGAAATCCGCGAAGACGGATACCAACTCTCCATCCATGGCGCGACAATCAGTACTCCAATCATGGCCAGATATGAGAGGATGAAAGCGGGAGTCCTGATAACCGTCGGGTTGGCTCCAAGTTGCAGGGTCGCCGCCCAGCACAGCCGCTCTACCGGGTCGCTGCGCCTTTCCTTGAACAGTGAGGCTATGCTCCCGAACAGAATGAAAAGAAAAGCCCTCACCAAAGATGCGGATGCTCCACACGCAAGGCAATACAGCCCGCTAACGGCTATCAGAATGACGCAGCGCAGTATTTCCGCTGTCCGTGAGCGCCCCAACACCGACAGCCCCGCCCTCAGAAATGAAGCGATAATCCCCAAATGAAGTCCGGAAAGTGCCAGCAGATGTGATGCCCCGCTCTTTCGGAAAGCCTCCGTTGTGTCTCTGCCAAGTCCGCTTCTGTCACCGGTCATAAGTGCTTGAAGCAGAGAACTTGTGTGCTCTCCTTTGAATCCTGCGTTTAGGACGGCGGATTTTAGGGGCGTAATGAGCTTTCCCACCGCATCGCTTCTTGTCTGCATATATAAATCATTGTCCCTCAGTAGGAAACAGAAAACTCCCAAGGACAGGAACATCAGTGCGACAAGCAGCATGTCGGACGGTCTTCCTTTCAGGAGGAAAAACAGGCAGATTAGGAAAACAAATAGTGCAAGCTGCTCAAACAGAAGGTATGCCGCAATGTGGGATGCCAATGCAGCCCCGATGGCTGTGCCAGCGGTAAATGGGATGGAAACGAGAAATGCCGGTGAGTTCTTCATAGCTGGTTACAAGGTCGTCATTATCGGGCTAAAAAGCAAATAGTTGTTTTATGGCAACTGTACCAAAATGTCAATAATGCTGACCTTCAATGCTTGCATTCGGGACGCTGTGTCAAATATTTGGGAATGTGGATTTTGATTATCAACTGCTTGGACTGTCAATGATTGCCCTGCATAACTTCATATCTCATTGTGCCGAGTTTAAAATGAACTATTTTGACGCAGTTTCTCTGGAGGCAGTCGAAAATCCGTATGGAAAAGGCGGTATTTTTTGTAAATTTGCAGGTTATGGAATTTCAGGACAGGATTGGCGCATTGAATGACCTTTTCAGGGGCAGGCATCGTGTGGTGCTTATTACACATATTCGGCCGGACGGCGACGCTGTCGGCAGTCAGAGCGCGTTATATCATTTTCTGAAGACCAAATCCAATATCGAATCCCTGACCGCGGTTCATCAGGCAGTGCCCAAGACCATAGATTTCATCAGTGGTGACATACCTTTCGTAGACCCCGTGGACTCGGAAGCCGTGATTTCAGCTGCGGACCTCATTGTGGTTACTGATATGAACGAGCTTTCGCGCGGCGGTGAAATCGAGCCTTATGTCAGGCGCAGTACTGCAGCCAAGGTGCTCATTGATCATCATATGTCACCTGACGAGGAGGCATTCGATCTTGTGTTCAGTAGTCCGGAAAGCTCTTCTGCGTGCGAATTGCTGTATTATATACTCAAGGCACTTCCAGAGGTGGACGGGGATGTGTCCAAATTGCCGTTGGATTCCCTTTCGTGCCTTATGGCAGGTATGACGACAGATACCAATAACTTTGCGAACTCGGCTACGCCAAGCACCTTTGCTATGGCCTCCGAGCTGATTGCTGCCGGAGTGGACAGGGATGCCATAATCGAGCAACTTTACAATCGTTATCGGGAGAATCGCCTCCGTGCCATCGCGCATATTCTGAGCAATGAACTGTTCATCAGGGAAGACGGACTTGCCGTGCTTTCCGTAAGTGCGGAACTTTGGCATAGCTTTGGTTTGGAGGACGGCGAACTTGAGGGTATGGTCAATCTTCCGTTAAGTATAGATAAGGTTAAACTTTGTATCTATCTTCGTGAAAGTGAGGACTCTTCGGAAGTCCGTGTATCTGTTCGCGCCAAGCGCGGGTATTCGGCAAATAGGATAGCGAAGACCTATTTCAATGGTGGCGGACACCTTCTCGCTTCCGGCGGGAAACTTAAACTGCCTCAGGATATGGCAAATTTTGAGGCGGCCGTTGCATTTGCCAAAACAATAGAATTATGACAAAAAACAATATATCATTCGCCATTTTTGCGGCTGCCGCACTTCTTTTGACAGGCTGCGCCAAGACTGCATCTACTGATTACGGCGAGTTGTCGCAAAGAACTTTTGACGCTTGGATTTCAGTCAATAAGCAGGCTTCATGGACCGAAACTGAACTTGGTTCGTGGGTTGTACTTATGGATGACGACGATTCCCAACCAAGCGTAGGTAGTGCTGATGACAATCCTTATCTGCGTCTTTCCTATACGGTTACGGATCTTAACGGCAATGTCACATCTACCACCGACAAGACTCTCAGTCAGCAACTTGGAGGAAGTTATTGGCGTTCCCATTACTATTATGGTCCTATGATGACATACCGCGGGACTTCCAGCATGTATGCCGGGCTTTCGGAGATTA
Source organism: uncultured Muribaculaceae bacterium (assembly GCA_964571735.1). Lineage (GTDB taxonomy): Bacteria > Bacteroidota > Bacteroidia > Bacteroidales > UBA932 > Cryptobacteroides. The sequence continues at coordinate 24,224 of CAZNDD010000002.1, read as the reverse complement.
TCGATGGAATGCATCTCGGCGGGCACTGCAAGGTGGTGATTCCAGGATGGCTTCTCACGTCAAGCCGTTATGACTCTAAGCAGGATTATCTCGATGCGATGAGCGAAACGAATTCCGCTTGCATCTATGACTTTACTATTGAAGAGATTGTCCCCGATACTGATAAATGGGAACTTGATATTTTGAATTCAGCTCTTGCCGGTGAGACCGCCAAGGCGGACAGTCTCTCCCCAGGAGTCTACTATATCTGTGACAAGGCTTCAGACGATCCCGAGACCGAATTCAAGTCCGGAGACGAAATCTATGTCAATTATATCTGTGCCCGTCTCAGTGACGGTCAGGTGGTGGATACCAATATCGAGCGCGAAGCTAAGATAGCAGGTATCTATTCATCTTCAAGTACTTATGAGCCTTTGCTTATCAATTGGGCTGACTCTGCTTCCGAACTTACTATGACCAGCAGCAAGTCAAGTATGGTCACTGGGTTCGCGGAAGCCGTTTTTGCAATGCGTGCCCATGAGAAAGGTCGCGTATTTATGACCTCTACCAATGCCTATCCTTCTGGATCCGGCAAAGCTATACCCTCTTTCTGTCCTATTGTGTTTACGATAGAAATGGTTGACGATCCTAACGAATAAAAAGAACAAATGACAAATCAATCAAATCCAGTAGCTCCTACCGAACTCGGTACGGAGAAGATAGGTGCGCTACTTAAGAAATACGCGCTTCCCGGCATCATTGCGATGACGGCATCGTCCCTTTATAATATGGTGGACAGCATCTATATCGGACATCTGCCGGATGTCGGTGCCTACGCCATCTCTGGACTTGCGGTGACATTCCCGCTTATGAACCTCGGCTCAGCCCTCGGCACTCTCGTCGGAGTGGGCGGCCAGACTATGGTGTCCGTGCTTCTCGGGCAGAAGAACTATTCCTCTGCGCAGAAAGTCCTGTCCAATGTGGTGAGTCTCAATACTATCATCGGTTTGCTTTTCTCGATACTGTGCCTTGCTTTCCTTGACCCTATACTGTATTTCTTCGGAGCTTCCGAGAATACAATTCCGTTTGCCCGCGAATATATGACTATCATCTTGATAGGTAATGTGATATCGCACATGTATTTCGGACTGAACGGTCTGATCAGGGCTTCAGGCAACCCCAAGACCGCGATGGGACTGACATTGTTTACGGTCATTTCCAATGCCATACTTGACCCGATTCTGATTTTCGGTTGCGGTATGGGTATCAAGGGCGCGGCTGTCGCTACCGTTGTCTGTCAGTTTATGGCTCTTGTCTATACATTTGTTTTCTTTCTTAATAAGAAGCATTTCCTGCATTTCGGCAAGCGCATTTTCGAACTTGACTGGCCTATTGCAAAGTCTTCGCTTTCCATCGGGCTTGGTCCTTTCCTTATGAACTCGGCAGCCTGCATTGTTACTCTTTTCATTAACCAGCAGCTTCGCACTTATGGTGGAGACCTTGCAATCGGTGCCTATGGTATTGCCAACCGCATCACATTCATGTTCCTTATGATCAATATGGGATTCAACCAGGGAATGCAGCCTATCGCGAGTTTTAATTATGGTGCGCGTCAATACAAGAGGGTGAAGGAAGTTTTCTGGCTTACGGCGAAATGGATGACGCTTGTAGCTGTGATCCTGTTTATTGCGTCGGAGTTTTTCACTACCCCTATGGTGCGGGTGTTTACTTCCGATCCGGAGATGATAGGTAAGGCCGATTCAGGATTGCGTATTATGAATATTATGGCATGGACTATAGGATTCGGTATGGTCTCGAGTAACTTCTTTCAGAGTCTGGGAATGGTCAAGAAGAGTATTTTCCTTTCTTTGACTCGTCAGCTCCTCTTCCTTGTGCCCTTGATTTATGTGTTGCCTCTCTGGCTCGGGGAGAAAGGCGTGTGGTATGCTTTTCCTATTTCCGATGCGTTGAGCGTAGTTTGTTCTATGGTGTTTATTCTCGGAATTATGCGTAAATTTGACAGGCTCAAAGATGGCGAAGACCCTTCATCGCTTGGTAGTACCATCCGAGGGTAAAAATTGCTTATAACCACGATAACATTATGGATAAACCGATTATTATCACTGTTGGCCGTCAGTTTGGAAGCGGCGGCAAGCTCTTGGCTTGTGAACTTGGGAAGCGTTTGTCTATCCCTGTGTATGACAAGGAACTTATCACTGCGGCTGCGGAGAAGAGCGGTATCGGAGAAGAGTTTTTTGAGAAGCGGGATGAGAAGAGACGCACTCTCTATATAGGAATGCGTTCAGGTATGGATGATGAAATGCTTTTCCGAATACAGAGCGAGGCCATACGAGAGATTGCTGCCAAGGGTTCCGCCATTTTCGTTGGACGCGCTTCTGATTATGTGCTTCGTGATATGGATTGCTTGGATATTTTCGTCAGTGCTCCGTTCGAGGAGCGTGTGAAGAGAGTCTGCGAGCGTGAAAGTATGAGCGAAAAGGCTGCGCGGGCTTTTGTCCAGAAACAAGACAAGGGCAGGGAAGACTATTATAACTTCTTTACTTTCACCCGTTGGGGCAATGCTGCTAACTATGACCTCTGTATCGACTCTTCCATACTCGGGATTGAGGGTACTGCGGATCTCGTGATAGATTTCCTTAAGAAGAAAGGTACGATATAGGCGTTGTGGCTGGATTGACTACTTATGCCAGCCTGCAATATACAAACGGGGGCTAAAGTCTTGTTGACTTATGATGTGAACCCCGAGTCTAACTTTCTGGGTTCATGACTATGCCGGACTTATCCTACCGGTACATCATATAAAAAGGGCTGACTAATAAGTGATTTAGCCAGCCCTTTTTGTTACCTTGTATTCTCGGTTTGTACAGGGAATCAGCTCTTTTTGTACAACGGGCTCTTGGTGAGGCCTTTTGTACAGGAGAAGCCGTTCCTTTGTACGGAGTATTATTTATTTGCTTCCTTGGCGAGGCGCATTGTGTCGATTGCGATCATCAGCTCCTCGTTGGTGGGGATCATGGCGACTTTGACTGTGGAGTCTGCGGCTGAGAGCATGGTGTCCTCGAAGGTCTCCTCCGTCTTGCTGTCATCCAACTTCAGTCCCATATAGCTGAAGTGCTTGCAGATGTCGAAGATGAGCCAGGGATTGTGCTCTCCTATGCCGGCTGTGAAGACGATGAGGTCCACTCCGTTCATCTCTGCGACGAATCCGCCGACCTGCTTCACTATGTCGTGTACGAGCTTGTCGATTGCGAGCTTGCTCTTGGCATCTCCTTGCTCGGCGGCTTCTATCATGTCACGCATATCCGAACTCTTGCCGTTGAGACCGATGAATCCGGACTTTTTGTTCATGATGTCCGTCATCTCGTCGGGGGTGAGCCCTTCTTTCTTCATGATGTAGGGGACTATGTTGGCATCAATGGTGCCGCAGCGCGTGCCCATGATCATACCCTCAAGCGGGGTGAATCCCATAGTGGTATCTATGCTCTTGCCGTTCTTTACAGCGGTTACCGAACTTCCGTTGCCGATGTGGCAGGTGATGATCTTGCTGTTGTTGATGTCGAGACCTGCGAACTCTGCGCCCTTTCTGCTTACATAATAGTGGGATGTGCCGTGTGCGCCGTATCTTCTTACGCGGTATTTCTCATAATACTCGTAAGGGAGTGCGTACATGTAGGCTGCAGGTTCCATGGTCTGGTGGAAAGCTGTGTCGAATACCACTGCCTGAGGCACATCTGGCAGGACTTCCTGCATGGCGCGTATGCCGAGAATGTGTGCGGGGTTGTGCAAAGGTGCGAAATCGCAGCAGATGTCGATTTTCTCCATTACGCTCTCGTCGATAAGGACTGAGCCGTCGAAGAAGTCTGCACCCTGCACGATTCTGTGACCTACGGCATCGATTTCCTTAAAGTCGGAGATGACTCCGATCTTGCTGTCGGTGAGAGTGTCGAGAAGGAGTTTCATGCCCACGGTGTGGTTGGGGATTTCTTTCTCGATTATGGACGGGGTTTTACCTGTGGGTTTGTGTATAAGTTTGCTGCCTTCGAGGTTGATTTTCTCGACCACACCCTTGGCGAGCAGCGAGTACTGCTTGTCCTCCTGCATGTCCAGCAACTGGTACTTGATGGAGGAACTTCCGCAATTGATGACAAGTATCTTCATAACGGTCGCAAAGTTAGCAAAATTAAGTCAATAAGCGAATTTGGCCATGCTTTTGTCTCGTGACTGCCTATTGTCCTTTTTAAGTCTGTGATGATTTTGCTATGAAGCCACTTTTTATATATAAAATGGCATTCGTGATTTGGCTGGAGGAAAAGGTACTAAGCCTTGAAGTGAAATCCTCCCGTCTTTTGTTGCATTTGACGAATGAATTTTCTAACTTTGTCGGGCTATAAAGATATTAAACTAAAGAAAGATATAATCATGAATTTGCTTAAGTTCACAGAGAATAAAGTCATTAACGGCATTGTCGTAGGCTTTTTGCTTCCTGTTCTCATCATCGTCCTTGCTGTCATGTTGGTTGACAGCATTTCTCAGCCTGTAAGGTTCAACAAGGAGAAGGCGGAGCGCGAGGCTATCGGTATCGAGAGACTCAAGGATATCCGTACGCTTCAGGATTCTTATAAGGAAGTCAACGGCAAGTACACCGCTTCAATCGACACTTTGGTGAACTTCTACAAGACTGGCGAAATCGTCGTCCGTCTTCAGGTCGGTTCTCGTGACGACTCTCTTGCAGTGTCTCACACACGCAGTATCCGTCAGTCCCGTCCTTGGCTCAGGGGTGAGAATATGAACCGTTACCTCTATGAACTCTATCAGAATGGAGACAAGAGGCTTGTCTTTACAATTGACAATAAGGTGCCCGTCCGCGACACTCTCTTCAATACCCGTCCCGAGTTTAGAGTTGACTCTCTCAAGACCATTCCTTTCTCAGGTGGCCAGCCTATCGAAATGGATGCAGTCATCAAAAAGGTGTCCGGTGTCAATGTCCCTCTCTTCGAGGCCCGTATGCCTTACAAGAAACTCCTTTTGGGTATGGACAATCAGTTGCGCATTAACCTCGATGACGAGTGCCGCAATAGCAACCGTTACGAAGGACTTCAGGTCGGTAGCGTAAGCGCACCTAACAACAACGCCGGTAACTGGGAGTAAACTCTTTGATCCGGTCGATACTTACACCGAAGTGCACGCTTGTGCCTTCAAATTTCTTCAACAAGACCTGTGCGAGAGATGTTCTTGCGCAGGTCGCTTGTGTATCTGACACGGATAATGTTTCGTGGGTGGAGATTCCGGAATACGGCGCTTTCCTTGTCTGGGCTGAGCCCGCGCAAGAAGTAGTGGAGTCTACAGAGACTACGGGTCCCGCAATGGACTCGGAGACACGAGATTTACCTGAAATATACTTTATTCTTAAGGATTTGCAGAAGTGTCCGGATTACAATAAGATCTTGTGTACATGGGCGGAAGGTTATCTGTACCTTGCCGTCGCACAGGGTCGGACCTTACTTCTTGCAAATACTTATCCTGCAGGGGATTTTGCAACGGTGCAATACTATATCTTCCTTGCACTCAAATCCTTGCAACTCAATCCTGAAATCTCGGCGGTATGTTTCCGCTCGCCTCTTTCCAAGGAGGACGAGATGTCTATGTACCATTATTTTAAAGCCGTCGAAATCTTATGCGCATAATCGGTGGGCGGCTTAAAGGGAAGTCAATACTTCCTCCTCGGGACTATAAGGCGAGACCGACCACGGACTTCGCCCGCGAGGCTCTTTTCAATATCCTTGATAACGAGTATGAACTTGAGGGTCTCAAGGTGTTGGATCTCTTCGGTGGGACCGGCGCTGTGGGCTTTGAGTTTGCGTCCCGTGGCGCAGAAAGGGTCTGGAGCGTGGAAATGTCAAGGGACAATGCTTCCTTTATCCGTCGTGAAGCCTCCCGTCTCGGTCTTGACAATGTCACGGCCGTCCATGAGAATGTATTTGACTTTCTCGGTATCTGCAAGGAGCGTTTCGATGTAATATTTGCGGATCCTCCTTATGCACTTGAAGGCTTGGACTCGCTCCCGGACAAAGTCTTCGCAAGTGACATATTGTATCCGGAACGGTATTTCATCCTTGAGCATGGTGGTGAGTACAGTTTTAAAGGTCACCCGCGTTTCGTGAAAGAAAAAATCTACGGCAAGGTGCACTTCTCATTCTTTGAGTCTACGGCACAGTCTGACAAATAAAACGGCCTCGTAAGAAGCCGTTTTTTTTGAATTCTGTGTTGAGTTTGTTGTTGCGACCGCTTATAATCCTTTGGATTTAGCTTCGTCCCAAAGCCTGTCCATATCCGAGAGCGTGACGTCCTTGAGTTTGTGTCCGCTTTCCAGGGTCTTGGATTCCACATAGTTGAAGCGTCTTCTGAATTTGTTGCATGTGCGGTTGAGGGCGGCTTCCGGATCTACTCCGTAGAGCCTGGCGGAATTGATGAGTGCGAAGAAAAGGTCTCCAAACTCCTCCTCGATGTTGTCCTTGTCTCCGTTGTTTATCGCCTCCTGGACTTCCTGCGTTTCTTCCCCTATTTTGCCGAAGGCATCTTTTGCTGTCTCGAAATCAAATCCGCATCCCCTTGCCTTCTCCTGCATGGACAGTGCCTTGAGCAGGGCGGGCATGGAGTCGGGAATGCCTCCAAGTACCGTCTTGGTGCCGTCTTTCTCCTTGGCTTTCACGATTTCCCAAGTATCTGCGATCTCTTTGGCGGACAGTTTTTTGTCTTTTTCCGAGCCGAATACATGAGGGTGGCGGAACTCCATCTTGTTGCAGACGCTTGTGAGTGAGTCCGCGACATCGAATTGTCCTTTCTCCTCTCCTATTTTTGCGTAGAATACGATGTGGTAGAGCAGGTCTCCCAACTCTTTGCAGATTTCCTTGGTGTCGTCCTTGAGTATGGCGTCACTTAATTCGTAGACCTCTTCCTCGGTCATTGGGCGTATGCTTTCCTTGGTCTGCTCCGCATTCCACGGGCATTTTGAACGGAGTTCGTCCATTACATCAAGCAGCCTGCCGAAGGCTTGCATTTTCTCTTCTCTTGTATGCATCTTTGTGGGCGTCGGATTATTTCTTAAATTTGCGCTGCAAAGATTGTAATAATATTTCATTTTCCGTCCGTATTTCGCCGGCATTATGAAAACTCCTCTTTATGTAAGCGCCGAACAGGCCGTCAGTCATATTCCTTCGCATTGCCATGTGCATCTGAGCAGCGTGGCGAGCGTCCCGCATTGTCTTATAAAGGCTTTGTGTGAGCGTGCGGACAGGGGAGATGTGACCGATCTCCATTTCCATCACTTCCACACTGAGGGCCCTGCGCCTTACAGTGAATCTCGCTATGAGGGTATTTTCTTCGAGCAGGGGTTCTTCGTCGGGCCCAATGTCCGCCCTAATGTCAATTCTGGATATGCGGATTACCTCCCGGTGCATCTTGGTGAGAGTCAGAAGCTTTATCGTAGCGGAGCCATCAAGCTTGGCGCTGCGTTGGTCAATGTTTCTCTACCTGACAAGGATGGGAAAGTCAGCCTCGGTTCTTCTGTGGACTGCTCAATAGCTGCGATAGAGACCGCGCAGATTGTCATAGGAGTTATCAATCCTAATGTCCCTTATGCGCTTGGCGATCTGGTTGGTCTTGACAGTTTTGACTATCTTGTCAATGACGACACGCCTCTTGTGGAAGCCAAATATGCAACGCCTTCCGAGACGGAAAAGCTCATCGGTCACAACTGCGCCGCCCTCATCGATGACGGGGACTGCATACAGATGGGCATAGGCGCTCTGCCTAACGCCCTTGTAGACCAGCTTTCGTCCCACAAGAATCTCGGTCTGCATACGGAGATGTTCTCCGACGGACTTTTGAGCCTCATCAAGGCCGGAGTCATCAACGGCTCCTGCAAAGACATAGACAAAGGCAAGGTAGTGGCATCGTTCCTCCTTGGAAGTCACGAACTTTACAGTTTCATAGATAATAATCCTTCTGTTCTGATGAAGGACATTGCTTATGTCAATGACCCCTGGATTATACGCCAAAATCGTCATATGAAAGCGGTCAATTCAGCTACGGAAGTGGATTTGACGGGGCAGATTTGCGCGGATTCGATAGGTACCCGCATTTTCAGCGGTACGGGCGGACAACTCGACTTCGTCAGGGGTGCTACGATGTCAGAAGGCGGTAAATCCATAACAGCTTTTGCTTCAAGGACCAAGAGCGGCAAGAATAAGATAGTACCGACACTTGCAAATGGTGCGGGTGTGGTCACCCCAAGAGCGGACGCCCATTGGATAGTAACGGAGTACGGCGCGGTGGATCTTTATGGCAAGAGCCTGCAGGAGAGGGCGAAGCTCCTGACAAGCATTGCTCATCCGGACGACCGCGAAGCGCTCGACAGGGCGGCTTTCGAGCGCTTCGGCCCTCATTATCATAATTTCAGCATATAATTTTCAGTTTACGATATGGCACAGAATAATACATTGCTTGACAAAGTTCTGTCTCTGCAGGACAAATTCCAGAGCCTGCAGGAGCAGCTTTCGAGTCCGGAAGTGATGTCGGATATGAAGCGCTTTGTCCAGCTCAACAAGGACTATAAGGAACTTGAGCCTATTATCAAGGCCGGGCTGGAGTACAAAAAAGCCCTCGACAATATTGCTTCCGCAAAGGATATCCTTATGAATGAGAAGGATGACGATTTGCGTGATATGGCGAAGGAGGAGATTTCCGAGCTTGAGTCAGCTCTGCCAAAGATGGAGGAGGAACTCAAACTTCTGCTTATCCCTGCGGATCCTGATGACAACAAGAATGCCATTGTTGAAATCCGTGGTGGCGCAGGCGGTGATGAGGCTGCTATATTTGCTGGAGACCTTTTCCGTATGTATCAGCATTTCGCAGAGAGTAGGGGCTGGAAACTTGAAGTTTCGGACCAGACTCCCGGTACGTCCGGAGGATTCAAGCAGATCGTCTTTAAACTTTCTTCTTCCACCGATGGGGTGTACGGAGTAATGAAGTATGAAAGCGGTGTCCACCGTGTGCAGCGCGTCCCTCAGACTGAGGCTCAGGGTAGAATCCAGACTTCAGCGGCATCCGTAGCGGTGTTCCCCGAGGCTGGAGAGTTTGACGTGGACCTCAAATGGGACGACATCCGTCTCGACTTGTTCTGTTCTTCCGGACCGGGCGGTCAGGGTGTCAATACGACCTATTCGGCGGTGCGTCTCACTCACATCCCTTCGGGCCTGGTGGTGCAATGTCAGGAGGAGCGTTCGCAGATCAAGAACAAGGAACGCGCATTTGAAGAGCTCCGTTCTCGACTCTACAACCTTGAGCACCAGAAGTATCTCGACGAGATTGCTTCCAAGCGTAAGACTATGGTGTCGACAGGTGACCGCTCAGCCAAGATTCGTACCTACAACTACCCTCAGGGACGCGTGACAGACCACCGTATCAACTGGAGTATGTACAACCTGCCTGTATTCATGAATGGAGACATTCAGGAGTGCATTGACCAACTTCAGATAGCGGAGAACGCAGAGCGTCTCAAGGAAGCTGGAGACTAATAACCCTTTTGGGGAATCCATAGCCGCTTGACTTTTATACGGCCCTCTCATAGGACACAATAAAAAAAGAAGGACCGGAGATTTCTTCGGTCCTTCTTCTATGTTATAGGATTGTGAACTACAGGCTTGCCATCTTGTCAAGTACGAACTTTACAAGTTCGTTGACACGGGTCTTGTAGTCTGTGGATGCATCGTGCAGATGGCGGTTGGCGATGGCGCAGCAGATGGTGATGGCCTCATGTCCGAGCTGGCGTGCCATACCGGCGAGTACCGAGCTCTCCATCTCGAAGTTGGTGATTCTCCATTCGCCGTATCTCCATGACTCGATGTCGTTGAGCATATTGGGCATCGCAAGGCCTTGGCGGACAACGCGACCCTGAGGGCCGTAGAAGCCACCTGCGGAAATGGTCATACCCTTCACGGTGCCTTCGGAGAAATGCTCGATGAGTTTCTCGGAAGCTTTCACGAAATAAGGCGTCGGGAGAGTGGGGAGCCAGTGCATGTGCTCGAGGAATGACTTCTCCATTTCTGCATCAGTCACCCTTTCCCTATGTTCGTACCAGTTCATTACACCGTCGAAGCCCACTGAATAGTGTGAGAGAATGAATGAACCGACGGGGATGTCGGGCTGCACTGCACCGCATGTGCCGAGTCTTACGATGGTGAGGGTCTTGTGCTCGCTCTTGACTTCCTTGGTTTCAAAGTCGATATTTGCTATAGCGTCAAGTTCCGTCATCACGATATCGATATTGTCAGGGCCGATGCCATGGGAAAGCACTGTGATGCGCTCTCCTTTGTATTCGCCCGTGACAAATGCGAATTCTCTGGACTGTCCCTGGCATTCGATGCTGTCCAAAAGGGGTTTGAACATATCTACTCTGCCGGGGTCTCCGACGACTATCAGTTTGTCAGCGAGCTGGTCCGGACGGATGTGAAGGTGGAAAATTGAACCGTCCGAATTGATCATGAGTTCTGAATCAGGTATACGCATATTTATTTATGATTTTTTGATTGTCTCTTGGAAGAACGCAGTCTTGAAGAACTGCGGACGAGAAGCTCATCGGCATAGACGCCTTTCATGGCGAGCACCTCGAAGAAAATGGCTATCAGCGGGAATACCGCAGTCCATTTGAATACGATTCCGTCGGGGGTGGTGAAATAATCCACAGCGAGCCATATCTGCAGTGCAAGCAGAATTACTATTGCGGCTCCGGCAAGTCTGATTTGGGTGCTCCTGTGCTTCCACGCGAATGTGCAGACCAGGTTGGCGGCTGTTGCCGCGAATATCAGAATGGCGTACGGCAGTTTGGAAATGTACCTCACGCCTTCTGCGCTTCCGTTCTCATAAACGGTCGCTACATCTCCGAAAACCAGGGCCGTAAGCATCCCTACGATGATTGCAAAATACAGTGTCTGAACTCTTTGCCACATAATCTATCTTGTATTGAAACGCTCAAGAATGTTCTCTTCATAAGTCTTTGAAATGGGGATTGGAGAAGTGTTCTCAAGTCCCAAATCAATCATGTAGCCGTCCTTGTCGCGGCTGAGGACCTCTATCTTGCGTATGTTTACTATGTATTTGCGGTGGCAGCGGACAAGGTCGCTGTCAGCGAAACTTTCTTCTATGGTCTTGAGTCGGCAGCGCAGCATATATTGCTTCAGCGCTCCGCTCGCATCCTGATACCATACCTTGATATAATTGTCATTCGACTCTATGTAATAAAGGTTGGAGATGCTGACTACCAGTTTGAGTGAACCGGAATTGTCGTATAAGGTTATCTTCTTGTCTGTCACCGGTGAAGGGGTCTCGTCCGTGGCGATGGATGAGAAGCTCATCAGCCGTATGGTGTTGTTCTTGTCCTCTATCGCGAAATATAGATCCGCCACGACGCATGGAATCCCTATGCAGATGATGCAGACCCACAGGGATGATATAAAAAGCATTAGGAATGAGGGCTCTTCCAGACTGATTAGTCCTATTTCATGCCCCTCTCGGGAGAAAAACGCATAGATGACTGAAATTAGCACGCATTCAGCGGTATTCCAGAGTATGTAATTGCGGTAATTGAGCGAATGTCTGCGGGTATGGCCGTACATCAGTCGTTTGGATGCGATGATGACCATCAAGGCGCAGAACATGAAAATTATGGTAAGCAGGGATGCCTTGTTTGAAAACCCGAGTGAGAACCACGCACCCTTGGAGTATGGGTACATGATCAGGACAAACACGAGCGAAAATAACGCGGTGAAGACCACCGTCGCCGTCAGCTGGTATCTGCCTACGAGGAAATCGGGAATTTTATCTTTGCTTGACATTAAGATGCTATTTTGTCGGGAGATGAGATTATGCTCAGTATGCTTATCTGGTGAGGCGGGGTGTTGGACTTCGTCTCTACCTTGCTGGCTTTCAGCAGCCCGTTCTCCTTCATGTGGGAGGACAGCAAGGCGTGGTCTATGCCCAAATTCCTGAGCAGTGAAGTTGCATGGCTCGTCGCTGTATTGGTCACGGCAAGGAGCAGGTGAGTGGAGAAAATCGCGTCAGCCCCTGAGATATTTGCTTCTATGATACTGAGATTGAGTGCATTCTGTGCGTCGCGGGAGAATACCATGTTGTCCCGCTCTGCGAAGGAGACGCTTTTCGGACGGAAAAGTCTGCCTTCAAGGTCGTTCTTTAGCTCTGCGGTGTCAGCTCCGAGTTCTTTGAGTGTCGTGCAGGCGTCATTGGATGCATGGCGCAGAATCCCGAGGAAGAGATGGTCGGTGGAAATTGCGTAATCCCCCGTCCGCATCGCCTCGTCCCTCGCATACGCGAGTATTTTTAGAAGTTCCTCTGAAGCCCTTGTGCGCATAACCCTCAAAAATAATAAAAATAATTGAGATGCAGTTCGGGCATCACGTGAAATAGTCGCAGGAAAGATAAATCTGGACAGTGTCTGAGAGGTGTTTTCGGGAATGAAAAGCGGTTTGCAGGTATCGGCGATTTTTGCTATTTTTGTACGCTTGTGGCGTTCCTCGGAGGAATGCCTGTCCGCGACTGAAAGGCGCGGGGAATGTAAGTAGAATAATTTCTCAGTGAATATGGATAATGAAGCAGTAGACAAGGTGCTGGGCGGTGTCGCCGCTCCGGTGGACAATGGCGGTGCTGAAGAGGTTCAGCGCGGTATTATCGAGCCGGTGGAGATAGACCATGAGATGCGTACGGCCTACATCGACTATTCGATGTCGGTTATCGTCGCCCGTGCCCTTCCTGATGCCCGTGACGGACTCAAACCCGTACAGAGAAGAGTGCTTTTCGGTATGGACGGTCTCGGGCTCTCCAACTCCGGCGAGACCAAGAAGTCAGCCCGTATCGTGGGTGAGGTGCTCGGTAAATTCCACCCGCACGGAGACAGTAGCGTGTATGACGCTATGGCTCGTTTGGCGCAGGATTGGAATCAGAGGTATCCTCTTGTGTCAGGTCAGGGTAACTTCGGTAGTATGGACGGTGACCCCGTGGCTGCAATGCGATATACCGAGGCTAAACTTGCCAAGCTCGCGGAGGATGTGCTGGCTGATCTTGACAAGGATACGGTTGATTTTACCAATAACTTTGACGACTCTCTGCAGGAGCCTACGGTGCTTGCCACCAAAGCCCCGCTTCTTCTTCTCAATGGTGCTTCCGGTATCGCGGTAGGTATGGCTACCAATATGGCCCCTCACAATATGAGCGAGGTCTGTGACGCCATCTGTGCCTACATCGACAATCCCGAGATTGATGTCGAGGGACTTATGCAGTATGTCAAGGGCCCTGATTTCCCTACGGGAGGTATAGTCTTGGGGCGCCAGGGCATAGTCGACGCCTACACTACGGGCCGTGGCAAAGTGACTGTAAGAGCCCGTGCCGACATTGAGAGCGAAGGTGGGCGTAACATGATAGTTGTCACCGAGATACCTTATATGGTCAACAAGGCGGAGATGATTTCCCGTATCGGCGAGATGATCCGCGACAAGAAGATCGAAGGCATTTCAGACATCAGGGAACTCACCAACCGCGAGGGCGTGCGCATCGAATTCCTCCTCAAGAAGGATGCGAACCCCAATGTGGTGCTCAATACTCTCTATAAATACACCTCCATGCAGTCCAGTTTCGCATTCAATAATGTGGCGCTGGTAGACGGCCGTCCCCGTACGCTGTCTCTCAAGGACATGATAAAGGTGTTTGTGGATTTCCGTCATGAGGTAGTGGTGCGTCGCACCAAGTTCGAACTTGAGAAGGCGAGCAAGCGTGCCCATATCGTGGAGGGTTTGCTCAAGGCCATAGATATCATCGACGAGGTTATCAATCATATCCGCGCTTCCAAGAATCAGGAAGATGCCAAGAATGGTCTCGTGGAGAAATTCGGTTTCAGCGAGGCCCAGGCTACGGCTATCATCCAGATGAGACTCGGTCAGCTCTCCGGACTGGAAAGGGTCAAGCTTCAGACCGAGTACGACGAGCTCGCCGCTTTCATCGCGGAGTGCAACAGGATTCTTGGCAGCGAGGAGGCTCAGCTTGAGGTTGTGAAGAATGAGACCGAGGAGCTCAAGGCTAAATATGGTGACCTCCGCCGCACCGAAATCACCCTCGGTAGCGACGACTTTAACCCCGAAGACTTCTATCCGGATGAGGATGTGGTTATTACCATTTCCCACCTCGGCTATATCAAGCGTACGCCTCTGACTGAGTTCCATGTGCAGTCACGCGGCGGTACAGGAAAGAAGGGCGGTTCTACGCGCGACGAAGACTTCATTGAGCACATCTATGTCGCCAATATGCACAGTACTATGCTCTTCTTCACCGAGAAGGGTATCTGCTATAGGCTCAAGGTGTACGAAATCCCCGAGGGTATGAGGACTTCCAAGGGACGCGCGGTGCAGAATCTGCTCACCATCGATGCTGATGACCGTATCAAGACCTATCTCAATGCAGCCAAGATTGAGAGTCGCGAATACACGGATTCCCACTTCGTAGTGCTTGTCACCAAGAACGGTCTCATAAAGAGGACCTGCCTTACGGAGTTCGCAAATGTGCGCAGCCGCAACAAGGGCCTTATCGCAATTACCTTCAGAGAGGGTGACGCCCTGCTTGACGCGATGCTTACTTCCGGTAGTGAAGAAGTGATGATTGCAGCCCGTGGCGGTCTCTGCGTGCGATTCGAAGAACAGGATGCCCGTCCTCTCGGTCGCTCTTCAATGGGTGTGCGTGGTATTAATCTTGCAGAAGGCGACGAGGTTATCGGAGCAGTCAGCTGCGACGTAAACGCTGAGGATGCTACCGATCATACTGTCCTTGTGGTAAGTGCCAATGGTTACGGCAAGCGTTCCGACGGTAGAGACTATCGTCTGACGGCTCGTGGTGCGAAGGGTGTCCGTACTCTCAGCATCACAGAGAAGACAGGCGAGCTTGTCGCCATCAAGAGCGTCACCGAAGACAATGACCTTATGATTATCACCAAGTCCGGTCTGACCATTCGCATGGCGGTGTCCGGCATAAGGGTGGCAGGTCGTGTGACTCAGGGTGTCAAGCTGATCAATCTCCGTGAGGGAGATAGCATTGCTGCGGTATCAGTGGTTTCCCATGAGGAAGAGGAACTGGAGTCGGCGGAATCCGCTCCTGTACAAGAACAGACAACAGAAAATCAACAATAATTGTTTTGTGATATGAAAAAGATTTTATTAGCGATCGCGCTTCTCTCTACTTTGCAGATTGCTTCTGCACAGCAGGTTAAGTCCATCAGCTCCGCCAAAAATGCGGTGGAGAAGGCTGTAGCTGCGTCTCAGGACGAGAAGAAAAGCACCAAGCTCGCCACATGGCTCAAACTTGGCAATGCTTATCTCGACGCTTACAACGCTCCTATGGGCAATGGTTGGGTCGGAGCTTCCCGTCAGGAACTCCAGATTATTCTCGCTGATGACAAGCCTATCTCTTCAGAGTATGTCGAGGTCGGCGGTCAGCAGATGATCAAGGACAGCTATGCTACACGCAACTATTACTACAATGCCAACGAGACGCTTCAGATTATCGAGGTGACCGAGCCCATCTATACAGATGCGCTTGAAAATGCAGTTGCCGCTTATGCCCAAGCTGCAAGTCTCGACGAGAACGGCAAAAAGAAAAAGGACATCGTCAACGGTCTCGTGAGTGTCAAGGGTAAATTTATCGATGAGGCTTACAATGCATATACTTTCGGTAATCTTGTGAAGGCTCAGTATTATTTCGAGCAGGCTGCTGCAGTCTCAAAGCAGGAGCCTTATGCACAGCTCGATACCAACTGTGTCTACAATGCCGGTCTTACCGCATGGATGAATGGCGACTATGCCAAAGCAAAGGGTTATCTGACTGAGTGCGTCACTCTCGGATATTATGGTGAGGACGGTGATGCTTATGCAAAGCTCGCTGACATCGCTGACAAGGAGGGCGACCAGGATGCAAGACAGGAGTATCTTGAGACTGCATTTGTCAAATTCCCTCAGAGCCAGGGCATTCTCGTAGGTCTTATCAACTACTATCTTTCTTCGGGTGGCAATACTGACAGACTTTTCGAACTCATCGGTGAAGCCAAGAAGAACGAACCGAACAATGCTTCTCTCTACTATGTTGAGGGCAATATCTATCTCCAGCTCAATGACGCTGACAATGCAGTGAAGGCATATCGTCAGTGCGCAGAGATTAACCCCGAGTATGAGTTCGGATACATTGGTGAAGGTCAGTTCTGGTACAACAAGGCTGTCGAACTTCAGGAAGCTGCTTCCAAGGAGATGGATGACGCCAAGTACAATGCTCTCATGGTGGAGTTTGAGACTGCTCTCAAAAACTGCATCGAGCCTTTTGAAAAGGCTTATGAAACCAGCAAGGATGAAGGTATCAAAGTCGCCGTGTGCGAATACCTCAAGAATGCCTGCTATCGTTTCAGCTACGATGATCCTGCCTACAAGGAGAAATACGATAAGTACACTGCCATCGTGAATACTTCCAAGTAGTAATCGGCAGTGTTGGAAGCTGTTTGAATTTATGTTCTCCAATCCGGTATAACAAATCCGAACAACTTCTTGAAACAGTTAAGGGGCGGCCATTTGGCTGCCCCTTTTTTTGTCTTCGGCGCGGTGACTCTCGTGTGCGAAGTGGAATCTTCCGTGTCGGTCGTTTGTCAGTATCGGGATTATTCTTCGAGTGCAGCGACTATCTTACCCACGAGTGGATGGCGCACTATGTCTTCAGAAGAAAATTGTATAGTGGATACGCCTTTGAGTTTGCTGACTCTCTCTACGACTCTTTCCAGTCCGCTGTCTTCCCGTCTCGGAAGGTCAATCTGTGAGGCGTCTCCCGTGACTATGAACTTTGCATTGGAGCCCATTCGGGTGAGGAACATTTTAAGTTGCCCAAGATTGGTGTTCTGGGCTTCGTCAAGTATGACGCAGGCTCTGTCGAGAGTGCGTCCGCGCATGTAGGCGAGCGGGGCTATCTGTATGGTGCCGTCCGATATGAATTCCTGCAGTTTGCGCGGCGGAATCATGTCTCCGAGTGCATCATATAGGGGCTGAAGATATGGATCGAGTTTTTCTTTGAGGTCACCCGGCAGGAATCCGAGCCTTTCTCCTGCTTCTACCGCAGGGCGGGTGAGTATTATGCGGCGAATCTCTCTGTTTTTTAAAGCCCTGACTGCCAATGCTATGGCAATGTAGGTCTTACCTGTTCCCGCAGGCCCGAGGGCGAAGATGAGATCGCTGTCGAAGTATGACTTGACCATCTCCTGCTGGCGGAGATTACGGGCGCGTATGGGTTTGCCTTCGGTGTTGTATATGATTACGGTCTCTCCGTCAATGGCAAAGTCGCTTGCCGTACTTCCGCCTTCGAAGAGTTCCTGTACATCGTATGGAGTCAGGCTCATCTTGTGAAGACGCTTTTCTACAAGTTCGCCCATTTTCTGTGTGAAACTCTCTATGTCATCGGGTTTGCCGTCGAGGATTATTTCATCACCCCGTGCCACGACTTTGAGTTTGGGAAAGTATGAGCAAAATTCGTTCAGCAGCCTGTTGCCGGCGCCGTAGATTTCAAGCGGGTCCACCGCTTCGAGTCTTATGGTTTTCTTCATATTCGGATACAAAGTTACATATTTTATTTTGTCGCTATTCTTGTTAAATTTGTGGCTTGTTAGAATTTGATTGAACAGCTTCTACACTTCCGCTGTGTAGGCTTTTGATAGTGATTAAGCATAATATCCGATGAAAAGAATTGCTATTCTCTCTGCGCTCTGCGCTCTTGCGCTTTGTGTCACAGGGTGCGACTTTTTGCGAACTGTTGCCGGCCGGCCTACCTCCGCGCAGCTTACAGAGACATCTTCTTCGGCAGGAGTCTGCGTTTCCTGTACTGATTGCCCGAAATGTGTAGGGGCATGTTGCGATTCGACTTCAGCGCTTCCTGATACTCTTTCGCAAGGGTCTGAACCTGAGGCTGTTGTAGAGGTTTATGGGGAAAAGTCTCTCTACATGTTGAAGCTGAGTAAAGATTCAATTAAGCAGACAGTATCGGGTCTTCCGTACACATATTATGTGCTTGTGGGTACATTTACGAGCGAGTCTTATGCCGATGCGCAGGCTCGTCGTGCCCGCAATGCCGGATTTGAAGTGGTGACCATACCTTTTTCTGACGGCAGGCGTACTGCAGTTGCAATCAGCCCGACCAATGACCTTGATTTTGCGGTCGAGGAACTCAAGAGGGTGAAGCAATTCGCTTTCTGTCCCGCAGACGCATACATAATGATGGCTGAGTAAAGATAATAAGATAGATTCTAATAGATAATACGCATATACACAATGGAATACGATTTTAAAAAAATAGAAAGCAAATGGCAGAAGCGTTGGGCTGAGCAGGGAACTTATAAGGTCACCGAAGACAGCTCCAAGCCAAAGTATTATGTTCTGGATATGTTTCCTTATCCTTCGGGAGCGGGGCTTCATGTGGGGCATCCTTTGGGCTACATAGCCAGTGACATATATTCCCGTTACAAGACCCTGAAGGGCTTCAATGTCCTTCATCCCATGGGCTATGATGCTTTCGGCCTGCCTGCAGAGCAGTATGCCATCCAGACTGGTCAACACCCGGAGGTAACTACCATGCGTAATATCGCTCGCTACCGCGAGCAGCTTGATAGGATTGGTTTTAGCTATGACTGGTCCCGTCAGGTCGTTACCTGCGATTCCGCCTACTACAAGTGGACGCAGTGGGCATTCCTCAAGATGTTCTCGAGCTGGTTCGATCCAGAGCAGAACAAGGCATGTCCTATCGAAACTCTTGTTGAGAAGTTCAGTACGACAGGATATGATGATGTGACTCCTGAAATTTGGGCGTCTGCTTCCGAGCAGGAGAAATCAGATATCCTGATGCGATATCGTATTGCATATCAGGGAGAGACATCAGTCAACTGGTGCGAAGGTCTCGGTACCGTGCTTGCCAATGACGAAGTTAAGGACGGACTCAGTGTCCGTGGCGGTTATCCCGTGGAACAGAAGAAGATGAAGCAGTGGCAGCTACGCGTTTCCGCTTATGCGGAGCGCCTGCTTGAAAGCCTTGATAAACTGGATTGGTCCGACTCCCTCAAGGAAATGCAGCGCAACTGGATAGGCAAGTCTGAAGGTACGGAGATAGTGTTTGACACCATTTGTGATGATTCGCATCTGCCTCTGACTGTCTTTACTACTCGTGCCGATACGATTTTCGGTGCGACATTCCTCGTCCTCGCTCCTGACAGTCCTTTCGTTGAGCCTCTCACGAGCCGTGCACAGAAAGAGGAGGTTGAAGAGTATGTGCGTCAGGCCGGTAAGAAGACGGAGCGTGAACGTATCGCCCAGACTAAGACGGTCACCGGTGTGTTCTCCGGCTCCTATGCGGTAAATCCTTTGACAGGGGAGCAGATCCCTATCTGGATTGGTGAATACGTGCTTTCAGGTTATGGTACTGGTGCCATTATGGCCGTGCCGGCTCACGATAGCAGGGACTATGCATTTGCCCGTAAATTCTCATTGCCCATAATCCCTATCATTGAGGGTTGTGATGTCTCTGAGGCTTCTTTTGATGCCAAGGAGGGCAAGATGTGCAACAGCGGCTTCCTCAATGGGTTGGAAGTAAAAGATGCCATAGAGGCCGCCAAGGTTTATGTGGAGGAGCATGGACTCGGTCAGCGCAAGACCAATTACCGCCTGCGCGATGCCATTTTCTCCCGTCAGCGTTATTGGGGTGAGCCTTTCCCGATTTACTATAAGGATGGTATTCCCACTCCTGTGGATGAGGCTGATCTTCCGCTTGAACTCCCTGAAATAGAAAGCTTCAAACCTTCTTCTGATGGCAGACCCCCGCTCGCAAGGGCAAAGGACTGGACTTACAAGGGCTATCCTCTTGAGACCAGCACCATGCCGGGATTTGCAGGTTCTTCAGCATATTATCTGCGCTACATGGACCCTCAGGACGGCGATGCGCTTGTAAGCCCGGAGGCTTGCGGCTATTGGCGCAATGTTGATCTCTATGTGGGCGGCACTGAGCATGCGACCGGTCACCTTATCTATTCCAGATTCTGGGACAAGTTCCTCTTTGACCTCGGATATGTCTGTGAAGACGAGCCGTTCAGAAGACTTGTCAATCAGGGTATGATTCAGGGCCGTTCCAACTTCGTCTATCGTGTGGTCGGTACCAATACTTTTGTTTCTTACGGTCTTAAAGATAAGTATGAGACCACTGAAATCCATGTGGATATCAGCCTTGTGCACAACGATATCCTTGACTTGGATGCTTTCCGTGCATGGAGGCCTGAATTTGCTGATGCCGAGTTTGTGCTCGAAGACGGACAATATGTCTGCGGTTGGGCGGTCGAAAAGATGAGTAAGAGTATGTTCAATGTGGTCAATCCCGATGAGGTCTGCGACAGTTATGGCGCTGATACATTGAGACTTTATGAGATGTTCTTAGGCCCTATCGAGCAGAGCAAGCCTTGGGATACCAAGGGTATTGACGGTGTGAACCGCTTCCTCAAGAAGTTCTGGAGGCTCTTCTACGGCAAGGGCGGTTTCTGCGTGACTGACGAGAAGGCAACTCCTGCTGAGCTCAAGTCCCTGCATAAACTCATCGCCAAAGAGCAGGAAGATATGGAGACCTTGTCATATAACACTACCATAAGTGCCTTTATGATAGCTCTTTCTGAACTTGGCGAGTGTCATAAGAGAGAAATTCTCGAGCCACTTACGATTTTGCTCAGTCCTTTCGCTCCCCATATCTGCGAGGAACTTTGGGAAGCCCTCGGACATGAGGAAAGCGTATGCAAGGCTACATTCCCTGAGTACAATGCTGCCTATACGGTTGAGGACAGCGTGGTCTATCCCGTGCAGTTCAACGGCAAGATGCGCTTTACATTCGAAACGTCCCGCAGTGCTACTCCTGCGGAGGTTGAGGCTCTTGTGCGCGAACTTCCCCAGACAAGCCATTATACCGAAGGCAAGTCTATTGTCAAGGTAATCGTGGTGCCCGGACGCATAGTCAATATCGTTATCAAATAAATGGATAAGGTTAAACTCAAGCTCCGTGTAAAGGAGTATTTCATCCTTACTCTCGCCTGTTTCATATTCGGACTGGCGTGGGAAGGGTTTATGATTCCGAATGGGTTTTCCGGAGGTGGAATGATGGGTCTTTCGACCGTGATTCAGTATGCCACCGGAGGCGCTATTCCCGCGCAGTATACCTACATTGCTATCAACGCCCTGTTGATAGTGGTCGCGGTGCTGGTGATGGGTATAGGCTTCGGATTCAAGACTATATACTGCATTGTTGTCTCTACTCTGGCGATGCAGTTGCTCGCGAAGTGCGAGTTCCTGCATTGTATTCCCGGCGAGTTCTTCTATATCGAAGACAAACTTCTGATACCTGTAATCGCTGGTGTGCTCGAAGCCGTGGGTTTGGGACTTGTAATACGCAACGGCGGCAGTACGGGAGGTACTGATATCGTAGCACTGATGATTAACAAGTACTATCCGGTGTCGCTCAGTAAGGCTTTCCTTTATTCGGACCTCATCATAGTGACTTTGCTTCTCTTCCTTCCTGACAAGACTTTTACCGATATGTCATATGGTCTGGTAGAGATAGTGATATTCACGCTCCTAATAGATACGGTAGTTGGAGGACAGAAGTCTTCATTCCAGCTCCTTGTCTTCTCGGAGAAATACAATGAGATAGCTGACCATATCATCAATGATTTGAGTCGCGGTGTGACTGTGATCAAGGCGCACGGCTGGTTTACCAAGAAAGAAAAAGACGTGCTTCTGATTCTTATCAGCAGGCGCGAACTCAATATGCTTGTCAAGAAAATACATGCTCTTGACCCTCGTGCTTTCATGTCAGTCTCGTCTGTGAGCAGCGTCTACGGAGAGGGCTTTGAGGAGGTCAAGTCCGGTTTTGGACGAAAGAAAACAACTAAAATAAAAGAAGAAAATGGCACTGAACAGTAAAAAGGTTTTGACCGGAATCAAGGAATACACCTTGATAACCATAGGAATGCTCTCCTATGTCCTGGCGTGGACTATATTTCTCGCTCCTAACCAGCTTGTAGGTGGCGGCGTTACCGGTATCTCATCCATTATCCAGTATGCAACGGGCGGGTTCGTCAAGATGGGAACCAGCTACTTTGTGATTAATATAGCGCTGCTTATTGTCGCGCTCTTTACCTTGGGTAAGAATTTCGGTGTCAAGTCCGTGTATGCTATAGTGTTGGCATCTGTGGGGCTGAATGTCTTCCAGGAAATAATCCCTGCGGACTTCATTCAGCAGATTGCGCTCAATAATGGCAAGTTGATGTGTACCATTATGGGGGCGATTATGGTTGGATTCGGCATAGGTATCAATATGTCACAGGGTGGCAGCACAGGCGGTACGGATATCATAGTGCTTATAATCAATAAGAAGCATAATGTCTCTCCGGGTCGTGTCTTATTGGTTATAGATGCGCTTATCATCCTTTCGTCGCTTTTCGTCCCTTCGTACGATGCGGAAGGTGCACTTGTTCCGTTCGTGGAGAAGATAACGGTAGTCGTATATGGCTTTATATTGGTCGCTATTGTGAGTGTCGTTCTTGACTACACGATACAGGGTTCGAAGCAGAGCGTACAGCTTTTCGTACTCTCTAAGAAGTATGTTGAGATTGCTGACATGGTTACGGGTTTGAACCACGGCGTGACCGTCCTTGACGGAAAAGGTTGGTATACGAAGGAAAATGCCGAGGTTTTGATGGTAGTTACAAGAAAGTACGATTTAAATTTACTTTTGCGCGAAATCAAGCGTATCGACCCTCAGGCATTTCTCTCAGTCTCCTCTGTTACATCAGTTTACGGAAAGGGATTCGAGACAATTAAAGCTGGACATAAAAAATAATTTTAGTCGAAATTCGTCACAAAGTCCCCTGAAACCATGTGTTTCGGGGGACTTGTATTTATATTTGTGGCGACATAAAAAGACTAATGGCTATGAATTTGTTTTCTATCCTGAAACCGAAAAGTCCGGGGATTGTGAAGCCGTCGAAGAAACGCTCGCTTAAGGACATTTCCTATCTTGGTGAAAAGTCTTCTTTTATGAAGGCACTTTATTCACAGATAGAGTCGTATATGAAGTCGCAGAAACCCTTCTTGCGTGGTGATTTCTCGATTGGCGACGTATCCAAGAGGCTACACACGACGCGTAACAATATCTCCTTGGCAATCAATAACTGCTCGGGGCTAAATTTCCGTAATTATATCAATACCTACAGGGTGGAGCATGCCATGGAACTGATGAGGCGGTACCCCAATATGAAGAAAGATGAGGTGGCGAAGCTCTCTGGATTCAATACGATGCCGACATTCAATTCGTCATTTAAGAAGAATGTCAATATGACTCCCGGTAAGTACACCTGCACTCACATCATGGCTGATGAGAGCCGTCCTACGCGATACCTTTCCACGTTGAAGGTACCGAAGCGACAAGGTTGATTTCCGTCTTTTTGACTGGGTGTACGAAACTTATGCTTCTGGCGTGCAGAGATATGCCGCCGTCGGGATTGGAACGGGGCGCACCATACTTCAAATCGCCCTTGATGGGGCAGCCTATATGGCTTAACTGGCATCGTATCTGGTGGTGTCTGCCTGTGAGCAGGTTGACTTCCACAAGGTGATACCTCTCGGTGCTGCGGAGATATCGGTATTCGAGTTTTGCGAGCTTTGCTCCGTTGTCCGCGTTCTTGGTGATGTAGGATTTGTTCTGTTTCTCGTTGCGCCTTATATAATTCTCGATGTGGTCTTCGTCTTTTGGCGGCTTGGCGCAACATAGTGCCCAGTATATTTTGTGGATTTCTCCTTCGCGTATCTGGGCGCAAAGTCTTTCAAGTGCTTTGGAGGTTTTGGCGAATATGCACACTCCGCTTACCGGGCGGTCTAAACGGTGTGGTACGCCTATGAAAACCCTGCCCGGTTTGTCGTCTCTGCCAGCTATGTAGGCCTGGAGCTTTTCTGCAAGGCTTTCGTCTCCGGTCTTGTCTCCTTGGACTATTTCGCCGGAGTTCTTGTTGATGACGAGCAGGTGGTTGTCTTCAAAAAGAATCCGAGACTCAAGGTCCCGGATTT
>CAZNDD010000001.1:0-118745 GCA_964571735.1 uncultured Muribaculaceae bacterium | reverse complement strand
ATAAAAAAAAGAAACTGACGCTCGTTACTGTTTCGGTACTTGCTTGTACTTATCTCTCAATATTTTCAATGAACTTACTTCGCTACTCGCGAAAAGGACTGCAAAGATAGGCAAATTTTTTCAACTCGCAAATTTTATTGCAAAAAATATTAACAATTTTTCAATGATAGGGATTTACGCGGCATTTGGCTATATTTGTAGGATGCGCCGCGGCGACCGTACCGTGGCGGAAAACAGCATTAAAAACAAATGCAAAGCAAGGCTTCACTTTTACAGATATTCGGCATCTTCTCCAAAATCGGCGCATTCACCATAGGAGGAGGTTACGCCATGATACCTATAATAGAAGCAGAGATGACCAAACGCGGGTGGATCCCCGAAGATGAGTTAGACGACGTCGTGGTCCTCGCGCAAAGCGCCCCCGGCCTGCTCGCTGTCAACATGGCGATATTCACCGGTTATAAACTAAGAGGGCTCAAGGGCAGCATCGTAGCTACTATAGGGGCGGTATTACCCTCATTCCTCACCATCCTACTGATAGCCATATTCTTCACCGCATTTAAGGAGAACCCAATCATACAGAGGATATTCCAAGGATTGAGACCAGTCGCCATCGCCCTGATACTCGTTCCTGCAGTCAATATGGCGAAGAAATGCAGCCAAAAATGGTGGTCATACCTCATAATGGCGGCTACGATATTTCTCGTTGCATTCCTAAAAATATCAGCAATCTGGATTATACTCACAGTGCTCTGCTGCGGCATCGGCATCGCAATGATTAAGGAGGGACAGAAGAAATGATTACACTGATATTCCAGCTTTTCTGCTGCTTCTTTGTCATCGGCCTCTTCAACTTCGGGGGAGGCGGCGCGATGATTTCCCTCATACAGAACCAAGTGGTAGGCGTGCACGCATGGGTGAGCGAGGAGACATTCACAGACATAATCGCCATTTCCCAGACAACCCCGGGACCCATAGGCATCAACTGCGCCACATATATAGGATACGAAGTAATGCACACTGCGGGATATTCGCACTTTGCAGGCATATTCGGTTCCGCCATGACAACTTCTGCCATTGTCCTGCCATCTTTTCTTATATTCTTCGCACTGATGAAGCTTTTCAACCGCTTCCACGAAGATCCGCGTTTCACCACAACAATGTCCGCGCTAAAACCTGCAGTGACAGGACTCATTGCAGCCGCATGCATCATACTCTGCTTCCATATAGACATGGACGGAATAATCCCGCACATCAGCGTCATCAGCGAGAATTTCGTAGACTGGAAGAGTTGGGCGCTGTTTGGAGCTGCATTTATCGCAAGCTATTTTCTGAAAGCCAACCCCATATATGTGATACTTGCGGGAGGCGTCTTAGGCTTAATATTATATTGAACGAATAATCTCAAAAATACTGATCAATAATGAAACTAACACTTCTTGCAATGCTGCTTGCTTCGGCAGTCAACATCATCCCTCAGCCGCTCAGCGTGCGTGAGGACAAGGGAAGCTTCAAACTCAAGGGCACGCAGATTTCCTGCGATGCGGCAGTAAGTGACAAGGTCATTTCTGCTGTCAATGAATTCTCGGCACAACTGACCATAGTCGCCGGTCAGATTTACCCTGTATCAAAACCTGCCGGTCTCAGCGAGACAGTCCGCATGGGAGAAGGTAAGGGTATCATCTTCGCCATCGACCCCACCCTTACAGACGAAGCTTATACCATCAATATCGACAAAAAGAAAGCCGTGATACTCGCTTCGGGCGATGCCGGATTCCTTTATGCTATCCAGTCCCTCAAGCAGATGCTCCCTGTATCCATCTACGGAAGCGAGAGCGATGAGAGAGCCGACTGGTCACTCCCCTGCTGCGAAATCAAGGACAAACCGAGGTTCGGACACAGAGGTATGCACCTCGACTGCTCACGCCACTTCTGGAGCACGGACGAAATCAAGAAGATTCTCGATGTGATGTCAACCCTCAAGCTCAACCGCTTCCACTGGCATCTGACCGACGACCAGGGCTGGAGAGCTGAAATAAAGAGATATCCCCTTCTTACTGAAGTCGGTGCATGGAGAGAGGGTACAGTCATCGGCTACGCCAATACTCCCAAGAAACCCGAATTCGACACTATCCGTTATGGCGGATTCTACACCCAGGACGAGATGCGCGACATCGTTGCATACGCAGACAAACTCGGCATCGTTGTAATCCCTGAAGTAGACCTCCCCGGACACATGGTGGCAGCCCTCGCTTCCTACCCTGAACTTGGATGCACCGGCAAAAGCATCGAGACAGGTGGCGAGTATAAGGTCTGGCAGAACTGGGGCGTATCTCCCGACGTACTCTGTCCCGGCAAGGACGTCACATTTGAATTTCTCTTCGGTGTCGTAGAGGAGCTCTGCGAAATCTTCCCCAGCGAGTATTTCCACATCGGCGGTGACGAGTGCCCCAAGACAGCTTGGGAGAGCTGCCCCGACTGCCAGAAACGCATCGCAGAGCTCGGACTTAAAGACGACGAAAGGGCCACCGCAGAGCAGAGACTCCAGAACTATGTCACCAACCGTATGCAGCAGTTCCTTGAGACCAAGGGCAAGAATATCATCGGTTGGGATGAGATCCTCGAAGGCGAGTTGGCCAAAGGCGCAACCGTAATGAGTTGGAGAGGTATCGCAGGCGGAATCGAGGCGTCCAACAAAGGCTTCGATGTCATTATGACCCCGGATAAGTTCTGCTACTTCGACTACAACCAGTGCGGCACCCGCAACAACCTCGATATCCCCGTATGGGAAGATGTGGACGAGCCTCTCTGCGCATGGTGGGGCACGCTCCCTATTGAGAAAGTCTACTCATTCAATCCCACCGAGGGGCTCGATGAGAACGCTGCGGCGCACATTCTCGGAGCACAGGCAAATGTCTGGACAGAATATATCCCTACCACTGAGCAGCTTGAGTACATGATTATGCCCCGACTCTTCGCAATGAGCGAAGTGCAGTGGTGCGAGTTGAAGAACAAGAACTTCGACAGTTTCATGACCAAGGTCAAGGGCAACGGATTCGAGATGCTCAAACTCAAGGGCTTTAACTATCGCGACAAATAAGAAGCATCTTGAGAATCCGGCACGGCATATCTCTGAAAACAAGTTTAGACTGTTTCTAAAACGCGGCTGATCACGCATGAATCTCAAATCATTGGCAAAAGACACCGCAATCTACGGACTGAGCAGCATAGTCGGGAGATTCCTGAACTATCTGCTCGTCCCTCTTTATACCTATAAGATAGCGGCGGAGAGCGGTGGCTACGGCATAGTCACCAACCTGTACGCCTATTCGGCGCTGCTGCTCGCGATGCTGACTTTCGGAATGGAGACCACTTTCTTCCGATTCAGCGGCAAGGGGACAGAAGACGACAAGATGGTCTACAGCAACGCCCTGCGCATGGTAGGCGGAGCTTGTCTGGTATTCCTCGTTGCAGTATTTTGCTTCCTAAAGCCCATATCTACGGCTATGGGGTATGGCGCACACCCTGAGTATATAGGATGCTTTGCGCTCATTGCAGCATTGGACGCATTCCAGTCCATAATGTTCGCAAGACTGAGACAGCAGCACAGGCCCATGAAGTTCATGGCTCTTAAGATGAGCTTCATAGTGCTTAATATAGCTCTTAACCTGCTGATATTCTTCGTATTGCAAGAAAAGGCAGAGTTCGCGGAGCTATTTGCAAGGACTGACGGAGGCGTAGGACTCATATTCGCCGCCAACCTGTTCTGCACTGCTGCTGTAAGCCTCGGATTCATCCCCGAAATCAAGGGCATATCCTACGGCTTCGACAAAGCCCTCGCGCGAAAAATGCTCTCCTACACCTGGCCATTGCTGCTGCTCAGCCTGCTCGGAATCCTAAACCAGGTCGCGGACAAGATTCTATTCCCCTACCTGATGCCGGGACATGAAGGACAGGTGCAGCTTGGAGTCTACGGGGCATGCGTCAAAATCGCAATGATAATGTCGCTGCTCACCCAGGCCTTCCGCTACGCCTACGAGCCTATAGTCTTCGGCGGAGGAAAAGACCGCAATAGCCCTGAGACCCTCGCACAGGGGATGAAGTACTTTGTGATATTCACGGTATTGGCATGGCTCGCAGTTATGTTTTATCTGCCTATACTCAAACACTTCATACAACCGGGATATTGGTCTGGGCTCAAGGTGATACCCATAGTGATGGCAGCAGAGATTTTCATGGGCGTGTACTTCAATCTCTCATTCTGGTACAAACTCAGCGACCGCACATGGTGGGGAGCCGTGCTCAGTGCCGTCGGTGCAGCAGTTATGATACTTGTCAATATCATCTTCGTACCACGCCACGGCTATATGGCATGTGCGTGGGGAGGATTTGCAGGATACGGCTGCGCAATGCTTCTCAGCTATTTCATTGGGCAGAAATACAATCCCGTGCGATACGAGCTCGGCTCGATGGCTAAATTCGTAGCCACAGGCGCCACAATGTATCTGATTTACCGCTTCCTGCCCATAGAAGGGATGTGGTGGAAGATGGGCATAGGCACGATTATGCTGCTTACATACTGCTTCTTTATATATAAGGAGTATACCAACAAAAACGGAAGCCCGAAACAATTTTCAGAGGATTCATCCAAAAAGATTTAATATGAACAAATCAATTATCCACACGCTTATGTGTTGCGCATTATCATCAATACTTTTCACCGGCTGCGGTGGCGGAAATGCCAAGCGCGAGGCCGCAACTAAGGCTGCTGCGGAAGCAAGCGCACAGCTCGACTCCCTCACGGAGACTGACAGAAAGGCAAGAATCAAAGAACAGCTTGCCAATCTGCCGGAAGAGCCCGTATTCGACATCATCACAACTCTCGGAACGATCAGAGTAAAACTCTACTCCGACACTCCAAAACACCGCGACAATTTCGCAAAACTTGCATTTGAAGGATTCTACGACGGGATTCTCTTCCACAGAGTCATCCCCGGTTTCATGATTCAGACCGGAGACCCTCTCTCAAAAGACCCGGCGAACAAGGACCAGTTCGGCACAGGAGGACCCGGATACAATATCCCCGCAGAGATGCTTCCCACACATCATCACATAAAGGGAGCGCTCGCTGCAGCACGAAGAGGAGACCGTGCCAATCCTCTTAAAGAGTCCAGCGGCTCGCAGTTCTACATCGTGCACGACCCCACCAACTGTGTACATCTTGACGGAGAATACAGCATTTTTGGAGAAACCGTGGATGGTATTGATGTGATTGACAAAATTGCATCCGTTCAGACCGACTATCGCGATTGCCCGCTTACTCCCGTGAAAATCATCAAGATAAACCAAGTGGTTTCTGAAGAACAAGCAAATCAATAAGCCATTATATTAAGTTTTTAAGAAAACCATTGAATATTTTTCAAAAAATTTTTATTTGCCTATTGCATTTTGGCACAGCTATTGCTTATATTTGCATCGAATAGTTTTTTCATAGGTTAAATTTAGGTTAGAATGGGTATGGGTCTCGATGAGAATCGCGACCCATATTTTTTTATCGACACAGAGGCACAATCGCATTTTCATTTCGCCTCACAAAAAGAAACAAATATACCTTATTTTAGGTATGGCGGGATCGTAATTTTTGCCGCAACTTTGTATCGGGAATTTCTGGAGATTGTTTTCCGAGATTCGTTATGAGAGAATAAAGTTCAACAGATTCTTGGAATTTTAGATTTAAAATATGTAAATTTCGAGACAGTTTCCGCAAGTTACCAACAGGTAACTTTATAGTTAGATAGGTATTACAATGGTGCAATCTCTACACACAACCATCCGTAGAGCCGCATTGGCTCTTGCCATCATGGTCTTGGGCATTCTCCCCAGCGCTTCCAAAGAGAACCGATACAGCATCTCCGGAAGAATCACCGACACGAACGGAGAACCGCTCGAACTTGCCGTCATCATACTCAACAAGTCCATATATGCACAGACCGATGCTGACGGAAGATATATGCTCGAGCACATCGCTCCCGGCACATATACATACGAAGTATCTTTCGTGGGATATGAAGAGCAGACAGGTAAAATCACAGTCACCAACGCACCTATCAGCCTTAATTTCAAACTAAAAGCACTGAGCCTGCAACTACAGGGCGTCACCGTGACCGCAAAGCAGCAGACTATGGAATCGCGCTCTACCATCGGAGAGGAGGCCATCAAGCACATCCAGCCCAAGAGCCTCTCGGACCTGCTACAGCTCGTACCGGGCAACCTTGCCGAGAATCCCAACCTAAACGCGATGTCCCAGGCTCACATACGCGAAATCGGAAGCAACAGCAACAACTCGCTCGGAACTGCCGTTGTGGTGGACGGCTCGCCACTCAGCAATGACGCCAATCTCCAACACCTATCAACCTCCCGCTATGGTAGCCGTTCAAGCACCACCGAAGACGGTATGAGTGACCAGACCACTTCGGGAAGCGGTGTGGACCTCAGAACCGTAAGCCCGGGAAACATTGAGTCGGTAGACATCGTAAGAGGCATACCTTCAGTAGAATACGGCAATCTCACCTCCGGCCTTGTAATCGTGAAGACCAAGTCAGGCCAGACCCCGTGGGAGGCAAAATTCTCTGCAGATCCATATTCCAAATTGGCTTATATTGGCAAGGGCTTCAACCTCAAGGGCGGAGGTGCGATGAACTTCAGCGCAGACTATAGCCAGTCGTGGGCGGACGTACTCCGGCACACCAGAGGCTACGACAGACTCACTGCGGCAGGAGGTTACAGCACTTACTTCGGGAAGCTTTCGTTCAATGTCAGAGGCTCTTTCTACGCCAATGTCAATACGCGAAGGGAAGACCCGCAGTCCCAGCAGCTTGACTTGCACTACACCAACAAGAACATAGGCGGAAGGCTCTCCGTATATGGCAAATACAACTCCGGAGGAGGTTTCCTCACGGGGCTCAACTACAACCTTTCGGCCTCGTACTCGCACACTACTGACGATCATTACAATTTCATAGCCAATCCTGACGGAGTCATCACCGATGTCAGGGAGAACGGTATCCACGAAGCCTATTTCAACAACAAAGCATACTACGCCAGCTACAGTATAGATGGCAAGCCGCTCAACCTCTACGGACAGGTCATGGCTAACAAATACATACAGCTCTCGAACGACAACTACACTGACATAAAGGCAGGTGTCGAGTATACCCGCGACTCCAACTCGGGAGCAGGATTGGAGTTTGACTTGATGGCCCCGCCACAGTCTTCTTCCGCGCAGACCCTCCGACCGAGAGCATATAGCGACATACCTGCATTGAGTACGGCTTCTGCATTCATAAGCGACAAACTATCTCTAATGCCTTTCGGGCACAAGCTCCAGATTGAAGGCGGAGTAAGAGTCTCCAACTTGTTCATTAACGAATCCAAGAGCGGCCGCGGAGATATCTTCGTCGCCGAGCCTCGCATCAACGCCTCACTCGGACTCCTAAAAGAATCCTATGATGGCATGGAGCTCAATCTCACTGGAGGATACGGCATCTCCAACAAAATGCCCACCTTACTCTATCTCTATCCTGACAATGTGTACTACGATAATGTCAGTTTCAACCGATACACAGAAGACCCCAACGACAGACTTGCTCTGATTTCTACAAATGTCATAACTGACACCCAGAACCCCGACCTGCGTCCCACCAACACCGAGAAATGGGAAATCGGACTCTCTGCAAGAAGCGGACAAAGGAGCGCGTTCGTCACTTTCTTCCACGAGCAGCACAAGCACGAGTTCGGATTCGACAGCCAGTTGTTCATTTCGGAATTTCCATGGTATAGCGCATTGCCCGCAGGCTCTTCCGATGCCAAATTTGACAGTGATTCCGGACAGTTAAGTTATACTCTTGATGGCAAGACGCATATCGCCGAGCCAGACGAGATACGTAAGAGGATGCACACATGGTCCCAACCCACCAACAATACTTCATCAACCAAATACGGCATTGAGTACGGAGTGGATTTCGGAGAATTTAAACCCCTGCGCACGAGCCTCAATGTAAGCGGTGCGTGGTTTCACATTAAAAGGGTAAACGAGACGCCATCACTCAAATATGTGGATCTCAATTACGATTATGTGGGCGTAATGCCGGCGGGTTCAGGCTCCATTCGCGACAGAGTAAACACCACATTCAGGTTCATAACACATATCCCCGAAGTGGAGATGATCTTCACGACATCACTGCAGGTCGTATGGTACGAAAGCGCACGCTCGGTCTACGAAATTGACGGAAAGAACGCATATCACAACATCGTCTATCAGGACAAAAACTATCTCGCAGTGAACCCGCTCGGATTCTACGACAAGAGCTACAACTATACAGCATGGGAAGATAGGGATATGAGCAAGGAAAGCGAGCTCTTCAGGATGGTTACCCGTTACCAGACCTACGGATTCGAGAGCGACACCATCTCCCCTTGGTGTATGCTCAACTTCCGCATAACCAAAGAGATAGGCAAGGTGGCAGAAATCTCGTTCACAGCCAACAACTGCACCAACTCATCCCGTTACCACGTCAATAAATGGTCACTGAGCAAAACACAACTCTACCCCAATTTCTATTTCGGGGCAGAAGTAAAAATCAAAATATGAGTATTACCAACCAAAACACAATTATGAACAAGAACAAATTTCTGAGTCTGTCAGCGACTCTTATCGCTCTGACAGCCCTTTTCGCAAGCTGCGAGAAGGATGGTGGGAAGGACAATGTCATCCCCAGCTACACTCTCGGAATCTCTTTCGTTGCACCTTCCGATGAAATCTCTCTCGATAATGTCTCGGACGCATCCATCAAAATAAGCAGGACCTCCGGAACCGCCCTTGACAGCACCGTAATTCTCAAAGATCTTGCAGATACGGCACTCACTCTGCCTCAAGGCTCTTACACCCTGCTTCTTTCGGGTAAAATCACCAATGAAGCTACAGGGTATGTCAGCGCATCCGCCAATGTGGATCTCTATCAAGATATCAAGACAAGCCTGACCCTATCAAAATACACACAGTCGAGCCTCATTTTCAAGGCCATTTACACGACAGGTGGAGTCCAAGGCTATGTGAACGACTCTTACTTCGAGATTGTCAACAACTCCGATGAAGTCCAGTACCTTGACGGCATCATACTAATGAAGACCGACGGAGGACAGAAGAAAGAGCTGAACAACTGGCAGGAGAACGGATTTATCGACCGTTACGTATCCGGACAGGGCTGTGTAGTGGCATTCCCCGCATCCGAGTCCGGCAAGGAAATCCCTCTTGAGCCCGGCAAGAGCGTCGTTGTAGCAAACGATGCTGCCAATCACCGCGAATTGGCTAAGGAAGGCAATTTCTGCCCCGACCTAAGCGGAGCTGATTGGGAAGTGTATCAGGATTATATCAAGAATGATATCGACTACGAAGGCGCAAAGAATATGGATATAATCCATATCATCACTACAGGTGCCAGATTCGCTATGGGATTCTTCAACGCAGGATACATAATGGCAAAACTGCCTGAAGGTATGACACCCAAAGAGTATGCGGCACTTGAGGAGAGCAAGACCACCGCTCCCAACACCACAAGCACGACACAATATTTCGTCATCCCCAGCAAATATGTCCTGGATGCAGTAGATATGTGGGAGAAGGATGCCACGGAGCACTATATTCAGTTCCTCCCTTCAGACGATGCCTCCGGCGTGCTTGCTTCTGAGGCATGGACCGGCCAATGCCTCCGCCGCAAAGTCACCAAAGTAGTGAACGGACGCGCATACTACAAAGACACCAACAATTCGGGCGAGGATTTCCTGAACAACCAGCCCCTGCAACCCGGTTATGAATTCACCGAAATTGACGAATAAGATCACCCGTACGGCACTGTTAAGCCTCGCCCTGATTGCCATTTCCGGCGTCGGGGCAGTGGCTCAGTCCGTTATGACAGAAGAGCAGGGCGACCCCAACCGTTTTAACGAAAGGACAAACCTTGCTTATTCTTCATTCAATCCCGCCCGACTGATTTATCATAACGGGCAAAGTTTCCAAATGGCTTCCCTTGTCTATGACGGGAGCAACGGCGAGTTTAAAAATGTGGACACCCCTCTGCAGTCCCACCATTTCTCCGCATCCATAAACGGATATCGCAATCTCGGTAAGACCCGCCTCTCAGGACATCTCAAGTACACCAACGCCAGGGACTTGGATATGCCGTGGAACTCGACCTTATGGCTCGACCCTGACAATCCATTCATCATCGCTGACAGTCTCAAGAGCGACAAGACAGTGGAGTCGTTCGACCTCGGTGCGACCGCATCCATCAATCTCGGAGATTACTTCAAAGTCGGTGCGCAAGGAGGACTCGCCATAGGCATATCGTCCGACCAGGAAGACCCGAGACCTAAAATCAGCACAAGCCGCATCCCTCTCTCTGCAGGTATCATCTGGACACCCAATAACGAAATCGGAGTCGGAATCTCAGCAGGAGTGGACATCTACCGTTCATTCACCCAATACAGCATAGAGAATAACCTCATTTCGCACAGGTTCTTCTTGATGAAGGGTATGGCTGATTATCTCGGGTTGTCAAGCAGCCAATACAGCGGATATAACCGCCACTACATAGGCAATACGGGAGAACTGGCATTGCAGTTCTATTTCAAGCCAAACGATGGGAAACCGTCCAATTTCCTTGAAATATACGGCAAGAAAGGCTCGCAGATAGCGGAAGACGGAGGCTCGTCCTACCTTTTCAAGGGCGGAGACTACCTCACTACCGAAATCGGATTCTCCGACCGCCTGTATATTGAGTCATCTTCTAAAGGCTCCCACCAGCTAAGACTGGAAGCCAAATATAAGAGTGGAGACGGATATTGGTACGACCAGAAGGCACGCACGGACACAGCTCATGCCAATCTCACTTATTATGAGATACTTGCGAAGACCCTTGTCCATCACAACTCCTCATTGTCGGGAGAGCTCTCGTATTATCACGATTTCGCTCTGATGAACGGCATGTCCTACATTGAGGCAGGCGCAGGCTTTGACGCCAACAATATTGAGCACTACAATGCCGATGGCAGTTCTGCCATGTCATGGAATCTCGCTTCTACAAGGCTTGCCGCAGGCTGGGAGAACAAGTTCTCTGACGGAAGCACATTGCACATATCCCTTTATGGCAATTACGCTATACCTGTGGGAGAGAGGCAGTTTGGCTCCGGAGGCAGGAACATAGCCCTCGGCGACATTACTCAGGATTGGCTTGCTCCGAAGTTCGAATACGAGAGCTGTTCCAAACTCAAGACCGGCACCGCCGTGGATTACTCTTTCCCCTTAAAGAGTGTAGCAGTCGGTATCAGAGGTAGTTTCGGCTATCTCAAGTATTGTTCCGACGGTGAGTTCCACAAGGACTTCATCTCCGGTTCAACACGAAACTTTTATAATCTAACCCTATACACAGTATTCTAAGATGAAGCTGAAAACATTCTTGTGCTTTGCACTCTCATTTGCCGTTCTGACGGGCTGCTCGCAGAAGCAGACAGGTCTGTTTGCCATCGTGGTAGACCCCGAAAGCCAAGTCGCTGCAGAAAAAGAACTCAACGACTACGCGCGCGCCATAGAACTGAAGGACGGACTAAAGGTAACGACCATCGTAGACACATGGGGCGTCCCCGATTCCATAAGGACCAGACTAAAGGACCTTTACGAGCACAATAGCCTCATTGGAGCGGTATTCGTCGGAGAGATTCCCATCCCTATGATTCGTGACGCACAATACCTTACGAGTGCATTCAAAATGGAGCAGAGATACCCTCGCCAAAAGTCCTCAGTCCCTTCAGACAGATTCTATGATGATTTCTCCCTGGAGTTCGACTACATCGGCAATGATGAAGGTACACCGCTGTTCTATTACTCTTTGAGCACAAGAGGGAAGCAACATCTCAGCCCGGATATTTTCTCCGGAAGAATACGCCCCGTGGACAATGCCCAGGGCAGCAAACATGAAAATCTGAAGAAATACCTTGACAAGGCTACCAAGGTGAAGCTTGAGGGTGAGAGCATCGACAATATCTTTGTCTTCTCCGGCCAGGGCTCACTCTCCGAGTCCAAGATGGCGTACATAGACGAATTCCGTGGACTGCACGAGCATTTCGCCGGACTTTCAGCCGCTCCAGAAGCCTTCAGATACCTCAATTACGAAGACGCCAAGCCGCTCAAAATCAAAGTAATAGACGAACTGAGCAGGAAGGGCGGAGACATTGCCATGCTTCACCACCACGGGGACTACGACACCCAGTACCTCGGTGTCAAGGAAGAGGACAATCTCACACTCGCCGATTTCGACAGCTTGAGCTACCACCCCGAGTGCAGATTCGTCATACTCGACGCCTGCTTCAATGGTGCTTTCCAGATGGAGGACTGCATCGCGGACAAATACATTTTCAATGACGGAGGCACCATTGCAGTTTATGCAGGAAGCGTCAATATGGTACAGGACAAATGGCACGACCAGTACCTCGGAGCATTGAATGAGGGTATGAATGTAGGCCAACTCAACCAATACACGGCATTCCTTGAGACTCATATCATAGGCGACCCCACATTCGCATTTGAAGACAAGACAAACATGGGACTTGGCAGAAAATTGATACACAGAGGCAAGACTGACTGGAAAAAATATCTTGCCGACTGCTATAGCCCCGATGTAAGGAGCATTGCACTCAGCTTCTGCCATGCTGACGGCAAAGTATCTGACGAGTATTTGCTTGATCTCTTGAAGAACGAGCCATCGGCATTGGTCCGTCTTCAGGCATTCCAGATTCTTAAAGACAATATCAGTCCTAAACTTGACGAAGCCTGCAATATCGCGGCTCACGACAACTACGAGATGCTTCAGAGATTCGCAGTGTCCACTATGGGCGAGATGACCTCAAACAGCATCGTCAAGACCTACGCCACGCTTCTCGCAGAGAACAACGTATCCAAGAGAGTGTATTTCAACCTGATGCAGAAATCCCAGTTCTTTGAGCCTGAAAGTCTTAAAAGCAGTTTCGAAGAGGCTCTTGACAGCATAAGCCGACACACTGTCTCTCCCGAAGAATACAAGGAGACGAAGCGCAAGTCCGCGCTCCACTACGTAGGCTCCTGGGACAAAGATTTCGAAGAACTCTTCGCGGACGGCACCTCAATGAAAATCGTAAAGCGTTACCTCGACTATATGAAGATGTATCTGCCAGACTATTTCGTTGCGCCCTGCATAGAGTGGTTCGGCAAGCAGGATGACCCCGAAATTCAGAAAAGCACGCTACATGTACTCGGCTGGCATCCCCTGACTGCACATGCCAAAGACATAATCGCTCTCGCAGAGAGTGTAATGAACGACTCTTCATACGACGAATCCGTAAGAGATGAAGCTTTGAGAACTTATAAAAGACTATGCAGACAATAAAAAAAATATCATTGGCATTGATTGCCCTTTCTCTCGGAACTTCCACTATCGCCCGTGACGGCTTCGCTATAGTGGTAGACCCGAAGAGCTATCAGGAAGCCCGCAGCGAGATTGAAGCATACGCGGCTTGCATTGAAGACATCAACGGCTGGAAAGTCAGCACAATCATAGACAAATGGGGTGTCCCTGATTCCATTAGGGTATGCCTCAAGAACATGCATTTCAGTGCGAAGGACCCCATCGTGGGAGCAGTATTCATCGGAGACATCCCCGTACCTATGATTCGCGACGCGCAGCATCTCACGAGCGCGTTCAAGATGGACCAGAGATACCCTCGTGAGGATTCATCCGTGCCTTCAGACAGATACTACGATGACTTCGGGCTTGAATTCACTTCACTCGGCAAGGACGAGAAGGAGAATTATTTCTACTATTCGCTCTCTGCCGCAGGTGAACAGCATATCAATCCAGACATATTCAGCGGAAGAATCCGCCCTTCGGACAGGAACGGAGTCTCTCAATATGACCTGCTTCGAGACTTTCTTCGCAAGGCGGTAAGAGTCAAGGAGGAGCGCCGTAGCCTTGAACAAATGCTCTACTTTGTGGGACATGGCTACATTTCAGAGTCCAAGGTCGCCCGCATCGACGAGAAGGCAGCTCATTTCGAGCATTTCCCCTTCCTCAAAGACAGGACCGAGAGAATCAAGTTCATCCATTACGACGATGCCAATCCCATCAAGCCCAGGATAATGGACGAATTGAGCAGACCCGATCTCGATCTCGCGCTTCTTCACCACCACGGTGCTCCCGACACGGAATATTACAATGAGATTCCCGCTCCGGGCAATATCCCCGAAGCCCGAGAGTTCATCAAGAAGACCCTGCGTTCAAGGGTCAGACGGGCAGCAAGGCGCGGCAAGGATATAGAAGCGACAAAGCAGTCTCTCGCGGACCAATACGGCGTACCCGTATCCTGGATGGACGACGCGTTATCCGATTCGCTTGCCAAGGCAGACTCACTCAAGGACGCCCTGCTCGACCTGCATTTAGAGGATTTTGCATTATATGGATTCAAGCCCAATGCACGCGTAGTCATTGAAGATGCCTGCTTCAACGGCAGTTTCCACCTTAGCGACTGCATCGCGGACGAATATATCTTCAACGAGGGCAATACCGTGGCGGTAATCGCCAATTCCGTCAACGCTCTTCAGGACAAATGGAGCGACCGCCTGCTCGGACTTATCGCAACGGGAGGTGTGACAGGAGACCTTTCGAGATTCTCCACTTACCTCGAATCGCACACCATAGGCGACCCCACTTTCTCATTTGCCTGCGAAAACGCCAAGGACATCCATCACATGATGCTCAATGACAATGCACGCCAATGGAAGCGCCTACTCAAGAGTTCCGTGCCTGAGTATCAATGCCTTGCAATAGACCGCCTCTATCACCTCGGAGCGATAGATTCTGACGAACTTGCGAAGATTTACCTTGAGTCTCCTTACTACATCGTAAGGATGATGGCTCTTGAGACAATCGCGCATTTCGATGACAACAATTTCATCAACACCCTTATTCTCGCCAGCGAAGACGCATTCGAGCTTGTGCAGCGCACTTCCGTCATCATGATGGGCAAGAGCGGTGACCCCAGACTGATTCCGTCATTGGTGAAGCTTGCTATCAGGAACACCAATTCCGCGCGTGTGAACTTCGACGCCGGTTCCGCACTCGGCACCTTCCCCTGCGAAGCCGTATTGGAGGAGTTTGAGAAGCAATTCGCATCCGAAGATGTCGTATACTGCGACAAGGCGACCGTCCACGACAAGATCAGACAGGGCCTTACCAGACAGACCAATCGCTGGGTGGAAGATATCGACGGCATCATGAAGCCGGAGACCACTGCCAAGGAAAGGCGCTCAGCCATACGACAGACCCGTAACTTCATGATTCATGACAGAATCCCTGCTATGATGGAGTACTGGGCATCCTGTCCCGAGGTTGAGAACCGCATCGCTATGCTTGAGAGTTTCGGCTGGAGGACCATGTCTATATACAGGGACGAACTTGCGGAGTTCTGCCTCGGCATAAGCAAGGACGACTCTTACAGCGAGGAGGAGAGGGCAGAGGCTCTCAAGACCTACAAGCGACTCAGCGTAAATGCAGAGTAAACGGATCATACTGACCTGCATCATCCTGCTCTCCGCAGTATTTGGCGGGGCGCAGGAGAGGCCGGTCCGTACTCCGTTCAAAGCCACCAAGGAGAATGTCACACTACCTCCTTATGTGGACAACTCCAAGAATAAGTATTTCCCGCCTCTAATCGACCAGAAAGGCGGCTCCTGCGCACAGGCGTCCGGCATAGGATATATGTTCACCTACGAGATGAACAGACTCCTTGACAGGGACGCATCTGTACCCGCAAACCGCTTCTCATATCAATTCTCGTGGAATTTCCTCAACGGAGGGATTGACGAGGGCGGATTCGTAGACCAGGGGCTGCTGCTCGCACGGTCCTACGGAATGATGAGCGAGGAGGACTACGGGAGTTCCTACACCTACACTTTCAAGTGGGCTGACGGCTACGACAAGTACCTGCGGGCACTACATTATAAGGCGGATGAGATTCTTTCGTTTGCAGACAGCGTAGGGCTACTTAAAAGATATCTTTACGACGCGGGTGATGGAAGCGCCCACGGAGGGGTTATGACATTCTCCACGCAGTCAGAAAACTGGAAAATACAGAACTATGACGGGCCTCAACATACGGGATATCACTCACTGCTTACCAAACTCGCAACCGACGGGGCACACGCCATGACCATAGTGGGCTACGACGATGCCGTGACCTATGCCGACGAGCAGGGCAAAATCCATAACGGGGCTTTCATAGTGGCCAATACCTGGGGCTCCATCTTCGCCTCAGACGGTCGCTTTTACCTGCCCTACGACTTCTTTAGAGACCCCACTGTCAACATACAGCAGCTGAGCGACAATCTCAATGCGGTCAGATGTAAGACCTTCACTCCCCTTCTCGTATTCAAAGTCAAGCTCAGATACACCTCCCGCAACGACCTGTCATTTGCCGTCAGGCTCAATGCCGGGGAGATAAAAGGAGAGTACAAGACCTGCACTTTATTCCGCAACCAAGGCGGAGACCTGCCTATGCAAGGCTCGGGCATGAGCGATGAAATCGAAATCGCCATAGACTGCACTCCCTATATGCGGGAAAATATGGACTATGACGATATCACACTTGATGTGGTCAAAGCCGCCATCGGCAAGGACATAGGCAATGGAGAGATTCTCGCGCTGTCGCTGATGGACTACCGCGGTGAAACGCCCGTGGAATATGCCTACAAAGGGACCCTCCCCCACCCTATCAAAGGCGGAGACAATTATCTGTCAATCAGAATCCCCAAGAACTACAGCGTGAGTGCTTCGCCTTACTCGTACTTCAAATCCGGCAACGCCAATCCCGCAACTTTCCGATTCAAGACTGCCGGTGGCAGGGAGGGGAAACTGCGTTTCTCCGGATACAACGCAGAGGATAATAGCATAAGTATAAGATACAGAATCAAATAATATGAAAAACTTTTTGAAATGGGCTTCCGCCATAGCCCTTATGATTCTGTGCTCCGCTTGCACCCA
Organism: uncultured Muribaculaceae bacterium; assembly: GCA_964571735.1. Classification (GTDB taxonomy): domain Bacteria; phylum Bacteroidota; class Bacteroidia; order Bacteroidales; family UBA932; genus Cryptobacteroides. The sequence continues at coordinate 101,622 of CAZNDD010000001.1, read as the reverse complement.
TGAAGTCGAAGTCTCGGACGAAGACAGGGTGTTGCGAATCGAGCTTCAAGACAATGTATGGACCTATATCTCCCTTACAGAAGGGAAAGTCATAGGTATAGGGAAACTCGGTAGCGAAGAAGACGATTCCGCCTGGGCATCAAGAAAAGACTGGGACATAGCCCTGTGCAATGGCGCAATCCGCACCAACGGAGGCTCTTCAGGCCTGGGCAACGCAGGGATACTCGAAGTCGCTGAACCCTATGAAACAGTCTCCACAGACAGCCCGGCAAGCCTTACTTCAGACTCATTCGGAATCAACATTTCCGAAAAATAAAACTCCGAACCTCCGGTCTAAATTCAGCAGCCAGACGAAGCGATACTATATTAAAAAAGTGTGCTTGAGAAAAAGTATACAGCCGGCGGCGTCAATGAAACCTGCGCATCAACAAAAAAAGCGGCCCTTGCAGGTCGCTTTTTATAATTGAGTCGGCTATGGATTAGTCGCCGAAAGAGAAACGCTTGAAGACGACAACCTTTGCTTCGCTGTTGTCTGCTGCGAGAACCTCCTTAACGGTCTTGTGTCCGTCTGCCATCTGATACTCCTGAGCCTCGAGGGTCACTTCCTTCAGATACTTCTGGAGACGACCTGCTGCGATGTTCTGGATCATCTGCTCATTGAGGTTACCTGCCTTCTCAGCGCTGACAGTCTTGATGATCTCACGAGCCTGAGCCGCCTGCTCGGGAGTAAGCCATCCCTTAGCGGTGTTGGAATCGATGTGATCCTCGCTGTCGCAGTGTGCAGGGTTGATACCAGCCTTCTTGAGAGCTGCATCAACAGCCTTCTGGATTTGCTCCTCACGGGTCTTCTCGACAGCGACCTTAAGCTCGTTGTCAAGGAGTTCCTGAGGGCAATCATCTGAGCTGATGGACACAGGGTTCATGGATGCAACCTGCATTGCGATACCCTTAGCGACCTCGTCAGAAACCTCTGCGTTGAATCCAACAAGAGCACCGAGCTTGCCGGTGAGATTGTGGATGTACTCCTTGATGAAAGGAGCCTCAACGAGAGCGTAGTATGCGATGACATGCTTCTCACCGGTCTTTCCGGTCTGAGCCTCGACAGCCTCCGCCACGGTGAATCCATCAGGAAGCTTGCAAGACATAAGAGCCTCTGCATCGGCAGGAGCCTGCTCGATAGCGGCATCGGCGATGGTGTTGGCGAGATCCTGGAAACCAGAGGTACGGGAGACGAAGTCCGTCTCGCAACCAAGAGCCACCAAGATACCCTTACCACCGGAGATACGAGCCTTGACGGCACCTTCGGAAGTCTCTCTGTCAGCACGTTTGGCTGCAACAAGCTTACCTTTCTCGCGGATGATGTTCACAGCCTTGTCGAAGTCGCCTGCGGCCTCTTCAAGAGCCTTCTTGCAATCCATCATACCCGCAGAAGTCATCTTGCGGAGCTTCATTACATCTGCTGCTGTAACTGCCATAGTTGTATATCCTTTTTTAGAGATAAAACGGAATTATTCTGCAGCGGCGTCCTTCTGGACATCCACCTGCTTTGCGCCCTTACGTGCACGAAGCTTGCGGTCGGTGGTCTTCACGACCTCCTTTGCCTCTGCTTCTGCCTCTTTGTCCTTCTCGAGTTTGCGCTCCTGAAGTCCTTCCTGAATTGCGCCGCAAACAGCGTTGAGGATAGCCTCAATGCTTGTAGCTGCATCATCATTAGCCGGAATTACATAGTCAATCGGGGTAGGATCGCAGCAAGTATCAACCATTGCGAATACCGGGATGTTAAGACGATTGGCTTCCTTGACGGCGTTGGCTTCTTTCTGGACATCGATAACGAAGAGAGCTGAAGGCAGACGGGACATGTCGCGGATAGAACCGAGGGTCTTCTCAAGTTTGGCCCTCTGGCGGTCAATCTGCAGACGCTCACGCTTTGCGAGCTTGTCGTAAGTACCGTCCTCCTTCATCTTGTCGATGACGGACATTTTCTTGATAGCCTTGCGGACTGTGGGGAAATTGGTAAGCATACCACCTGCCCAACGCTCAGTGATATAAGGCATTCCGAGTGCGGAAGCCTTCTCTGCCACTATGTCCTTGGCTTGCTTCTTTGTAGCCACGAAGAGGATTCTGCGGCCGGACTTGGCGAGCTCTTTGAGCGCGTCAGCTGCCTCATCCACCTTAATGGCGGTCTTGTGCAGGTCGATGATGTGAATCCCGTTCTTCTGGTCGAAGATGTAGGGAGCCATCTTAGGGTTCCACTTGCGGGCAAGGTGTCCGAAGTGTGCGCCTGCATCAAGCAATTCTTGGAAATTTGTTCTTGACATTGTTTTTTGTTCTTTTTAAACTCTTTACTTCAATCTCCGGGTAGCGAAGCTGCAATGGCGTCAGTCCCGGGGATTTTCCGCAGTGCGGCAATCAGCCAAAAACGGGTTGATTTAAATAAAAACCGCAACTGTGCATTGTAAGCAGACTAACGTTTGCTGAACTGGAAGCGTGCGCGTGCGCCGGGACGACCGGGTTTCTTACGCTCAACCTCTCTGGAGTCACGGGTAAGGAATCCCGCAGCCTTCAGGGCAGGACGATATGCTTCCTTGTCGATCTCGCAAAGTGCACGAGCGATACCGAGACGGACTGCTTCGGCCTGACCTTTGGTACCACCACCTACGAGGGTAACCTTAGTGTCGAACTTGCCGGAAGTTTCAGTAACGGTGAAAGGCTGACAGACGATGTAACGAAGAGTATCCTCCTTGAAGTAGTCTTCAATGGGACGGTCGTTAATCGTAATCTTACCTGCACCTTCCGTGAGGTACACGCGAGCAACGGCTGCTTTACGTCTTCCAAGGGCGTGTTTCTGTTCCATTTACTCTGATTAGATTTCGTTGAAATTGATTGTCTTAGGGTTCTGAGCCTGGTGCGGGTGCTCCGTGCCTGCATAGATGTGGAGGTTGCGAAGCTGCTGTGCGCCGAGGCGAGTCTTAGGGAGCATACCCTTAACTGCTCTCCTAACCAATTCGGTAGGTCTGCTGGATGCGAGAATCTCCTTAGGAGTGGTGAAACGCTGTCCACCGGGATATCCAGTGTAACGAGTGTACACGCGATCCGTCATCTTGTTTCCCTTGAGGGCGACCTTCTCAGCGTTGATAACGATGACATTGTCACCGCAGTCCACGTTGGGAGTGAAGCCAGGCTTGTTCTTACCGCGGAGGATAAGAGCAACTCTCGAAGAGAGACGTCCGAGCGGGAGATCTGTTGCATCGATGACCACCCAATTCTTTTCAACGGTAGCCTTGTTAAGCGAAACCGTCTTGTAACTTAGAGTGTCCATTTGACTTGATCTTAAATGATTAATACTAAATTGCGATCCCTACACTTTATAGGGGTCGCAAAGGTAGCAAAAATTATTGAAAGCGCAAAACTCCTGAAATTCACCTACCTTCAAGGAAACAATAGGCGGATAACCGAAACATCTCAGTTATCCGCCAGCAGTTGTTTTTAACGCAATCGGAGTAAGCCTCAAACGGCCCAATCACTATTTGAATATCGGGAATACGCTTAACCGTAGCTCTGTAGCTCCATAAGGAACGAGTTCTATGTACTCAATCTCATCTGATACGGGTGTGACCTTTGACGGGATGCGCGGGGTGTAGCGATTCTCCTCAAGGCTCCAGTCAATCTTACGGACGGGCACACGGATGCGTTTGTAGGCACTGCCAAGTTCGAGCGGATAGCCGTTCACGATGTCGCCGTCGCTTACGGAAGCCTCCTCGTCGAAAGTCTCCGGCGTAGTAGCAAACGCATAGTTCCATGCTCCAGAAGGCGTTATGCTCCAGCATTTGAAATCAGGATTGCCAGAAGAGCGCCCGAACATATTGTCATAGACGGCATTATCCTCCACTTTTTCCGATGGTACGGGGAAAGAATAGAGCAAAGCGCCTCTCTCCACATACGCGGCTTGCCCCGGGAGTTCCTTCATCTGGGCATGGGCGGGAAGGGTCAGCACCACAATATCGCCCTTCTTCCATTTGCGATCTATGGTCACAAATTCTCCGCAGACAATCTCACCATTGTATTCTTTTCCATTGACAGTAATCGCGGCATTGGAACACCATGAAGGTATACGCAGCGAGAAGGGAAAAACAGCCTTACCTTTCACGTCAAACTCAAATTTTATGCTCTCGTCGAAAGGATATGCAGTCTGTTCTTTGATGCTTACGGACTTGCCATCTATAATAGTGGAGAAAGTAGACGGACCATAGAGTGCCGCCACCACCGCATTATCATCGCCACGCATCCACATGCGCGAAACATAGTTGGGCATAATGCGGTGCACATTACCGGAACAACATTCGGTTTGATGCACAGGGCGATATGCCATCCATGTACTTCCGTGAAAGAAATCATTGTGGTTGGAAGTGCCTGTCGCAATCACCTGATTGACAGACGAGAAATACTGCAATGCCTTGAAATCCTTGGTCACTGCACCCGGTGCGGCATTAAATACAGCCCTCTCTATCATATCAGCCCATTTACCCTCGCCTGTAGCCTGAAGGAAATAGCCGAGCGTCCAGCTGAGGTCAGCTATATCGCAGGTCTCGTGGCTATTGATGATATTGGCGTTGCCTATGAGATGTTCCGCACTCGCAGGGACTCCGTCGGGGAGCAGATGGTCACGCTCCATATTGGTTTCAGCGTTAAGAGCAAGTTCCTTGTAGCGGACATCACCGGTATACGCATAGAGCATCATGGGGAGTTTAAGTTCCTCGCTGAATGTCACACCGTGCATATGGGGAATCTTGTCCGCAGCACAAGCTTCGGGCGTGAGGTCTGTAAATTCACCTGCATTCCATGCCTGTTCTGCCATCTGAAGGAGTTTTTGCTCCTGAGTGTGGCCATATGTCCAGAGCATACCTTCTATGCTTACGATATTGCGCCACTTGCCAATCTCCGAGACATCGTAAGATAGATAATGTTTACAGAGAATTTCTGCAACCTCTTTCTCTATCCCGTGTTTCTCGGCGTATGCCTTGATAGCTCGGAAATACACGGACATGGGCCACATAGCCGCACTTTCAAAACTCGTATGAGGAAGCCTCCCGTTAGTGTCAGCATGTTCAAGGGTATAGATAATGCCCTCTTCAGCTTTCGCCTGAAGTTCTGAATCTTCAAGCAGATAGGAGAGTTTGAGCAGACCATCGGTATAGTATGCCGTCTGTTCGTACCGCCACCAGTCGTGGTCATAACCACCACCTATGCGACTAATATCTTCACCATACCAAAGCCGAGAATCATAAGGGTAGGAAATGGCTTCCGGATGCCCGGTAATGCCACTTTTCTGCCTGTTAAGGAATTCTTCAATCCATCCCTCGGGCCGAACAGAGGAGATTGAGTTGTCGGTAAATACCGCAAACGGAGCCTTGTCGGCGACATCGGCTTCCGGACTTACGCTGCCACAAGATACCATACAGGTCAGAGCAAGCAACGCGATGGAAGATATGCGTAGTATTGAATTCATTGTTTGAGTGATTATTAAAGTATTATCCAGACTTAAGAAAGTTTCAGCGCAAATATACCTTATTTGAGCAGACTAAGAAACCGCTTCGAAGGTCCGTTTCAACGACAAACCGGCGGCACCCATAAGAGCGTCGTCGGTTAAATACAATTACAAGACTACTGCACTAAACCGTGAGTATGTCTTTTTCCTTGGCGGAAACGAGGGTGTCCACATCCTTTACCATCTTGTCGGTAAGTTTCTGTATTTCATCCTCAGCTTCGCCCTGCGCATCCTCGCTTATATTACCCGCCTTCTGTGCTTTCTTGAGAGCATCTACAGCATCGCGACGGGCATTGCGGATAGACACCTTGGAATTTTCACCCTCGCCCTTGGCCTTCTTGACCAACTCTTTACGCCTATCCTCGGTGAGAGCCGGAACGGAGCAACGGATAACCTCACCGTTATTGGACGGAGTCAGTCCCAGATTGGCTACGATGATGGCTTTCTCGATAGCCGGGATAAGACTGCGGTCCCAAGGCTGGATAGCAAGAGTCCTGGCATCGGGAGCGGAAACCGCACCGACCTGAGGGATTGGAGTAGGAGTCCCGTAGTAACTGACAAGGACTTTATTGAACACCGCGGGGTTGGCCTTGCCTACCCTGTAGTCCTTGAGGCTTTCTTCAAGGTGAGCTACGCTATCACGCATCTTTTTTTCTGCGCCGGTGATAATGTCTTTTTCAAATTGTGACAACATATCGGATAAGTATGTTAAGATGTTCTTTATTGTTATGCATGGACGAGTGTGCCCACTTTCTTGCCTTCGATGATGTCCTGCAGGGAGTCTTCGCTGCTGATGTCAAATACCACGATGGGGACATCGCCCTGACGGCAGAGTGCGAATGCGGTGGCATCCATGACCTTCAGGTTGTCTTCAAGAGCTTTGTCAAATGTAAGTTCGTCGTACTTGACCGCATCCGGATTTTTCTCGGGGTCGGAGTCATACACTCCATCTACACGGGTGCCTTTCAAAAGCACATCCGCGCCGAGTTCAAGCGCACGCAGGGCCGCTCCGCTGTCGGTGGTGAAGAAAGGATTGCCAGTACCTCCGGCAATAAGTGCCACACCGCCTTCCTCAAGGAATCTCAATGCGGCATCCCTCACATAATAGCGGGCCAAGGGCTCCATAGGAGTGGAGGTAAAGACTTCCGCCTTGACGCCTTGCGCCCTGATGAACTGTGCGAGAGCCATGGAGTTAATGACTGTGGCAAGCATACCCATCTTGTCTCCGTCCACGCGGTCAAATCCTGCCCCGCTGCCCTGCAATCCACGAAATATATTGCCTCCGCCATTGACGACTGCCACCTGACAACCGCTACGGACAGCCTTTACTATCTTGGAAGCATACGCCGTAATGGCGCTCTCGTCCAAGCCTTTGCCGGAAGGACCGCCGAGGCTCTCCCCGCTGAGTTTCAGAAGTATTCTCTTATACATATCGTTAAAACAGGGCTGTGAGCGCCCTTTATCAGAGTGAATCGGTCTGCTTTGAGACACATACGAAAGCAAATTTATCCGAAAAATACCAAACTTGCAAGATTTTAGGCTATATTTGCAGTCCGCAAGGGGAAACGCTCCCCGACCAGCCTTTTGTGAAACACTTAAGTAAGAACTATTAGAACGATAAGATTATGTTCATGATCAAATCCTCCATCGGCAGGAAGTTTGTCCAGGCCGTCAGTGGTGCTTTCCTCATTCTTTTCCTGCTCGTGCATGCGACCATCAACTTCTTCTCGGTGATTGACAGCTTCACCGGCAAGTATGGCATAGCCGCTGCTGACGAGAAGCTTTTCACAGCCGGAGACGGCTTGTTCAAGTTGGGTTGCGACTTTATGTCCACTCCCGTCATCAGCATAATGGTGCCCATACTCGCACTCGGACTGCTGATCCATGTCGCTTACGGAATCTGGCTTTCAGTGCAGAATGTCGTAGCAAGAGGCGGCGTAAAGCGTTACGAAGTGGCTTCCAAGGCCAAGGCAGACTCATGGTCGGCCACCAATATGGTTATCCTCGGAGTCGTCATCCTCGGAATCATCTTCTTCCACCTCACCCACTTCTGGGCGAAGATGCAGCTTCCCGAGATGTTCGGCATCGGCACTTTCGAGAACAACCCCTACCTGCTTCTCAGCCTTACATTCGGCAAATGGTGGGTGCTCGCCATCTACATCATCTGGTTCATCGCTCTCTTCCTTCACCTCACACACGGATTCTGGAGCATGTTCCAGACCATAGGTTGGGATTCACAGCGCTGGTTCAAGAGAATCAAGGTCATCGGTGTAATCGTTGCAGCCATCATCTGCCTCGCATTCATCACCACGGCAGTCAACGCTTTCATCCAGGCTCCCAATTTCGTATAAATTTCCAATCCCATACAAAGAGCGGTAACCGAAGACATTTCAGTTACCGCTTTTTTTGTACCAAATCAAGGCTGTTCAGACATACTTTTTGAAACAGTATCCGCATTTCTTCCATCCATGGCTTTTTAAGTTATTGAACTCGCTTTCAAAATCTGTCATACATGGCTTGATACAGTTCCCGAAGATAATTATTTGCTTGAAATATCTGCATAACGGACCCATTCGCCTGAAGTGAGATTCAGTCCTGCAACAACACCATACCCGCCTGCAACATTAGAATAGGAATAATTGGGCGGGCTGAGGCCGAGTTGCGCAAGGAAATTGCGGTCCTGATTGTTGAGGGCCTGAAAGTAGTAATAGCATTCTTTGGAAAAAGAGTAGATATTAAGCCTATATTCCACCACAACGGCTTTCCCGTCTCCCTCACCCGGGTAATCTCCATATATGCTGCAATCGCTATTGAAGCATATACTGCCGTCCGTAAGATCATTGGAATTAAACAATAATACCGAGATATGCTTATTGTCACCAATATTGATATCCATCGTACCGCCACCCATAGCCGAGGAAATCATATCAGACAAAGCTCCACCAATAGCTCCTATAGAAAAGGGAACGATGGGAGAAGTACTCCAATATAGAGTCTCACTATCTTTACTGAGTTCCACCGGCACTCCTCCTGCACGAAGTTCCGCACGATTGAGTTTAAATCCCGAAGTCTCCGAACTGTTGAGCGGCACTGCTTTCTTTATGTGTATGAAAGTTGTATCCTCAAGCCCGGCGTAGCACTGCACGAAAAGTTTCGACCGACCTTTCGTATCGATTTCAAATGTCTCTTCGCAGGCACTATGGAGTCTTTCTGATCCACAATCAGACTGTCAGAATGCGCTATCGCTCCCTTCCCTGTCATTGGCAGCAGGAAAAGAAGCGACAGTAGGAGTTTAGAAAGCATAGTTTAAATTTGAATTATAAGTTATCCCCTGAATTTAGAAGATACGGACTCTTAATGAAGTTATAAAGTCAGGCTCTAAATGATGTGGGTTATGATAATCAGGAAAATCCATCCGCTCACTATCAACTTGATACCTGTTGTGAGTATGAACCCGATATAAGTTCCGATTGACGCCTTGAAAGAACCCCACACACCATTATCTTCCACTATAAATTCAGCTATGAAGGCTCCTATCAGGCTTCCGGCTATCATACCAATGGGAGTGAGGAACATACCGGCTATCATGCCTATGGCAGCACCCGTAGCAGCAGCCTTATGGCCTCCCATGGCGCGGGTCAAACTCGGTGGGAGTATGTAGTCAAGAGCAGTTACTATCACCGTGACGCCCAAGAAAATCCACAGGGTGGCAGGAGAAATGGGGTCGGGAATCTTGGCTATATAAAGAAGCAACAAGCCTACCCAACTGATGGGCGGTCCCGCGAGACACGGCAATACGCAACCAGCAATGCCTACAAGTGCGAGTATAACCGCAAAAACTTCAAGTGTAATCATTTCTTTCTTTGAATGTTGGCACCGAGAGCATTAAGCCGCTGATCGATACATTCGTATCCCCGGTCTATTTGTTCTATATTGTCGATTTCCGAGATTCCCTTGGCTGAAAGCGCAGCGAGAAGCAGGGCTATACCCGCCCGGATATCGGGTGACGCCATCTTGCCTGCACGGAGGCAGAATTTATGGTCGTGACCTATGACGACGGCTCTATGTGGATCACAAAGGGTAATCTGCGCGCCCATATCGATGAGTTTATCAACAAAAAAGAGCCTGCTCTCAAACATCTTCTGATGTATCAATACCGAACCCTTACACTGTGTCGCCACTACGAGCATGACCGAAAGCAAGTCAGGAGTCAGACCAGGCCAAGGAGCATCTGAAATGGTCATACTGGACCCGTCAATAAACGAATCTATTACATACGACTCTTGCTCAGGGATAAAAATGTCGTCTCCTCTCTGCTCCAGTTTGATACCGAGCCTACGGAAACTTTCGGGGATAATCCCGAGTTCCTGATAGTGTACATCCTTGATAGTAAGACTACTGCGGGTAATCGCAGCGAGTCCGATGAAGGACCCGACCTCAATCATATCCGGCAGTATGGTATGCTCCGTACCAACAAGACCTGACACGCCATGTATGGTAAGCAGGTTGGAGCCTATGCCCTCTATCTGCGCGCCCATCCTCACAAGCATCTTGCAGAGCTGCTGTATATAAGGCTCGCAGGCGGCATTATAAATGACTGTAGTACCCTTAGCAAGGGTTGCAGCCATCACGATATTGGCGGTACCTGTGACCGAAGCCTCATCGAGAAGCATATATTTACCTGTCAAGCCATTGGGGGCGGTAAGATGGTAAGCCCTCATGGCATGGTCATAGGTATAGACGGCGCCAAGCCCCACGAAGCCTTCAATATGGGTATCCACCCTCCTTCGGCCGATTTTGTCTCCGCCGGGCTTAGGGAAATAAGCTTCGCCGAACCGCGCGAGCAGCGGACCGGATATCATAACAGAACCACGCAGCGCCGCACATTTATTCACAAATTCCTGACTATAAATGTAGCCAAGATCTATATTCTCCGCCTTGAAAGAATAGTCTCCCTTGGAATGCCTTGTCACCTCAACTCCCATGCCTTTCAGAAGGTCTATGAGATTGAGCGTGTCAAGTATCTCCGGGATATTGGAAATATGGACGCTTTCGCTTGTAAGTAGAGTCGCACTTATAATCTCAAGAGCTTCATTCTTGGCTCCTTGAGGTCTAATTTCTCCACTTAAGCGGCGTCCGCCTTCTATAATGAACGAACTCATGGTATATGTTCTACTTCAGGATGAAGTTCCACTCCGAACCGGGCCTTCACACTGTCAATGATATGTTTTTCGAGATTGAGAATATCTTCCGCACACGCAACGCCACTCTCGTTGATGATGACGAGAGGCTGGGTCGGGCAAAGCGCGGCTCCGCCAAATCTGGTATCTTTAAGTCCGCACTGCTCAATCATCCACGCGGCAGGGACCTTTACAAATCCACCCTCGAGAATATAATGCGGGACGCTCTCATATCCTGCCGCAATACGCGCAAACTCCATTGCGCTCAAGACAGGGTTCTTAAAGAAACTGCCTGCACTTCCAGTCTTTGCAGGGTCGGGAAGTTTGGATTCCCTTATGCGGATTACAGCATCCCTGACCTCTTGGGAAGAAGCGGGAGTATGATCTGCAAATACTGCCTTAAGCCCGCCATAATCGACTCTGGGCTTTGGCGTACGGCTTACTCTGAACAGCACTCCCGTAACTATGTAGCGGGACTTGTTCTCCGGACGCTTAAACACCGAATCCCTGTAACCATACTCACAGTCAGGTAGTTTGAATGCAGTTTTGGTCTTGGTCCTCAAATCGAAGCAGGTAACTCCTGCTATAACATCCTTGGCTTCCGCCCCGTATGCCCCGATGTTCTGCACGGCTGCTCCGCCTACGCTTCCCGGGATAAGAGAGAGGTTCTCAAGTCCCCATAGTCCATCCGCACAGGTTTTGGCGACAAGTTCATCCCAGCAGACGCCGGCACCCACCGCCATTGGTATATTGTCCGCTCCGACATCAAAATATTTGATATAATTGATGCAGGAATGAAGCACAGTACCGCTGAAATCCGCGGTAAGAAGTACATTACTACCCCCTCCGAGGCTCACAATGGGCTTCGGAAGGGAATCAAAATCAAGTGATGAGAGATCTTCTATCGAGTCGTACTCGATGTAGCAGGCGCAGCGAGCCTTAATGCGGAAAGTATTGTGTCCGCTCAGATCAAAGTCATCGTGGCGTCGTATCATCGTTGCAGAAAGGAATTAGGACTCCTCGCAGGTACTGGCAAGAAACAGTTCTTCCATCTGGCTCTTGTCAATAAGGCTCGGAGAATCAATCATCACATCGCGACCCTGGTTATTCTTGGGGAATGCAATGTAGTCACGGATGCTCTCCTGACCTCCCATAAGGGCACATACACGATCGAAGCCGAATGCCAGACCTCCGTGAGGGGGTGCTCCGAACTTGAACGCATTGATGATGAATCCGAACTTGTATTCAGCCTCTTCCTTGGTAATGCCAAGCACCTCGAACATCCTCTCCTGCATGGCTGCATTGTGGATACGGATTGAACCGCCACCGAGTTCCGTACCGTTGAGCACAAAGTCGTAGGCATTGGCACAGACCTTCTCAAGATCCTCCTTGCGGTCAGAGTAGAAGAGACTTTCGTGCTCGGGCTTAGGTGCGGTGAACGGGTGATGCATGGCATAGAAACGCCCGTCCTCCTCGCTCCATTCGAGCAGAGGGAAGTCCACAATCCAGAGCGGTGCGAACACCTTGGGGTCACGCATACCGAGGCGGTTGCCCATCTCTATACGAAGTACGCCGAGCTGGGTCTGAGCCTTGCGCTTGGCACCACAGAGGATAAGCACAAGGTCACCCTTCTGTGCGCCAGAAGCCTCGCATATTGCCGTCAACTCCTCGGGAGTATAGAATTTGTCAATGCTGGACTTGATGTTTCCGTCTGCTTCGTATTTAATGTAGACGAGGCCCTTGGCACCGACCTGAGGACGCTTCACCCATTCGGTAAGTTCGTCTATCTGCTTGCGGGAATATGAAGCACAACCATCCACAGCTATGGCACCAATATATGCGCAGTCATCGAACACCTTGAATCCGTGTCCGTGCACGAGAGGGGTAATCTCTTGTATGGTCATCCCGAAGCGGATATCCGGTTTGTCGGAACCGTATTTATCCATAGCATCGTACCAACTCATGCGGGGCATAGGGTCGGGAATATCAACGCCTATGGCATTGTGCATGACATGGCGCATCATACCTTCAAATGTCTTCAGCACGTCCTCCTGCTCCACGAAGCTCATTTCGCAGTCAATCTGCGTAAACTCCGGCTGACGGTCCGCACGCAGGTCTTCATCACGGAAGCACCTGACTATCTGGAAGTAACGGTCATATCCCGCTACCATAAGAAGCTGTTTGAATGTCTGGGGGCTCTGGGGAAGAGCATAGAATTGACCCGGGTTCATCCTTGAAGGGACAACGAAGTCACGAGCTCCTTCAGGGGTAGACTTGATGAGATAAGGAGTCTCTATCTCCATGAATCCCTGGGCGTCGAGATATGTACGGATCTCGTGCGCAACTCTATGACGCAGAGCGAGTGCCCTCTGGAGAGGAGGCCTTCTGAGGTCGAGATACCTGTACTTTGCCCTGATGTCGTCACCGCCATCACTATTCTCCTCAATAGTGAACGGAGGGGTGACGGATTTGTTGAGGACCGTTATCTTGGAAACATTGATTTCGATTTCGCCCGTAGGGAGCTTGGGGTTCTTGCTCTGGCGCTCCACTACTTCGCCCTCAACCTGAATGACATATTCCCTGCCGAGTGATTCAGCCTCCTCGACCAATGCACCGTCTGCATCTCCGGGAACGACCAACTGAGTGATACCATAACGGTCCCTCAGGTCAATGAATGTCATACCACCGAGTTTACGGGATTTCTGAACCCATCCCGCAAGGGTCACTTTCTTACCTGCATCGCTGAGACGAAGCTCGCCGCAAGTGTTTGTCCTGTACATATATCTATTGCAATAAAAATCTTTCCTCCCGACACCCGCGCATCGGGAATCCTCAAACCTCCAAATTTAGCAAATATTTGGCAATATCTGCTTCCTTATCATTGGGCTTCGGAGGTGCTTCTATTCCGCGCGGCGGGCAAGCATTGCCGCCACAAAGGCTTTAAAGATAGGCTGCGGCTTCTCCGGCGTACTCTTGAGTTCGGGATGGAACTGGACTCCGATGAAGAAAGGGTGTGAAGGCAGCTCCACAATCTCGGCGAGTCCAGTCTGCGGGTTGCGTCCGGAAGCGATAAGTCCGGCAGATTCGAGTGCCGGGATATAGTTATTGTTGATTTCGTAACGATGACGGTGACGCTCTGAAATCACCGCCTCGCCGCCATAGATTTCACGGGCGAGAGAGCCTTCTCTCAGCGCACAGTCATAAGCACCGAGACGCATCGTACCGCCCTTGATGGTCGTACTCTTCTGGTCTTCCATGAGGTCGATGACAGGAGCCGAAGTGCGGGGATTAAGTTCCGTAGAGGCCGCGTCCTTGAGTCCGAGCACATTGCGGGCAAATTCGACCACACACATCTGCATGCCGAGACAGATACCGAAGAACGGCACCCCATTCTCTCGGGCATAGCGGACTGCGCATATCTTACCCTCAAGTCCACGCTCACCGAAACCGGGAGCTACGAGTATTCCGTCCATCTTACCAAGCTTCTCTTGCACGTTCTCGTCATTGAGGAACTCGCTGTGGACCGTGTGTATATTGACTTTGCACTCATTTGCCGCTCCTGCATGAACAAATGACTCAAGTATGGACTTGTAGGCATCCTGCAACTCTACATATTTACCCACGAGTGCGACATCTACCTGATGCTTAGGGTTGTACAACTTGTCGAGAAAATGCTTCAATTCGTCAAGTTTGGGCTGAGGTGCGTCGTTCAAACCGAAATGCTCAAGCACGAGATCGTCAAGATGCTCGGCTTCCATATTGAAAGGAACCTGATAAATACTGCGGGCATCAATTGACTGAATAACATGTCCTGCCTTGACATTGCAGAACTGGGCCATTTTACGGCGCATCTCGACAGGAATATCCGTCTCCGTGCGGCAGACTATGATATCAGGATTTACACCGGACTGCTGAAGCATACGCACAGAGTGCTGTGTAGGTTTAGTCTTTAACTCCTTGGCAGCGTGCAGATAAGGCACAAGAGTGAGGTGAATGCAGACGAAATCCTCCTCTGGAAGTTCCCATTGGAGCTGTCTGATGGCCTCCACGAACGGCTGGGACTCCATATCACCTACAGTGCCGCCCACTTCCGTGACCACGATGTCATATTTGCCGGACTTGCCGAGCAGCATCATGCGACGCTTGATTTCGTCCGTGACATGGGGCACAATCTGTACCGTCTTACCCAAATATGCACCTTCACGCTCCTTGGTAATGACAGTGTGATAGATCTTACCGGTTGTGACATTGTTGGCCTTGGACATGTGAACTCCAAGAAAACGCTCGTAGTGTCCGAGGTCAAGGTCGGTCTCCGCACCATCTTCGGTTACATAACACTCGCCGTGTTCGTAGGGATTGAGCGTGCCTGGGTCTATGTTGATATACGGGTCAAACTTCTGTATGGTCACTCTAAACCCTCTGGCCTGAAGGAGTTTAGCAAGCGACGCGGCAACTATACCCTTGCCAAGGGAAGAGGCTACGCCTCCGGTAACAAAGACATATTTAGTACTCATCTGTAATGCTGTATTTGGAAGAAAGGTATAGCGAAGACCTCCGCACCCTATCCCCCGTTGAACACGGGATACAAAGATACTTATTTTTTCGGCAAAATGACACATGAGCAATGACAAGCACAAAAGGAAACATCCCTTTCTATCAAAATAATAACCCGCGTTAAAATACATAAATCGCGTTGTTTGATTTATTTATGATTCATTTGTAACTTATTTTTTGTTTTTACACTCGTTTATACATACCTTTAGGTGCTGCATATCAGTCGAGATTTTACGCATGACATACCCCGACCGATGCTTGGTAGTTGAAGCATTTAATCTATTAACTTATAAATCAAATAAAATGATTAAAAACACAACAACCGCATTTACAGGGGACTACGAATCCCCTGATGCAAAAGTCTTGACTCTCACTGGACAAGCTGAGCTTCTCGCAAGCTCCGGTCCTTACGGACTGAACGGATTCGCCGGCACAGATGATATTTACAACGTCTACGATGAAGACTTTTAAACATCCTATCACCATGAAGAAATTTATTTACGCCATCGGAATCATCGCGGCATCGGCACTTACATTCACAGCTTGCCGGAAAGATGTTAACGCTCTGCCCGACAACAATCTCGTAACTATCTCTTTCACTGCCGAAAAAGCAGGATTCGACACTAAAACCGCAGCCGTAGAAGGCACGGATGAAGTTTCATACATTTGGACTGACAGCGACATTGACAATATCAAGCTTTTCACAGTTTCTACAGATGGGAACGGGAAAGAAAAGCTCACCGCCGTCTCTCCCGTCAATGCAACGAAAGTTTCAGATACAAAACTCACTATCAGCGGACAAGTCGCGCCCGGTGTGACCTACACTTTCAGAGCCGTTCTCTCCGGCAAATGGACTTCCGGCAAAAATCCTCGGCTTAGCGACATTCAATCTCCAAACATCACAAATTTCGACCCCGCGGCAGATGTCCTTGTATCAAAAGACATAGTGGTCGAAGTCCCCGCTTCCGAAGAAAGCAAAGTCGCAACTGAAGCATTGGAAATGCAATTCCGCCGCCTCATCGTTGTCAATAAGATGACCCTCAAGAATATTGACGCAGGAGAAAAGGTCAGAAAGGTCGTTATAACTTCTGACAATAACCTGAGCGGTTATTTCTCAACTGAATCCGGCTCGGCAAGTGGCGACAATAAAGTCATCACACTGAATTACTCCGGAGTTTCAGTTCCCGAGGACGGGTTATTCCCCGTGTACTTCACATCCATCCCCGGGACAGGTCACAGCCTTACGGTGGAAGTCACCACTGACAATTACATCTACACCAAGAGTTTTGCAGAAGGGAAAACTATTGATTTCAACGCAGGTCAGTTCACCAAATTCAATGTTGCCCTTCCTGCCGGCGTAGCCAACGCCTCGCTTTCTCTCCCCGTGGAAGACGATATGGCGTGGGCTGACAATGGCTCTGCAGATGGAAACAAATTAAAAGCAGATGAAATTACAGCCGCCCAAGGGACAAAGAAAATATACAATTCCGTTTCTACAGCATATATGGGCAAAGGCGGAATCAAACTTGGATCAAGTAACGACCGTGGCGAAATCACGACAAATGGAATTGATCTTTCTTCCGCATTCCACATAGCCATCGATGCCAAGACTTGGACTAACGACGGAACTGGGAAAGCAGACAATTCAAGATTGGAAATTCAAGTAGACGGGACCAAAGTTTATGAGTCACCTGCTCTGACTACAGATTTCGAGACCTACTATGTGAATTGCAATCCCGCAAATGCAAACTCTACCATCACAATCAAGATTAACGGAAAGCGCGGTTACATCAGAAATCTTGCCGTCAAAGCAGGAACTTATGTAGCAGTTCCTACAATCAAGGTCAGTTCAGACAATCCCATGTCGGTTGCAGGCCTCGGTGGTGTCTACTCGATTTCATATTCTATTGAGAATCCCACAGAGGCAACTATCAACGCGGAGACTACCGACTCATGGATTACCGATATTGACCACAGCACTGAAGGCACCGTATCATTCAAGGTTGCAGCACAGGATGATGGCGCTGAAGCAAGAATAGGGTCCATCACCCTTAAATACGCAGGAGCGGAAGATGTAGTCGTATATGTCAATCAAAGAGAAGGCGGAAGCGCTGCAGTAACGAAGACCTTTACAGTCAGATCAAACGACATTGTCAACAACTCCGCGTATAAGGCATACGAAACATCTGATTGGATTATCACATTTGGTGGCAACAACAAGTCTATAGGTACTAATAGTAAAAATAGAAATAATTGCACACTTTCATCCTACAGCAAATATGCCGTATCCCCTGTAACAAATTCAAGCATAGCTTCTGCATTTGCAAATACGACAGCCCTTTCCAATGTGTCGAAGATTTCTTACACAATAGGAGCAGGAGCCAACCAAAACAGCACCGAGGTTTATCTTCTATACTCAACTGATGGGACTGATTTCTCTCAGATGAATCTTACCAAAGGCACTCAGGGTCACAAAATTGAAACCGGGACAGAGTTTGAATTTGCTGAGTGTTCAGGCTACTTTGCAGTGCTTTTTGTTGCAACAAATTCAAGTGGAAACTGGAGAATAGATGATGTCGAATTGACATTCACCTATACCGAATAACACAAGCGTAATCAACAAAATGGGGCGGACTAATGCCTTTTAGTCCACCCCATTATTGTTATCAGATAGCAGAATTTTATGCTGCGGCGAGGAGAATTTCGCTGAGCGTGGGATGTGCGTGAATCATAGAACGCAGGGCGGAAATATCTCCGCCTGTGCGCATCAACGCCGCTATCTCATGTATGAGGTCGGACGAATGCGCTCCCAGTATGTGCGCCCCCAATATAAGTCCGGAAGAAGCATCACATACTATCTTGCAGAACCCTTCCGTCTCGTCCATGGACACCGCCTTGCCATTGGCAGCAAAGCGAGACTTATAACATTTGACGGCTATACCCCGCTCCTTGGCATCTTCTTCACTTAGACCTATGCACGCAGCCTCAGGGATAGTGAATACCGCCGCAGGCACTTTGTCAAGATCTATAATATCCTGCTGACCGAGTATGTGGGCGAGGACTTTTTTGCCTTGGAATGTGGCAACATGGGCAAGCATCATCCCGCCCGTCACATCACCTATGGCATACACTCCGCTGACGGATGTCTGCATATTCGAGTCCACGGCTATGCCCTTGCGGCTAAACTCTACTCCTATGTCCTGAAGATTGAGCGACTCTACATTGGGTCTGCGGCCGACTGCCATCAGCACCTTGTCCGCCTCAACGCACAATTCTCCGTTTTTGGTTTCAAAAGTAACACCGAGGGCATCTTGGCTTTGAGAGATGCGTTTGACTTCGGCGGAGGTCTCAATGCGGATTCCACGCGCGCCAAGAGCAAGTTTGAGCCGTTTGGAAAGTTCCGCGTCAAATCTCGGCAGAATCCTCGGGGCATACTCCAGCACCGTCACTTCCGACCCGAAACTGCGGAATATGGATGCGAGTTCAAGCCCTATGACCCCGCCTCCTATGACGGCAAGCCGGGAAGGAACTTCATCGAGAGACAGAGCCTCGCGGGATGTGATGACCTCTGGAAGTTCCCTACCCTCTACAGGCAATGAAGCGGATACGGAGCCGCTTGCAATGATTATATAATCAGCCTCGAATACCTCCCCGTCGGGAAGTACCTCAACCGTATGGGCATCCTTGAAGCGTGCCGTACCATACACTACGGTAAGCAGTTTATGTTTAAGCATCTGAGCTATGCCTCCCTGCAGTTGAGTAACAACTTCTCCCTTGCGGGCCATGATTTTAGAGAAATCAAATCCCATTTCGGAAGTTATCTCATGCAAAGAAGCTTTGTGTACCTGCTCGACCAACTCAGCATAGTGACACAGCGTCTTGGTGGGAATACACCCCTCCGAAAGGCACACTCCCCCCAGAGGCCCATCTGTTATCAACACTGTCTCAATGCCTTGTCGTGCTGCCTCAATCGCGGTCTCATATCCGCCTGGACCGGCACCGATTATTATCAATTTCATAATGGCAATACAAATGTAATATAACTATTACTCTGAAACAGTATTAACTCAAGCGGTTTCAAACGCCGCATCCTGCCATTTCAGCACGGGGGTACGGGCTGCCGTAGTCTCGTCAGGACGGCTGACAGGGGTATTGTGCGGAGCGGAATGCAGTATGTCAGGGTCTTCTGCAGCTTCACGCGCAATCTCATGCATCACTTTCACGAACTCGTCTATTGTCTCCTTTGACTCCGTCTCCGTGGGCTCTATCATCAATGCCTGATGGAAAAGCAAGGGGAAATAAATCGTAGGCGCATGGAATCCGAAGTCAAGCAGACGCTTGGCGACATCGAGTGTGGTGGCAGGAGATTTACCGGTGGACGCACCGTCATCTATAAGCCCGTCAAAGACAAACTCATGCTTGCATACCGAATCTATAGGAAGTTTGTAGGCATCCTTGAGACACTCCTTGATGTAGTTGGCATTAAGGGTAGCCAACTTGCCTGCAAGCGCAATATGCTGCTTTCCGAGCATCAGGATATAGGTATAAGCTTTCAATATGACTCCGAAGTTACCCATGAATCCCGACACCTGCCCCGCGGAAGTCGCGCTGTCACGGACAATATGCAGAGTGCCGTCTTCAAGTTTCACCACACGAGGTACGGGCAGGAAGTCCACCAGTTTCTCACAAACTCCCACCGGACCCGAGCCCGGGCCTCCGCCGCCATGGGGCGTAGAGAATGTCTTGTGCAGGTTCAAGTGCATGATATCGAAGCCCATATCCCCAGGACGGACGACACCGAGAAGAGGATTCATATTGGCTCCGTCGTAGTAAAGCAAGCCTCCGCATTCGTGCACGAGAGCAGCTATTTCTGCTATGTTTTTCTCAAAGAGTCCGAGAGTATTGGGGTTGGTCATCATGATGCCGGCGATGTCAGCCCCGAGAAGAGGTTTGAGAGCCTCCACATCCACAAGTCCGTCAGGACCTGATTTCACCTCTACGATGTCGAGTCCGCAGACGGCGGCGGAAGCGGGATTGGTACCGTGGGCGCTATCCGGAACTATCACTTTAGTACGGGCGAAGTCCCCTCTCGAAGCATGGTATGCCCGCATTATCATAAGTCCGGTCAGTTCTCCATGTGCTCCGGCGCAAGGTGCAAAAGTGAAATGCTTCATCCCCGTGATGGAGGCGAGTGCCTTGTCCATCTCGTAGTAGACTTCGAGTACACCCTGCACGCTGTCTTCATCCTGAAGCGGATGCAATCCCTGCAGAGAAGGCATGGAAGCTATCTCTTCGTTGATTTTGGGATTGTATTTCATGGTGCAGCTGCCGAGAGGATAGAATCCGCTGTCCACTCCGAAATTCATCTGTGATAGGCAGGTATAGTGTCTGACCAGATCGGCTTCACTGACTTCGGGAAGGCAAGGTTCGTCCTGCCGCAGAAGACCCGCAGGAATGCCCTCCAAGGATGCACCGTAAGCCGCTAACGGGAGGGTGTAAGCCCTGCGTCCTTTCTTGGAAATATCAAATATAAGGCGGTCGTAGTATTTCATTTCAGATTGAAAAGTTAGATTTTAACCTTTAAAGAGCTGCTGTTAGACAGCCTCCTTGGCAGTTTCCGCTTTTACAACTGCGACAAGAGCGTCGATTTCCTCCTTGGTCCTCTTCTCGGTGACGCAGAACGACAGATAGCCCTCCTTACTCGGATATGCGGCGAAGAAGCCGGCTTTCTTAAACGCAGAACGCAGTTTCTCTACATCACCGTCATATTTCAAGACAAATTCTTTGAGGAAAGGACGCGCCGGGAATACCTCGGTGAATTTACCGGTAGAGAGCAGTTCTTTGTGCAGATAATGCGCTCCGGCACAAGACTTTTCGTTCACCTCCCTAAGACCCTGCGGACCCATCACCGAAAGGTAAATGGTCACAAAGAGAGCCATCAGAGACTCATTGGAGCAGATATTGGAAGTTGCTTTCTGACGGCGTATATGCTGCTCACGGGCTTGAAGCGTAAGCACATAGCAGCGCTTGCCGTCTTTATCTGTGGTCTGCCCTACTATACGCCCTGGGAGTTTGCGCATATATTCGCTTCTACACGCGAGGAAACCCACATACGGCCCGCCGTACATCATAGGAAGCCCGAGCGACTGTCCGTCCCCTACGGCTATGTCCGCACCCCACTGGGCAGGACTCTTGAGTACTCCAAGAGTGGACGGGTCGCAGTATGTCACGAGCAATGCCTTGTCATTATGCAAAGCATCCGCAAATCCACTCAAGTCCTCCACTATGCCGAAGCGGTTGGTCAGAGGGACTATTGCCGCCGCCACACCACCCTCCGAGATGAGTTCAGAGAGCGAAGAAAGAGAAGTCTGACCTTCGTCCAATGCGATTTCCTTGAGTTTGATACCGGCATAGGAAGCATAGGTGTCAAGCACCGAGCGCAACTGGGGCAGAAGGGAGGCGGAGATAAGCACCGTGTCTTTCTTCTTGGTACAGGCAAGGGCCATACGCACGGCTTCAGCCGCGGCCGTAGGACCGTCGTACATGGAGGCATTGCTTACATCAAGTCCCGTAAGAGAACATATCATACTCTGATACTCAAAGATATAGCGCAGAGTTCCCTGTGAGATTTCACTCTGATATGGAGTGTATGCAGTCAGAAATTCGCTCCTCGAAATCAGATAAGGTATGACCGCAGGAGTGTAGTGGTCGTATGCTCCCTCTCCCACAAACACCTTTAGATCGGAGTTCTTGGCGGCAAGAGATGCGAAAAAGTCTCTTATCTCCTGCTCAGAAAGAGCATCTGGAAGATTATATTCCCTTTTATAAATAAATTCTTCGGGCACATCGGAGTACAACTCTTCAAGCGAAGATATACCGATACGCTCAAGCATTTCCCTCACATCAGAGTCGGTATGAGGGAAATATGCAAATGTATTCATATTATAAAAATCAGTTAAGATAGATTCAGGGACAAACCCTTAAGCTATCGAAGCCTCGTATGCCTCCGCGTCCATCAGAGACTCAAGTTCACCCTTGTCGCTGAGTTCCACCTTTATAATCCAGTTGGTATACGGATCTTCATTGACAAGTGCGGGGTCATCTTCGAGAGCAGTATTGACCTCAACCACCTTTCCGCTTACCGGCGAATACAGTTCGCTTGAAGCCTTGACGCTTTCGAGGGCGCCGAAGTCCTCTCCCTGGCTAAGTTCATCACCCTCTTCAGGTATATCTACATAAGTGATGTCACCCATCTCGGACTGTGCGAAGTCGGAAACTCCAATGGTGGCGACATCGCCCTCAACTTTGACCCATTCGTGTGATTCGCTATAGAGCAAACCTTTGATTACCTTAGACATAGCGTATTATTTTTTGTAATTGGTTTGATAAAATCTTTTCTTGACTACCTTGCCGGGGAAGGTTTTCTTGCGTATGCGGATATGGAGCGGTGTACCAAGCGCGGAGTATTCGCGTGCCACAAGCGCAAAGCAGATACTCTTGTCGAGCGAAATGGAATGATAGCCCGTAGTCACCACTCCAACCTGAGTACCATCCTCAAGTTCAACCGGATACCCGGCACGAGGGATAGCTTTGTCTTCGATTTCAATGCCGACGAGTTTCTCCGGCGTGCCGTCCGCCTTCTGCTGCGCAATCACCTCTTTACCGACAAACTCTTCCTTGTCGAGCTTGCAGAACATCGACAATCCCGCCGTGACAGGAGAGATATTCTCACTCAATTCATCGCCATAGAGAGGCAGTCCCGCCTCGAACCTGAGAGTATCCCTGCAGCCAAGTCCGCAAGGGACAACACCTGCTTCAAGCAGTTTATTCCAAAGTTTAATAGTTGAAGGCACATCGGTATAGAGTTCAAATCCGTCCTCACCCGTGTATCCAGTCCTGCTGACGAGTATTCTCGCACCGTCCCATTGTGCTTCTTCATAATGGTAAAAGGCAATCCGAGATGCACATTCCAAGCCCAGGATTTCCACAAGTACACGCTCTGAATCCGGGCCTTGCACTGCAATCTGACCCCACTCATCTGACTGATTGTCAATCTTGACATCGAATCCTGCAGCATTGCCGAGCATCCACTCATAATCCTTGTCGACATTGGAAGCATTGACCACGGCAAGATAAGTTCCATCCTCGAAAGTCTTGTAGATTATCAAATCATCTACAGTCCCTCCGTCCGGATAGAGCATCATTCCATATAGCGCCTCCCCTTCTGTCATATTGGTCAAATCATTGGTAAATACATGATTGAGGAATCGCAGCGCGTCAGCCCCACTCACAAAAATCTCGCCCATGTGGGACACGTCGAACATACCGACCTTTTCCCTTACGGCAAGATGTTCCGGGGTAATGCCATTGTACTGAATCGGCATCATATATCCCGCAAACGGGCTCATTTTAGCTCCGAGTGCGACATGACTGTCATACAGACATGTTTTCTTGAGATTTTCTTCCATGGATTATGGTATAATTATGTGATATTGCTGTGCGATGCGCTCAATTTGCGCTATATCTTCACTTCCCAATACAAGTTCCGAATCACAGAACCTGTCTATAAGAGCTGTTTTGAAATCTTTTACGGAAAGTGTCAGACCAAGGTCGCGGAGATTGCCAACGCGCTGCCTTACGGATTGGACTCCATGCTTGGCAAGTTTCGCTTGAGAAGGGGTTATGGCTTTGGCAAGTTCGGTGAAATCAGTGTTATAAAGCATTGTACCGTGGACTATGCTTGCATTTGGAAGCACAAAGAAAGCATTGCCGGACACCTTACTCCCATCCACGAGGATGTCATTGTGGCTGGAACTCACTGCAGGCAGCCCCAAATCATTGAGAGCACTGCATACCATATCAAGATAACGGGCAAATACCTTCTCCACCCCAGTATCACGGGTTATGTATGAGAGCATTATATTACCTTCATCCGAATACACGCATCCGCCTCCACTCTTGCGCTGCACAACGCGTATGCCACGCTCCGCGCAATAAGGGAGATTGACCTCCGCTTCTGCGATCTGGTTTCTTCCGAATATGACGGTAGGACCTGTCTGCCAAAGGAAAAAGACATCTTCGCTGATATGCTCAGCGATATATTCTTCCATGGCAAGATAGAATTCAAGCGGCCTTGGCTCCGAATCTGAAAGCAATGCGTGTCTCATACAATTCGCAGACAAGATAATAAAAAACCAAAGAAATCTACATAATGGCCTTATAGGGAATGCCGAGGGCTTTGAGTTCGTTGAGTAAAGCCTCCCCCACCTTCACGCAATACTTCTTGGAATTAAGTTCGAGAGCCCATTTGTGAGCCTTGCTGATGACCATAATGGAGAGTGTAGTGGGCCCCTTGTTACCCTTAACAGCTTTGATGAGGGCCTTGCGCAACTCAGGGGTTATGGCAGTGTCTTCAATTTCAAGACGCAGTCCCTTAAGCATGACTTCACAAAGGTTACCCAAGAGGCTGATATCCGATACCCTGAACTCATATTCGTCCGGAGACTTGTCTTCCGGGGCTTTCTTCCCGCGGAAACGGGGTTTCACTTCCGCAGTGACATATACGGCAGCGTGCAGGTCTACCTTTGGTCTGAACATCTCCACGGCTTTACCGAAAAATGCCATCACATACTGCCCGGAGTAATCTTCCAGCGTGACTTTAAGTGAAGGTGTGCCACTACGCGTCGTACCGTTCTCTATGTAAGTGACTATTCCGCCCAAGGAAAGTTTTGTCCCCGACTGGCTTTCCTGGGATTTCTGCACTATAGCTGGGATATCCGACAATGCTGCATTTGTAAATGTCGTCATCTCGAAAGCATAACGGTCGAGAGGATGGGACGAAAGGAACATTCCGACCACTTCTTTCTCGCGCTGAAGTAGATTGAGCGTCTCTTCATACTCCGGCATAGGAGGAAGTTCCGGACGGACTGGCTTAAGTTCCTCTGAATCACCAAAAAGTGAAGCACAGTTATTCTGCGAATCAAGTCTGAAAAGGTCTCCGTAGTGTACCAATTCGTCTATGAAAAGGTCCCCTCCGTCCTTGGCTGCAGTGAAGAACTGTGTCCTCTTGTAGCCCATGGAGTCAAACGCACCCGCGTAAATCAAGGTTTCGAGGGAACGTCGGTTGATGGCGGCATTATTGCGTGGGTCTTTAGCATTGGATTCCGCCATCCTTTCTACAAAATCCCAGATATCTGTAAACAATCCGCCTTCTTCCCTCTCACGAAGTATGGAATCGACAACGTTGGCACCGAAACCCTTCATACCTGCGAGTCCGAAACGGATATTGCCGTCCCTATTGACCGTAAAGTCGGATACAGACTCGTTGATATCGGGGTTAAGGACTTTAATCTTATGGAGTTTGCAGTCCGCCATGATTTTCTTGATCTCTTCCATATTGGAGAGATTGCAGGAAAGGTTGGCGGCGAGGAATTCAGCCGTGTAGTGGCATTTGAGCCATCCTGTCTGATAGCTGACCCAAGCATAGCAGGTCGCGTGGGACTTATTGAATGCGTATTGGGCGAATTTCTCCCAGTCCTTCCATATCTTGTCGAGAGTTTTCTCAGGATGCCCGTTGGCAATGCCGCCTTGCATAAACTTCTCCTTCAGCTCCATCATCACCGATATCAGCTTCTTACCCATTGCCTTACGCAATGTATCAGCCTGACCTTTGGTGAATCCGGCGAGTTTCTGGGAGAGAAGCATCACCTGCTCCTGATAAACCGTAATTCCGTATGTATCGGAGAGGTATTCTTCCATCTCCGGAAGGTCGTATTCGATAGGTTTAACCCCGAGCTTACGGTCCACGAAATCCGGAATGTAGTCCATAGGCCCCGGACGATAGAGGGCATTCATTGCAATCAGGTCTTCAAATCTCTCCGGATGGAGTTTCTGAAGCCAGGTGCGCATGCCGTCAGATTCAAACTGGAACACCGCAGTCGTGTCTCCCCTGCCGTAAAGGGCGTATGTGGGAGCGTCGTCGATGGGGATTTTCTCAATGTCTATATCCAAGCCGTGACGCTCTTTGATATTGTCAAGGGCCTTATGTATGATAGACAAGGTGTTGAGTCCGAGGAAGTCCATCTTGAGCATTCCCACACTCTCGATGTAGTGCCCGTCATATTGGGAAGTCCAGACATCAAGTCCCGTCTCCTTATCCTTGGAAAGGCAGATGGGGATATGTTGTGTAAGATCGCTCGGGCCGATAATCGTGGCACAGGCATGTTGTCCAACCTGACGCACGGTGCCTTCAAGCCTTTTGGCGTAACGGAGGACATCCTTACAGACTTCAGAACCATTCTCCGCTTCATCTTTAAGTTCGGGAACGAGGCGAAGGCAGTTCTTCAAGTTGATTTTGACATCCTTGTCCTCCTTTCCGACCTGATATGTCTTGTGAACCTTGATTTTAGTTCCGGGATTGTCAGGATCATCGGCATCTTCGTCCCTCTCCACAACTTTAAACCCTGACTTAAGCTCATCAAGTTTGGGATTGAAAAGATATTCGCACTCAACCTTTTCGCTGAGCTTGTCGGGAACCATTTTAGTGAGCCTGTTGGAGTCGTCAATAGACAAACCGCTGATACGCGCCACGTCCTTAATTGCACTCTTGGCAGCCATCGTACCATATGTGATGACACGCGAAACATGGTCCGCCCCGTAGGTCTGCTCCACATATTCGTGTGCAAACGTGAGATTCTCGAAGTCAACATCGATATCAGGCATGTTGATACGGTCCGGATTGAGGAAACGCTCAAACAGGAGCTGATATTTGATAGGGTCGAGATTGGTGATTTTCAAGCAATAAGCTACCACGGAACCTGCCGCCGAACCACGCCCGGGTCCCACGAGGTATCCAGCACGGCGTGAAGCGGCTATATAATCCTGAACTATAAGGAAATAGTCCGGGAAACCCATGAACGATATAGTCTTCAACTCGAAGTCTATACGGGAAGACTGCTCCTCGTTGAGAGTCTCTCCGTAGCGCTCCTTCGCACCTTCGTATGTCAAATAGCAGAGATATGCCACAGACAGGCAGAAATCATCTCCGCGGTACTCTTTCTTGGTCTTGTCCTTGGATGTCGAATATTTCCCGTTCTCTATGATGTCGGCATATAGGCTCAGATATTCGTCCTTTCGCGCCACAAATTCCTCTGGAATGTTGAATTTGGGAAGTACTGGAGGACGGGTAATCTGGTATGCCTTTATTTTGTCCGCTACCTCAAGCGTGTTAGCAATAGCTTCCGGGTGGTCCGGGAAGAGTGCCAGCATCTCTTCCTCGCTCTTGAGGTACTCCTGCTGGGTGTAGCGCATTCTCTTGGGATCCGAGACATCAGCATTGGTCGTGATACAGATGAGTCTGTCATGTGCAGGACCGTCTTCAGCATTGAGGAAGTGTACGTCGTTAGTCGCTATGACTTTGGTTCCGGTCTCTTCTGCAAGGGCGAATATGCCTTCGTTGACCATTTTCTGACTCTCGTACAGGTCCAATCCAAGCCCAGGGACCTGAGTCTTGTGAAGCATGACTTCAAGATAGAAATCGTCTCCGAAAACACGCTTGAACCATTGTACAGCCTTGCGTGCTCCATCCATGTCCCCGTTGAGGACATTCTGGGAAATTTCACCTGCAAGGCAGGCTCCGGAACAAATCAGACCCTCGTGGTATTTCTCCACAACCTCGTGGCTTACACGGGGTTTATAATACATACCTTCCACATGGGCAGTGGATACTATATTCATCAGATTCTTGTAGCCCTCGTAATCTTTAGCAAGAAGAATCAGGTGATAGTATTTCCTATGCTCGGCATCATGAAGTTTGTGGTCATAGTGGCGCGTAACATAGATTTCGCATCCGACTATGGGCTTGACTATCAAGTTGCCATCCTTGTCTTTATTGGACTTGTCAAACCCCCATTTGAGGAACTCCGCGACGCCGTACATATTGCCGTGGTCGGTAATGGCGACCGCGGGCATACCGAGTTCTCGGGCACGGGCAAAGAGTTCCTTGATATTGGTAAGACCATCAAGGATAGAGTATTGGGTATGGAGATGGAGATGAACGAACGACATTGCAGAAGCTGATTTTCCTATTGATTCAGAAGTTGTTTAAATGCCGGATTTCAATCCGGTGTCCCAACTTCTTAGCGTCCCTGTGCCTTAAGAGGCAGTTCCACTCCGTCAGGCGTGACAAGCACTGAACCGACTTCGCTTTGGGCAAGATGACCTATGATGTCAAATGTCTGGAAATCCTTACGGAATTTCTCGGCTTCGAGTATAGGCACTACAAATAGAATCCTCAAGTCGTCTCCTCCGTTCATGGCAGCGGATACAGGATCTATATCCATCTGCTCGCCAAGTGTGAACGTACCTCCTTCAAACGGGAGTTTATCAGCATAGATTTTGGCTCCGAGACCGCTTTGTTCGCATATTGACATAACGGCTTCCGAGAGTCCTTTGTCCACACACACTCCGCACGCAGGATAGATTTCACTTTCCTCTATCGCATCTACGATATGTGCACTCAGTTCAGGCTTGAGATATGCTCCGACGAGCATTTTAAACTCTTCGAGAGCCTCGCTGTTGCCGCTTCCACCTTTTTCGAAACGCAGTTTTTCTCTTTCGAGAAGGCTGAGTCCCATGTAGGCAGCACCGAGAGGTCCCGATACGCAGATAAGATCCTTGCTATGAGGTTTGGGCTGGCGTTTGGCAGTAAGCTCGGATGTCTCTCCGGAGGCCGCCACTGCGATAGTCAGTCCGTTACGGGAAGGTTGGAGATCAAGAGCGATATCTTTGTATCCCATTTCCTTGGCTCCGCTCACGACTCCGCTCCAAAGTTCTTTGATTTGTTCATAATCAAGCTTCGCGGAAATGCCGAGAGTGACCGAGAGAAGGCGAGGATGGGCAAGTGCCGCCGTAAGCTGTGCACTTACCTCTATGACTGATTTGTAACCGAGATGCTGAAGCGGGAAATACACCAGATCGAAGTCCACTCCTTCAAGGAGCAGCTTGGATGCAGTGAAAACCCTTGACCTGACGGAGGAATCGAACCCCATAGCCCCATGCAGGGGCTTATAGGGCGTTCCTTCGTAGAGTTTTAGTATGGCTTCGTGCTTGCCGAGTGATGCGAAAGTATCCTGTGATGCCATTAGAGCCTCCTCAGAAGATTATTGAGGTCAACTCTCTCGAGGATATAGCGACGAAGTTCGGCTACGGGGATACGGATCTGCTCCATAGTGTCGCGGTCACGGACGGTGACGCAGTTGTCCTGGAGTGATTCGTAGTCTACGGTAATGCAGAAAGGAGTACCGATGGCGTCCTGTCTGCGGTATCTCTTGCCGATAGAGTCCTTTTCCTCGTACTGGCAGTTGATATCGTACTTCAAATCGTCCACAATCTTCTGCGCGAACTCAGGCAGACCGTCTTTCTTCACGATAGGAAGCACGGCAGCCTTGACAGGCGCGAGAGGTGCGGGGATTGCGAGTACGGTGCGGGTCTCTCCGTTGTCGAGTTTCTCCTCTTTGAAGGAGTGGCTGAGTACTGCGAGCACCATACGGTCCACACCGATGGAAGTTTCTATGACATAAGGAGTATAGGAGCGGTTCTCGTCCGGATCGAAGTACTCGATTTTCTTTCCGGAGTATTTCTGATGGTTGGAAAGGTCGAAGTTGGTACGGCTATGGATACCTTCAAGTTCCTTGAATCCGAAGGGGAAGTTAAACTCGATGTCGGTAGCTGCATTGGCATAGTGGGCAAGTTTCTCATGGTCGTGGAAACGGTAGTTCTCCGAACCCATGCCGAGATTGATATGCCATTTCATTCTCTGCTCTTTCCATTTGGCGAACCAGTCAAGTTCAGTACCGGGCTTGATGAAGAACTGCATCTCCATCTGCTCGAACTCCCTCATGCGGAAGATGAACTGACGGGCTACAATCTCATTACGGAATGCCTTACCGATTTGGGCAATACCGAAAGGCAGTTTCATTCTACCTGTCTTCTGCACATTGAGGTAGTTCACGAAGATACCCTGCGCAGTCTCCGGACGGAGGTAGATGGTGCTGTCCGAAGTGCTTCCCATAGCAGTCTTGAACATCAGATTGAATTGTCTGACATCTGTCCAGTTGCAAGTTCCGCTTATGGGGCATACAATATTGTTCTCTACGATGATGTTTTTGTACTCAGTAAGGTCATTAGCCTGCTCGGCAGCGACATATCTTTCGTGCACGGCATCGTATTTGGCTTTCTCGCGAAGTACATTGGGATTGGTGGCGCGGAACTGAGCCTCATCGAAGTTCTCACCGAACTTACGGCGGCCCTTCTCGACTTCCTTATTGATTTTTTCTTCGATT
This sequence comes from uncultured Muribaculaceae bacterium, assembly GCA_964571735.1. GTDB lineage: Bacteria > Bacteroidota > Bacteroidia > Bacteroidales > UBA932 > Cryptobacteroides. The sequence continues at coordinate 71,002 of CAZNDD010000001.1, read as the reverse complement.
TTGGCGAGGAAATCTTCAATCAGCACATCTGCACGATAACGCTTCTTCGAATCCTTATTGTCGATGAGAGGATCGTTGAAAGCTGCCACATGTCCTGATGCTTCCCAAATCTTGGGGTGCATGAAGATGCAGGAGTCGATTCCGACGATGTTCTCGTTGAGACGGGTCATCGCGTTCCACCAATATTGCTTGATGTTGTTCTTGAGTTCAACACCTAACTGGCCGTAGTCATAGACTGCGCCAAGTCCATCATAAATCTCGCTGGAAGGGAATATGAATCCATACTCCTTGCAGTGTGCGACAAGCACTTTGAAAACTTCTTCCTGAGTCATATCGTTAAGAAAATTTAATAATCTTTTCATATTAAGGCCACATAAGAAACGCGTCTTATGAGAGCCTACGCAAGCGGCCACAAATTTACAAAATTCCGCCGTATATTTCCCGAAGGGGAATCATTACGAAATCTCTTTCTTTCATCCTCGGATGAGGCACCATAAGGACAGGTGTATCGATATGCAGATTTCCTATCAGCAGTACATCAACATCTATCACTCTGGAATGGTATATGCGCCTTCCTTGCGAATCGTAGCGTATACCGCCTCCTACCCTGCCCATCTGCCGCTCGACATCCTTGCATATCTCCAGAATCCGAAGCGGTTCAATAGCCAAATCATAGAGCACCACGGCATTAAGGAAATCCTCTCCTTCAAAACCCTGCGCAGGATTGGCATAGAATGAAGACAAGGCGGTATATGGCACTCCAAAGGCGTCATTAAGGAGTCCGAGCGCACATTTGAGATTGGCACCCCTATCCCCCATATTGGTTCCTAAAGCCAAATATACTTCCTTAGTCATCGAAATCGGGATCCATACCGAGGGCAAGTCGCGCCTCGTCCGAGAGCAGTGACATATCCCATGCAGGCTCGAAAGTAAGATCTACCGTGCAGGAGTTTATGCCGGGAGTGAGTTCCACGCCTCTTTTGACATCGTTTATTACCTCGTCCGCCATAGGACAGTTGGGGGCGGTAAATGTCATGAGTATGTGCACGTCATGGGCTTTATCTATGTTCAGTTCGTAAATCAGTCCCAGGTCGTAGATATTTACAGGGATTTCCGGATCATAGACCTGTTTGAGAGCCAACACCACCGCGTCATAGAGCGGAGTAAGTTCTTTCACATCCTCTGGTGTGAGGACATTATTATTGTTGTTATCCATTGTTGCGTGCGAGAGTTTTGATAGTTGATATCATAGAAGCAAGGCCATTGGCGCGCGTAGGCGAGAGATTTTCAAGTAGCCCTATCTCCTTGACAAATGAAAAATCATCATCTGCCACTTCATGCGCCTCGCGACCGGAATACACCCCTACCAAGAGAGAGATTATCCCCTTGGTGATAAGTGCATCGCTGTCGGCACTGAACCATATCTTCCCATCTTTGAGTTCACAGTCCAACCACACGCGTGACTGACATCCGTCGATGAGTCGGTCATCGGTCTTCTTGCTTTCCGGGAAAGGAGGCAGGTTCTTGCCGAGTTCTATGATATATTCGTATTTGTCGAGCCAATCATCATAGAGAGAAAAATCCTCTATGATATCACTTTTTGTTTCTTCTAAACTTTTCATACTGTCAACATCTTGATAGCTCTGTCGAGAGCCGCTATAAAACCTTCAGCCTCCTGCATCGTATTATAAGGAGCAAATGATGCCCGAAGCATGCCGCTCACACCAAAATGCCGCATAAGAGGCTGCGCACACATATGTCCTGAACGAAGCGCATAGCCCATTTTGTCGAGCAGTTGGGCAAGATCCTCGTGATGCGCACCTTTCACATTAAATGAAAATATGGGAGTCTTGAACGACAAATCGTCACAAACACCCCTCAATTGCACCCTATCATCAGAGATAAGACTTTGATACACAAAGGATTTAATATCTTCAATCTGAGATATAAGTTCAGCATCACTCTGAGTCAGCTTAAGCAATTCCGAAGCCGGCACAAGTGTCGGGACTGAATTGAAATTCGGTGTGCCCGCTTCAAACTTATAAGGCAATATATCAAATGTACTCTGCTCCCAGTCCACTTTGTCTATCATCTCACCGCCTCCCATAAACGGAGGCATATCATCCAAAAGCGATTTTTTTCCATACAGTACTCCCACACCTGTAGCACCATACATCTTGTGAGCGGAAAAAGCGTAAAAATCACAATTAAGTTTCTGTACGTCAGGAACTTGATGCACTATACCCTGTGCTCCGTCCACCAAAACCTTCACGCCTGAGGCATGAGCCGTTCTGATAATCTCATTCACTGGCGCTACAAGCCCTGTCACATTGGACACATGAGCTACACAAATTATCTTTGTGCGGGGAGTTATGAGAGAAGGCAGTTTTTCAACTTCTATCCTCCCATTATCATCAAGAGGGAGAATCACGATGCGTGCACCCTTGCGCTCCGCGAGCAACTGCCACGGGACTATATTCGAGTGATGCTCGCTTTCCGCTATGATGATTTCATCTCCTTCGGAAATATATCTTTCTCCAAACGAACAAGCGACGAGATTAATGGATGCCGTAGTCCCGGAGGTAAAGATAATCTCCTCCCTGCTCTCCGCATTGATAAGTTCACGAACCGCATCACGTGCACTCTCATAAGCATCGGTAGCTTCGGCAGAAAGCCTGTGGACGGCACGATGCACATTGGCATTATGCTGCAAAGCCAACAAACTCTGCATCTCCACCACGCTTGCAGGACGCTGAGATGTAGCAGCACTGTCGAGGTAGACAAGCGGCTTATTGTAGACTTCCCTGTCAAGTACCGGGAATTGTTTTCTAAATTCCTGTATAGTCATTGTTCCACGTGGAACTTTAAAATTTGTTTAATCAATTTATGCCGATTACAACCGCACTAAACCCAGGCAAAGCGACTCTTACACCCAACCAAAAGCCGCGGTTTATAATTTCATTTCCCTAAAAAAACTCAAAATCGTAGGGAACTAATCCTACAAAATCTGCAAAGCGGACTTAATAAGATCTTCAACTTTAGCATTTGGATTCTGCTTGATAACAGCCTGCAGCGCCTTCTGGATATTAGGTTTGGAAAAGCCAAGCATCACAAGAGCCGCAGAAGCCTCTTCCACCACCGCATTATTAGGAACTGCAAGTTGTACGTCAGCTGAAGCACCGCCCTTCACAATCTTATCTTTAAGTTCAAGGATAAGACGCTGTGCTGTCTTTAAGCCTATTCCCTTTACACTTTTAATAAGCGTTACATTTTCGGAGATAATCGCCTGACGAAGTTCATCAGCGGTCAAAGTAGAAAGTATCATACGCGCAGAATTGACTCCTACGCCGGATACGGCAAGCAAGGTCTCAAATAAAGCACGCTCATCTTTGGACGCGAATCCATAAAAATCCTCAGTATCCGAACTACTCTGCAAATGATGATGTATGTAGAGTTTTCCTTCTTTTTTTCCCTCCAAAACTGCATAAGTCTGGAGCGATATTTCAATAGAATACCCTATGCCGCCATTATCAATAACAGCACGCGTAGGTATAAGTTCCACTATTTTTCCCGAAATGTAATCAATCATATTCTACCTCCCGAAATAAACCAAAAGCACTGAAATATCTGATGGTGACACACCCGATATACGGGACGCCTGGGCAATAGTTACAGGTCTATATCTTTCAAACTTCTGACGACACTCTATACTAAGGCCGCTCACCTTGGAAAAGTCAAAATTCTCCGGTATACGCAAGTCTTCCAGCTGATGAAGTTTATCCGCATTACGCCGTTCCCTGTCAATATAGCTCCTATATCTGATTGCTATTTCAACAGACTCTATCACCACATTGGGATAGATTGTTCCACGTGGAACAAGATTGAGTAAATCACCCAAAGACACTTCTGGACGCGCGGCAATATCAGCTATTTTCTTTGATTCAGAAATGAGCGAGGAACCTTTGGAAACAAGGTACGGATTGACTATTTCTGGCTTTAAATTATGACTGACACAAAAGTCAAAAAGCTCGCTCACCGCAGCATATTTACGAGTGCAGGACTCATAACGAGACTGCGGAATCAAACCAATTTTATATCCGAGAGGAGTTAGCCGCTCGTCGGCATTATCCTGACGCAGAAGTATACGATACTCCGCGCGCGAGGTAAACATACGATAAGGCTCATCCACTCCCTTAGTCACGAGGTCGTCTATCAAGACTCCTATATAAGCCTCATCACGGGCAAGTACGAACTCACCCTCCCCTCTCAAATACCGGTGCGCATTGATACCTGCCATCAGCCCCTGTGCAGCAGCCTCCTCATAACCGGTGGTACCATTGACCTGTCCGGCAAGATAGAGTCCGGAGAAACCACGAAGTGCGAGTCCTGAAGTAAGCTGCGTCGGGTCGAAATAATCATATTCCACCGCGTATGCGGGACGATAAATCTTCGCATGTTCCATTCCTCTGATAGAATGCAGAGCATCGAGTTGTATATGCAGAGGAAGAGAAGAAGAGAATCCCTGAAGGTAATATTCGTTGGTATGCTCCCCTTCCGGCTCAAGGAAAAGTTGATGCTCGGTCTTATCCGGAAACACCCTCAACTTATCTTCAATACTGGGGCAATAACGCGGTCCCCTGCCACTTATCATTCCGGTAAAGAGAGGAGACTCCTCAAATCCGGAACGCAGTATATCATGGACAGTCTCGTTAGTATGAAGTATATAACAAGACATTTGTTTCTTTTCTTGCTGAACCCTCGAAGGCTCGTCCGAGTATGAAAATTTCTCAGGACTCTCATCTCCGAACTGAAGAGGAAGCGAATCAGTATCTACGGAAGTTATATCGATGCGGGGAGGTGTGCCGGTCTTCATACGACCGGTCCGCACACCGAGACTCATCAACTGCTCGGTTAGACCATATGAAGACTCCTCACCCAAACGCCCACCTGTAAAACTCCGCCGCCCGATGAAAGTTTTGCCGCCAAGGAAGGTTCCAGCGGTCAAAACAACCGCGTGAGAATTAAAAATTTGACCTCCTACAGTACGAATGCCGCGAATTTCGCGATTCTCAAAGAGGAAAGATTCCGCAATATCTTCGTAAATATCTAAATTAGAAGTATTTACGAGTATTTCACGCCAGTGCTGACTAAAAGCTATTTTATCACACTGCGCGCGGGGGCTCCACATAGCGGGTCCTTTGGAGCGATTGAGCATCCTAAACTGCAGAGTAGAGCGGTCAGTCACTATGCCTGTCCATCCTCCAAGAGCATCTATTTCTCTTACAATCTGACCTTTAGCAATGCCTCCGATAGCTGGATTGCAGGACATCTTGGCGAAAGAAAGAGCATCCATAGTAAGCAGAAGCACAGAAGAACCGAGCGTTGCAGCCGCCATCGCAGCCTCACACCCGGCATGTCCCCCGCCGACCACTATGACATCATACTCAGTCTTCATGCCTTATCTCTAAGTGAAAGATAATAGTTCTCTTTTGAGCGCATCATAGCTATGTCTTCCTCACTATGGTCATCATATCCGATGAGATGAAGCAGACCATGTACCATTACCCTATCAAGTTCATCACGAAACTCTACACCATAAAATTCCGCATTCTCGCGCACGCTATCTATGCTGATAAAAAGATCGCCGCTGAGTTTATCACCCTCACAATAATCGAAAGTGATAATATCAGTGAAGTAATCATGGGAGAGATATTTCAGATTGATATCAAGAATATAAGGATCTGAACAGAAAATGATATTGACAGCTCCGAGTTTACGCATTTCGCTGCCGGCGACCAACTTCAACCAACGATTGTTAATCGTTTTACCTTTAAGATTAAAATCTATATCCTCATTAAAATACCTTATCATAGTATCTGAAATATTTTCTTTCAATCACGCCAGTTTCGACAACTTTTTAAAATCGAAAGCATTCCACTGCGAAATAAAAAGTTCCAAACCGACCAAGCTACAAATTTACTACTTTGACAGTCAAAAAGCAATCATAAAAATATCACCGCGCAAACCAAAAATAAATTTGACTATCCAGTGACACATCAAAGTCAATCCGACTAAATCACACCCAAAACTCTCCGTCTCAAAAATTATATCATATTTTTTATTTTTGCAGAAATTCAATCACACCATGTACAGCTACACAAGAGACGGAGATACATTCGTCATCAATATCGACAACCATTGCGAGATAGTCAGCTCACTCGAAACCTTCTGCAACGAGCACAACATCCATTGCGGGCTAATCGATGGCATAGGAGCAGTCAATACAGCCACTCTGCGATTCCTCAACCCCGTCACAAAGTGCTATGTAGACAGGACTTTCGAAGAACAGATGGAATGTGCTTCCCTGCTCGGCAATATCTCCGAGAAAGACGGCAAAGTCTACCTACACCTGCACGCCTGTTTCGGACGCGAAGACTACAGCATGATTGGCGGACATCTGCTCTGTGCAACGGTAAACGGCGCATGTGAAGTCACCATCAGACAACTTTCAAACGCCAAAGTAGGACGCCGCTTCGACCCTGAAACAGGGCTGAATCTTTACGACTTCCAATAGAAAAATCCCTGAAAGCCATACTAAAACTTTCAGGGATTCATTAAATCATTCCGAGCCTAACGACAACTTGAATACTTTTTTGGGAAATCCAGCAGAATAGCCAAAATAGCAACAAGCCCGAGAACCAAGGGATAATAGAGATAACGGATGATCGCAACTGCAGACACACCTGCCAACCCCGACGCCATAAGCATCTGCGCACCATAAGGAATAATTCCCTGAATCACACAAGAGAACGTATCGAGTATACTGGCTGTTTTGACCGGATTGAGAGAAAACTTCTTTGTAATATCCTTGGCAATACCTCCAGATGTAATGATTGCAATGGTATTGTTAGCCGTACAGATATTCACTATAGATACCAGACATGCAATACATAGCCCAGCACCACGCTTCCCCTTGACAGTCTTAGTCAATCCTTCTATAATAAAATCAAGCCCTCCGTTCTTTCTGATTACTTCAAGCATTCCGCCAGCCAGCAGAGTTACTATAATCAAGTCTCCCATACTCGCTATCCCGTCACCTATAGCAGAAAGAAATCCTATCCAACCAAAATTGCCGCAAACAAGGCCAATAATCAGATTAGATACAATTCCAAGAGTCAAAACCACAAGTACATTAACCCCGGACACCGCAAGTACTATGACAAGCAAATAAGGAATCAGTTTAACCAATTCCACGTCTTCCGTCGTCAATCCAGTCGGCAACTGAGCACCAAGCACGATGTAGATAATGGTCACGATAACGGCTGCAGGCCCCGCTATCCAAATATTTGCCTTGAACTTATCGGACATCGAACATCCCTGTGTTTTAGTCGAAGCTATGGTCGTGTCCGAAATAAAAGAAAGGTTGTCACCGAAGAAAGCCCCACCCACGATAATCGCGGTAATCATAGGCAAGTTAAGTCCCGTCTGGATAGCAAGTTCTGAAGCTATAGGAACTATAGCCACAATAGTGCCTACGCTGGTACCGACAGCCATCGAGATAAAACATGAAGCAAGGAAAAGCCCCGCAAGAATCATATTCGAAGGCAAAATTTTGAGGGTAAGATTAACTGTAGCCTCAATGGCCCCTATATCCTTCGCCGTAGAAGCAAATGCCCCTGCAAGCACAAATATCCATAGCATCAGCAGGACATTCTTATCCCCTGCACCTTTTGAAAAAGTCTCAATTCTCGAACTCAGTTTCCCCTTAGATATACAAAGAGCATAAACGGAACTGATAAGAAAAGCGGAAGCGATAGGAACCTTGTAAAAATCCTTCGCCACCACGGAAGACACAAAATAAATTATAAGGAAAACAATCAGAGGACTTAGAGCAAGCCAACCTTTCGCTCTACCCACAGAATGGATCTGTTCTACATCCTCATCTACTTCAGCTACGGAATTTTTATTCTCCGAAACAATTTCAGACATTACAAAATAGGTTCAAATTCATTAATACATCGCAAATGTAGCAAGAATCTGACTTATATTCACCAAACAAAGAAAACAAAATACAATCCCGACTATCGACAAAAATCAAGACAAATTGATATAAAATCAATAATGTTCAAATTAGCACACATAGAAAATTGGAATCAAAAAGAAAAATTCCTAACTTTGGGAGCTATTTGATAAATCACAAAAGAAGATATGGAAGTTAAAAAGACTCCGAAAGCAAACCTTGAAAACAAAAGGTTGCTGTTCGTGGAACTCGGTGCCGTAGTTACCCTCGCAGTGGTCTACTTCGCATTCTCTGTGGGTACCACAGAAAAGCAAGTGGCAACGCTTGACGCTGGCACACAGCAAGTAATTGAAGAGGAATTCGTACCTGTAACCCAGGAGACTCCTCCCCCGCCACCCGAAGCTCCGAAAATCCCTGTTCTTTCCGACCAGATTGACATCGTGGACGACGAAGTCAAGGTTGATGACAACATCATCAACCTCGAAGATGACGATGATCTCGGTGTAGAAATCATGGACTATGTGGAAGGTCCGGAAGAGGAGGAAATCGAAGAGGAAGCCATCCCCTTCCAGTTGGTTGAAACCAAGCCTTCATTCATGGGCGGTGATGCCAACCAGTTTTCAAAATGGGTTGCAACTCGACTCGTATATCCTGAAATCGCAAAGGAGAACGGTGTACAGGGGCGTGTAATGCTTCAGTTCCGCGTAGAAGCCGACGGTAGAGTCACCAATGTGAAAGTCATCCGTGGCGTGGAGCCTTCCATCGACAAGGAAGCAGTCAGAGTAGTATCCAGCTCGCCCAAGTGGAGTCCCGGAAAACAGCGCGACAGAGCTGTCCCTGTGACCTACACCTTCCCTGTTTACTTCCAGTTGAGGTAAGTTATAAAGGACTGAATATCAGGAGGCCGTCCGCTGAGGATGGCCTTTTTTGAATGGAATATTTCATAAATAATGATATCCATATAGCGTTATATAAAACTGTCACTATGAACTACTAAAGAAACAATTATGGGAATTTTAGTGATGGTTTACGAATAGACCTAAGAATTATTCATGTACGAAACAGAGAGCAAAAAAGAAGAAAGAGCCGTATTCGTAGGCATAGTGAAGCAAGGTGAAGACGAACGCAAGATACAGGAATATCTTGACGAGTTGGAGTTCCTTGCAGAGACCGCAGGAGCCGTTGGAGACAAGAAATTCATCCAAAAGGTAGACAGACCTGACAATGCCACCTATATACGTAGCGGTAAACTCGAAGAAATAGCCGTCTACTGCGAAGAAAACGAGATTGACTACGTGATTTTCGACGATGAACTGAGCGGAATGCAGCAGCGCAACATCGAGAAAATCATCAAAACTTCGGCAGTTATAGACCGTACAAGCCTGATTCTGGAGATTTTCGCCCAGAGGGCGAAGACTTCATACGCCAAGATGCAGGTCGAACTCGCCCGCTACAACTACATGCTCCCCCGCCTCGCAGGCATGTGGACACACCTTGAGAGACAACGAGGCGGACGCGGAACCAGAGGCGGTATGGGTGAGACTCAGATAGAGGTGGACAGGCGCATAGTAAAGCAAAGGATTACACGCCTCAAGGAGGAACTCAAGAAGGTAGACAAACAGATGTCCGTCCAGAGATCCAACCGAGGCAGTCTCGTAAGGCTCGCTCTCGTAGGCTATACCAATGTGGGCAAATCTACTCTGATGAACCTGCTTGCCAAATCCGATGTGTTCGCAGAGAACAAACTATTCGCCACGCTCGACACCACCGTACGAAAGATAGTCATAGAAAATGTGCCTTTCCTGCTGAGCGATACGGTAGGATTCATACGCAAACTTCCCGTACAACTCGTAGAAGCCTTTAAAAGCACCCTTGACGAGGTCAGAGAGGCCGACATACTGCTTCATGTGGTAGATATTACCGCCCCGGACTTTGAGGAGCAAATGAAGGTGGTTGAACAGACTTTGAAAGATATTGGTGCGGCAGACAAACCTGTCTACGTCATATTCAATAAAATCGACTCCTACACCTACAAGGAGTACGACGAATTCTCACTCGAACCCAAAGGCAAGGATAACTACACCCTCCAAGACCTCAAGAACAGTTGGATAGCAAGCGAGAAATCCCCTTGCATATTCATCTCTGCAAAGAAGAAAATGGGTATAGACAAACTCCGCAACGACCTCTACAAAATGGTCGCGGAAATCCACGCCGGACGCTACCCGTTCAACAATTTCCTCTGGTAAGAGACTCTGTTTCAAATAATAACAAAGCCAACCAAAAGGTTATCAGACTTTAATATCGACTTATTGCCAGACCATTTGAAACAGTCCCAGGACATAAAGCACTTATGAAAAAAGACGGTCACAGATGATGTGACCGTCTTTCATTATTGAGTATTACCCGATTAGTTCGAGAAATGAGCCTTGAGGAACTCGCGATTGAGACGGGCGATGTGAGCGACAGTGATACCCTTAGGGCACTCAAGCTCGCAGGCACGGGTATTGGTACAGTTACCGAATCCGAGTTCGTCCATCTTGGCGACCATGGCCTCCGCTCTCTTCTTGGCCTCGGGACGACCCTGAGGAAGCAGAGCGAGAGAACTGACGCGGGCTGCAACGAAAAGCATTGCAGAACCGTTCTTACAGGTAGCTACGCAAGCACCGCAACCGACGCAAGCTGCTGCATCCATGCTCTCTTCAGCCTGATCGTGAGGGATAAGGAGAGTATTGGCATCCTGAGCAGAGCCGGTACGGACTGAGACGAATCCGCCTGCCTGAAGAATCTTGTCGAAAGCTCTACGGTCTACTACAAGGTCTTTGATTACAGGGAAAGCTGCGCTGCGGAAAGGCTCTACGGTAATGGTAGCTCCGTCCTTGAAGTGACGCATAAAGAGCTGACATGTAGTCACATGATCGTCCGGACCATGGGCACGGCCGTCGATGTAAAGCGAGCAGGCACCGCAGATGCCCTCACGGCAGTCGTGGTCGAAAGACACAGGACCGCTGCTCTGGCAGCCTCTCTCCACAGCCACGGGATCAACTCCCTGACGGATAAGCTGTTCGTTCAGGATATCAAGCATTTCGAGAAATGAAGCATCCTCTTCGATGCCGCTGATATGATAGGTCTCGAAATGTCCTTTTGCCTTGGCGTTTTTCTGACGCCATATCTTAAGATTAAATTCCATTGCTGACTAGTCTTTGTAGTTTCTGGTCTTGACCTCGATAAACTCGTAGTTAAGAGGCTCTTTGTGGAGTTCGGGCTCTTCGTTCTCACCCTTGTACTCCCAAGCTGCGACATACATGTAATTCTTGTCGTCACGCTTTGCCTCACCCTCTTCGGTCTGGCTTTCCACGCGGAAGTGTCCACCGCAAGACTCCTTACGGTTAAGGGCATCATTAGCCATCAACAAGCCGATTTCGAAGAAATCTTCAAGTCTGAGGGCCTTTTCAAGCTCCTGGTTGAACTCGTACTGTCCTCCGGGCACCTTGACGGTCTTATAGAACTCTTCTTTGAGTTCCTTAATCTCAACGATAGCCTTCTTGAGGCCTTCCTCGTCACGGGCCATACCGACATACTCCCACATGATGTGTCCGAGTCTCTTGTGGATAGAATCGACTGTCTCAGTACCATTGATAGCAAAGAGTTTGTCAATCCTCTGCTGCACAGCCTTTTCGGCCTCGACGAATTCCTTGGAATTGACATCTGTCTTAGGCTCGGAGAACTTGTTGGAGAGGTAGTCCGCGATAGTGATAGGCACTACGAAGTAACCGTCTGCAAGACCCTGCATGAGAGCGGAAGCACCGAGACGGTTTCCGCCGTGGTCGGAGAAGTTAGCCTCACCGATGGCATACAGACCAGGGATGGTGGTCTGAAGGTCATAGTCAACCCAGATACCGCCCATGGTGTAGTGGATAGCAGGATAAATCATCATAGGCTCCTCCCAAGGGGATGAAGCTGTGATTTTCTCGTACATATCGAAGAGGTTACCGTAACGCTCCGCCACTCTCTGATGACCAAGTCTGTTGATGGCATCTGCGAAGTCAAGGAACACGGCCTTACCGGTCTCATTTACACCGAAACCTGCATCGCATCTCTCCTTAGCGGCACGTGAAGCCACGTCACGAGGGACGAGGTTACCGAATGCAGGGTATCTGCGCTCGAGATAGTAATCCCTATCCTCTTCGGGAATCTGAGAAGCCTTGATCTCACGGCGGCGGAGTCTCTCCACATCCTCGAGTTTCTTAGGCACCCAGATACGGCCGTCGTTACGCAGAGACTCTGACATAAGTGTCAGTTTGCACTGCTGCTCACCGTGTACGGGGATACATGTAGGGTGAATCTGAGCGAAGCAGGGGTTGGCAAAATATGCGCCCTTGCGGTAGCACTGAACGGCAGCTGAACCGTTGCTGTTCATAGCGTTGGTCGAAAGGAAGTAAGCATTTCCGTAACCACCTGTAGCGATAATCACGGCGTGTGCGCCGAATCTCTCAAGCTGACCAGTCACGAGGTTGCGGGCGATGATACCCTTGGCTTGACCATTTACAAGCACGAGGTCGAGCATCTCATAGCGAGGATAGCTCTGGACCGTACCTGCGGCAATCTGACGGTTGAGGGCAGCGTAAGCACCGAGAAGGAGCTGCTGACCGGTTTGACCCCTGGCGTAGAAAGTACGACTCACCTGCACGCCACCAAATGAACGGTTGGCAAGGTAACCGCCGTATTCACGGGCAAAAGGAACGCCTTGGGCTACGCACTGGTCGATGATAGCTGCGCTAACCTCGGCAAGGCGATAAACATTGGCCTCGCGGCTGCGATAGTCACCTCCTTTGATGGTGTCATAGAAGAGGCGGTAGACCGAGTCGTTGTCGTTCTGGTAGTTCTTGGCTGCATTAATACCACCCTGTGCCGCGATAGAGTGGGCACGACGGGGGGAATCACTGATGCAGAACACCTTGACATTATAGCCCAATTCGCCGAGAGTAGCTGCTGCAGAAGCTCCTCCGAGGCCGGTTCCGACCACGATGACTTCGAGCTTGCGGCGGTTGTTGGGACTCACAAGATGGATTTCCGACTTGCGCTTCGTCCATTTTTCGGAAAGCGGTCCGTCAGGAATTTTTGAAATGAGTTTATCTGCCATTGCTGATAGAAATTATTGATGTATTATAGTTTTTGATTCGCAAATCCTTGTTAGAAAAGACTCCCCTCCTCCACTGCTTCACCGCCGCTATGACTGATGCCAAGATGCTTGTAAGCAAAATCGGTAGCTATTCTCCCCCGCTGGGTACGCACTATGAAACCTTCCTTTATAAGATAAGGCTCATATACCTCTTCAAATGTACCCTGATCCTCACCAATTGCGGTAGCTATGGTATTGGCTCCCACTGGCCCCCCTCCGAAGGTGTTGATGATAGTCGAGAGTATCTTGTTGTCGATGGCATCCAATCCACGGGTATCTATCCTGAGTTTGTCCAATGCAAACGAGGCAATCTTAAGATCGATCTTGCCGTCTCCCATAACCTGAGCGAAATCCCTCACCCTTCTGAGTAAGGAATTGGCAATACGAGGCGTACCGCGGCTGCGGAGAGCTATCTCACGCGAGGCGTCGGAGTCAATCTGTACCTTGAGTATATCGGCACTTCTCTCAACTATGCGCCTCAAATCCTCTACATCGTAGTACTCCAAAGCGCAGGTAATGCCGAAACGGGCACGCAAAGGAGCCGTCAGCAGACCGCTGCGGGTGGTGGCACCCACGAGGGTAAAGGGATTGAGGTTGATACGCACGGATCTCGCTCCGGGACCCTTGTCTATCATTATATCTATCACGAAATCCTCCATCGCGGAGTAGAGATACTCCTCCACCTCTGGAGAAAGACGATGAATCTCATCTATAAAAAGCACATCCCCCGTATCCAACGAGGTCAGAAGCCCCGCAAGATCACCGGGCTTGTCCAGCACCGGCCCCGAGGTTATCTTCAAGCCCACGCCCATCTCATTGGCAATGATATGCGCCAAAGTTGTCTTACCGAGTCCAGGAGGCCCGTGAAACAGAGTATGGTCAAGACTTTCGCCTCTCAACTTTGCTGCCTGGATATAAATATGAAGGTTGGAAACTATCTCCTGCTGACCGGTAAAAGCACCCAGGTCCTGCGGGCGGATAATTCCATCCAAATCCTTATCTTTGTCCCTCGCGTCCGTGCGCGGGTCGAAATCTGGCATAATACGGGCGGTTTGCTAAAAGTCTACAAATATAATCTTATTTCTTTATATTTTGGTGTTTATGTTTAAGCTGTGGAAATGTGGATAACTCCATATCTCTTTCAGTATTAATGATGTATAAATGCAATGAGTTTTTGATTAACTGTGGATAACTTTGGTAAAGATTGTGGATAACTTCGAGTTTGATCTTTTCCACGAGTTATTAACAGGGTTTTCCACAGGGTTTTCCACAGAAAATGAGGGTGAATTCAACATCTGTAGAGGCTTTAAAAAAGCTTATATCCGAAAAGGGCAGGCAAGACATATATTGCCGCTCTCTCTTCTTGTCCGCGAGGTGGTTCGTGCTTGCGGATTGCGCCAAGGAAGGGCTTCATATAGTGATTCTTCCAAATGAAGAAGCTGCCCAATATTGTGCTTCCGACCTTTACAATCTCATAGAGGGGGATAGGGTATTCTACCTTCCTGCCTTGGGTACAGGCGTAGAGAGAAGCAACTATAAGTCTTCCCTTGACGTACAGCGCACTTCCGCAGTGGACAAGATTCTTTCCCATAAGGCAGGGGAGTTGACAGTCATTGTCACTTATCCGGAGGCGCTCGAGGAACTCGTACCGAGTGGGGAAGTGGTGGAACAGTCCAGATTCACTCTGAACAAAGGCGAAGAGTTCTCCTATGATTCGCTTATAAACAGGCTTGCAGAGCTTGGCTTTGAGAGGGTAGACTTCGTTTCGTCCCCGGGACAATTTGCTGTCAGAGGCAGTATAATAGATTTATTCTCGTATGCCGACAATGAGGCTTACCGCATATCTTTCTGGGGAGATGAGATAGAGCATATACATATATTCAACTGCAATACCCAGTTGTCCACTTCTGAAGTGGATTCTGTACAGGTAATATCTTCAGTGCTGTGCGAATCCGAAGAGTCAGTACCTATGCGGAGCGTATTTGAGCTTTTTCCTTCAGATACGCTTCTCTGGCTCGACTCCTCTGATATGTATAAGGACAAGGAGTTTTTCTCTTTGACTGGAGGCTTCCGTAAAGTATGGCTTGAATTGCCTCTTGACAATGATGTTGAGGATGTAGTGCAGTTTGAACTTTCGCCTCAGCCGGTTTTCGGGAAGAATTTCGAGTTTTTCACTTCCGATGTCAGAAGCAGGATAGAGCATGGCTATAAAGTGCTCATATACGGAGAAAAAAAGACTCAGACCGACAGGCTTGAACACATTCTCATAGAAGAAAGCTGCCCTCTTCCTGAATTTCTGCCCGGCAAGAATATACACAACGGCTTCATAGACGAGCAGGACAAAGTCTGTCATTACACTGACCATGAGATATTTGACCGCTTCCATAGGGTCAGGATCAGGCGTAGCGTTGAGAAGACTGAGCAACTTACGCTCAATGATCTCGCATCCTTCAATGTTGGTGACTACATAGTGCATATAGACCACGGCGTGGGTATATTCGGAGGTTTGGTAAGGCTTCGCGATGACAAGGGTCAGATGAAGGAGGCCGTCAAACTCACCTATAAGGACGGGGACGTTGTGTTTGTCTCCGTGCATGCACTCAACAAGATATCCCGTTTCAGACCTAAGGACGGGGAAGCCCCGCGCATCAACAAACTCGGCTCCAAGATGTGGTCTGCTCTCAAGAGCAGCGCCAAGAAGAGGGTTAAGGACATAGCCAAGGATCTTATCCGTCTTTATGCCAAGCGCAAAGCTTCCAAAGGTTTTGCATTCTCGGCTGATTCATATCTACAGAGCGAACTTGAATCTTCATTCATGTATGACGACACTCCCGATCAGGAGGAAGCGACCCGCGCTGTCAAGTCAGACATGGAGGCCGGATGCCCCATGGATCGTCTGATCTGTGGAGATGTAGGTTTCGGCAAGACTGAAATCGCTGTGCGTGCTGCTTTCAAGGCTGCAACTGACGGAAAACAGGTCGCAGTGCTCGTACCTACTACAATACTTGCTCTCCAGCATTACAACACCTTCGCTTCCCGTCTCAAGGATTTCCCCGTAAGCGTGGATTATGTGAGCAGACTGCGTACCACCAAAGAGTTAAACGATATCAAGCAGAGACTCAAGGCAGGCAAAATCGATATTCTGATAGGCACTCACAAGATACTTTCCGAGGCGTTTGAATTCAAAGACTTCGGACTTCTCATAATAGATGAGGAGCAGAAGTTCGGAGTCGCAGCCAAGGAGAAGTTGCGTAAACTGAGAGAAGGCGTGGATACTCTTACGCTGTCAGCGACTCCAATACCCCGTACCTTGCAGTTTTCGCTTCTCGGTGCGAGGGATTTGAGTATCATAGCAACTCCTCCTGCCAATCGCATTCCCATTCAGACTGAAATAATACTCTTTGAGGAGAAAGAAATCAAGTCCATCATAGAGTATGAACTCAACCGCGGCGGACAGGTGTTTTTCGTACACAACAATGTAGAGCAACTTCCTGGTATTGAGGGCATACTGCAGAGGCTGGTGCCTGACATGAAAATATGTACGGTGCATGGTCAGATGTCTGCGAAGGAGACTGAAGACAAGATGCTGGATTTCGTCAGGGGAGACTACGATCTTCTGCTTTGTACTACCATCATCGAGAATGGATTGGATATTTCAAATGCCAATACCATAATCGTCAATATGGCGCAGAACATTGGTCTGAGCGACCTGCATCAGCTCAGGGGACGTGTGGGACGCTCCAATCGCAAGGCTTTCTGCTATCTGATAGTACCTCCGCTCGTGACTCTTACAGACGAAGCGAGAAAGAGACTCAAGGCCATCGAGGAATTCTCCGATCTCGGAAGCGGATTCAATATAGCCATGCAGGACCTCGACATACGCGGTGCCGGCAATATGCTCGGAGCGGAGCAGAGCGGATTTATCAGCGACATGGGTTACGAGACTTATCAGAAGATACTTACCGAAGCTATGGAGGAACTTGGCATAGAGACCGGCGAGAGCATCAGCGGCTCTTCTCGAGCCCTTGCTGTAAGCGAATGCAGTATAGAGACTGATAGACCTGCATATATCCCTGACAGCTACATAGATATCACGGCGGAAAAAATCCGTATCTATAAGCAACTCGATGCCATGACTTCCGATGCAGAGATAGACAATATGCACCATCAACTCACGGACCGTTTCGGAGAGTGTCCGGAAGAACTTGAAAATCTCTTCAATGTAGTAAAGGTAAGAAATCTTGGGGCGAGACTCGGATTTGAGAAAATCATCATCAAAGATCTTTTCGTATGCTTCTTCCCGTCCAATCCTCTATCTCCATACTACAAGAGCGACATTTTCTATAATGTCATCTCAAAGGTGGGGTCCGTACCTTCTCTCACATACAAAGAAGACAACGGTAAACCGAGGATAGTGGCACGCGGCATAAAATCCATAGGTGATTCGTTGGAACTTCTTAAAAAACTGCAGTAGCTATCTGACTCTGCATCGAATATGAATTTTCATAAATCAAGGCAGCTTCTTAAGCATGTTTTCTGCTCGAATCATTAAATTTTTAAAAAAGCATAGTATTTATTAAATTTGCGGCTCGCATAAAGTAATGTCCAATCTTCTTGTCGAAATAGGCAATACCGCACTTAAGGCGGCATGGTCCGAAGGTAGTACCCTCGGCAAGACGATTCGTTACCAGGGTGAGAAACTTCACGGTTTTCTGCTCAAGACCCTAATAGGGGAGCAGCATCCCAAAGTGATAGTGCTGTCTTCTGTGCGTGATTTGCCTGAAGAAGATATAAGAGAGATAGAAAGCAGGTGCGATAGGCTAGTGCTTTTGGATTCGGCTCATACTTCAATTTTGAGGGCATATTCGCTTCCGGAGTATCTGTCTCCCGACAGGGCTGCCTCCATTATAGCAGCACGCAAACTCTTTAAAGACAAGAAGTTCATATTGTTTGACATAGGTACGACTTTGTCGGCTGATTTCATAGATGCAGACGGCTCTTATCTTGGGGGTAATATCTCACTCGGATGTCGGACGCGCTTCAAGGCTCTCAACCGCTATGCGAGGGCATTGCCTCTGGTTAATACTCCAAAAGAGAAGCCTTACTCTCCCGGCCGTTCCCTTGCCGCGAGCATAGAAGCGGGTGTTATAGGGGGCATAATGTTTGAAATAGACGGGTATATGGCGTCAGCTCCTGGCAGCATTGCAGTCTTCACGGGCGGTGATGCGGAGTATTTTGCGGCTCAAACCGCGAAATCGGTTTTCGTGGTGCCTAATATGGTTTTGATGGGACTGTCAGAAATTTCCCTTGATTATGACAATTAAAGCACACAGACTGATTATTGCAACCATTGCACTTTTGGCTCTGACTCCGTTGCATGCGGAGGAAGGCGGCTCTTATTCCGCTTACACTCCTTATTCCGTTTTTGGAGCCGGACAGTTGTTTGGTGGCGGATCTGCATACAATATGACAATGGGAGGTGCGGGTATAGCTTCGCGTAATCATCGTTATATTAATCTGCTTAATCCTGCGGCAGTTACTGCGCGAGATACTCTTGCGTTTATGTCTGATTTCTCGGTTTACGAGAATAATAAGACACTTAAACAGTCAGGACGCAGCTCTGCCAACAATATATTCAATATCAACGATTTCGTTATTTCATTCCCGTTGTTCTACTCCAATGCGGCAGATCTTTCCGCTATGGTAGGCATCAAGCCGTATTCTTCTACGGGCTATAGTTACGGATATTACGAAACCGATCCTTCCACACTCGCTACTCTCGGCAATGTGGCACACGCTTACACCGGTCAAGGAAGCATATATCAGGTATTCGGTACTGTAGGAGCGGAACTTTTCGACAAGGTTTCGGTGGGTGTAGAGGGGATCTACTACTTCGGAAACATCAAAAGGAAATATACTCAGTCCATCGAGGATAAGGCTGCACTCGCCTTGTCCAAGACTACTGACATGTCGCTCAGTGCAGCTTCGGCGAAGTTCGGGTTACAGTATGAGCAGCCTATAGGTGACAAACTCACTATTGGCGTTGGTGCCGTCTATACGCTCAAGAGTAATTTGCATGGTTACATAGAAGCAAGTTCGGTGAGTGGAGAGTACACTGACTCACATATAGATACCATTGGAGTAACCACTTCTCCAGTTTATCTTGCCGGAGAGGCCGGGATAGGTATAAGCCTTGCCTATGGCAATAAATTCAGAGCTTCGCTCGATTATACGCGTGCCGACTGGGGCGGGAGCGGATTTGAAAATGTAAGCGGATTTGCCGTGGATGCCGTAGGAGGAGATTTTAGAAGTACTGTGGCGCAGTCTATAAGGGCAGGTGTTGAGTACATTCCCAATCCCTCGGACATACGCTACTACCACAAACTCATAGCTTATAGGGCTGGAGTTTATTACAATAAAGAGTATTTCAGCGTAGCTGGACACGACATCTATTCACGCGGTATCACTTTGGGAGCTACGCTTCCCGTATTCCGCTGGAGCAATGGTCTTACTCTCGGTATGGAGTTGGGTAAGAGAGGTTCGCTTAAGGATAATCTCATTGAAGAAACTTATGTAAATTTCTCTTTGGGTATCAATCTGTTTGATATATGGTTCCAGCAGCGTCGTTACGAATAATAAATACAAAAATAACAATATGAAAAAGCAAAGCAGTATCCTCATTGCAGCCCTCGCTGTGTTGGCATTTTCGATGAATGCAACACAGCTTTCTGCACAAAGCAAGTATGGACCGGACAGCACCAATTGCAAGCGCTATCTGTCTTACTACAAAGAGTATTACAAACAGAAGAGCTACGACGATGCTACCCGTAACTGGCGTGAGGCTTTCAAGGTTTGCCCTCCTACGGCTAACCAGACCATGCTCGTGGACGGTACTTTCCTTGTGCGTAAGCTCATCAGCAAAAACGGCAACAACCCTATCTACAAGCAGCAGCTCGTGGATTCTTTGATGATGATCCATGACGTGCGTATTGAGAACTATCCCCGTTATGCTGTCACAGCTCGCAACAACAAGGGTCTTGACCTCTGTAACTATCTCAAGGATGATGATATGAGGCTTTATAATGAGCTTAATTCAATCATCGAAGCCAATGGCGCAGCCACCAAGGCAAACCTCTATCTTTTTAACCTCAATGCTGCCATCTCACTTTGCAAAGTGGGACGCATAGGTGAGGAAGAAGTAATCGAGGTCTATGAGCGCAACTCAGATTTGCTTGCCCAGGCTACTCCCAAGAACGATACCGAGCGCGAGAGCAACGACAAGGTCCGTGATGATCTCGAGAACCTCTTTGTATCCAGCAAACTTGCCGAGTGCGACAAGATTATCGACCTCTATGGCCCTCGTTTCGATGCCAATCCCGATGATGTGGAGTTTGCCACCAAGGTGATGAGAATCATGTCTTCTGCAGAGGATTGCCTTGATAATGACCTTTTTGTCAAAGCTTCTACTGTTGTCTACAACTCTAATCCTTCACCCGCAACCGCTAAGATGCTCTATCAGCTTTATTCTCAGCGCGGTGAAGTGGATACGGCTATCAAATATCTCGAGGAGGCCATAGCCAGCGAAGAGTCCGGTGTTGAGGAGGATGCTGAATACAGCTACGAACTTGCGGTGTACTGCTACAAGTCATCCCGTGCCGCCAAAGCTGAAGGCATTGCCCGCAAGGCCGTTTCCCTTACAAGTAACAACGAACTCAAGGGTAAGGCTTATATGCTTCTTGCTACTATCTGGGGCGGTGTGCGTTGCGAAGGCAATGAGATAGCAGTCCGCGCTCCTTATTGGGTAGCAGTGGATTATCTTGAGAGAGCAAAGGCCGCTGACAGCAACATCGCAGCCGATGCCAATAAGTTGATTGCCCAGTATCGTCAGTACTATCCTACCGCAGCCGACGCCTTCATGTACGACGTCAAGGCAGGTGATGTCTACAATGTGAATTGCGGTGGTTTCCACGCTGAGACTACCGTCAAGACCCAGCAGTAAACTTGAATCGTAGAGTCAAGATAAAAGCTCTGAGAGCAACCGTATTTTATGCGGTTGCTCTTGTCGCTTTGTCTTCCTGTGGCAAAGGCAAGCTCAAGGAAGCCGACAGTATAGACCTCTCCCAGACTCCGGTACAAATAGTGAACGAAATGTTTGCAGTAAGTACCGAAGACGGGGTGATAAAGCAGCGTATGGAGGCGGAAGCTATGCTGAAATACGACACCGACACGCTTGATTTTGAGTTGTTCCCCTACGGGCTTGAAGTGTATGGATATACTCCCGAAGGTTTGTTGGAGACTATTATTACGGCAGGCTATGCGAAGCATATATCGGCAGGGAAAAATGCCTCAGGAGAGCTTTGGGAAGCCACTGAAGGCGTGATTATCTCCAATCTTATCAAGCGCGAGACTATGGAGACGGATACTCTCTATTGGGATAGGAAAAAGTCTGAGATTTATACTCAGGCGTATGTCAAACTCTATTCTGAGGATGGCATGATGCAGGGTTACGGCATGCGCTCTGATGACAGGGCACGCAATTCGATTTTGCTCAAGCCTTTTGATAGTTATGCATACTCTTCGGACGACTCTCAATTTAAGATTGATTCTGTCAACTTCATAGGCCCGTTGCTCAAGTGAGTAAAAATTACTAAATTCGTGGCCCGTTTGCTGTTTAATGGCTCACAACGGTTTACACACAGATTATAACTAAAGATTTAACACAATATGGCAGTACTTCAAAAGTTGCGCACGAAGTTCGGAATTGCAATTTCCGTCATCATTGCGCTTTCGCTCTTGTACTTTATCGCCCCTATCGACGACTTGATGAACATCTTCAGCAAGCCCCAGAATGTGGGTGAGATTGCTGGAACCTCTATTTCATACGAGGATTTCGCTTCAGAAGTCAACAAGTACACTACAATTAACGAGATTACCACTGGTACCTCCGCTCAGAACGAGCAGGCACAGCAGCAGATTCGCAATGCCGCATGGCAGTCTATGATGGACAGATATATGTTCTTCAAGAACTGCGACGCAGCCGGTATCAAAGTCAGCGATGCTGAAGTTGCAGATCTTATCGCCGGTAATCACATTAGCCCCATTATCTCCCAGAATCCTCTTTTCGCAGCTGAAAACGGTACTTTCTCAGTCGATAGAGTGCGTGAGATCAATGCAGCTGCGGATAGCGATGCCAATCTTTCTCTCTATTGGGATTATCTCAAGCAGACCATCCGCACACAGCAGTTCTATACCAAGTATTCTTCTCTCTTCGCATACAGTGCAATAGAGAGCCCGCTTACTCTTGCTCAGGCAGTTGCAGAGGGCAATACCACTGCTGATATCGAACTTGTCAATGTTCCTTATCCTTATACACGCGACACTACCATCGAGGTCTCTTCTTCTGAGATTAAGAGCTACTACAATGCTCATAAGGAGGACTATCGTCAGAATGCGAGCCGTGATATCGAGTATGTACTCTTCGAAGTGAAGCCTTCTGATTCTGATGTGGCTGCTGCAGAGAAGGGCATCCATGACGTGCTTGGTGATTTCGCCGAGTCTGACAACCTCAAGGCTTTCTTGCTCCGCAATTCAGACCGTCCTTACACCGAGTGGTGGTATAAGAAGGGTGAGCTTGCAACTGTTTCTGCCGATGTGGACAATTTTGCATTCTCTTCCGCCAATGGCGTTTCTCCCGTGTACAAGGATGGCGACAGCTTCTTCGCTGCACGTGTGATCAAGTCTGCAAACGTGCCTGATTCAGTGTATGTCAAGCATATTCTCCTTCAGGGTAATGACAGCAAGCATCGTGCTGATAGCATTGCTTCCGTAGTGAGAAGGTATCCTGCCCGTTTCGCTGAGCTTGCAGCAGAGTTCTCTGCAGATCAGGGTTCAGCTGCCGACGGTCAGCTCGGAAATATCGGTTGGCTCACCCAGAGCTATATGATTCCCGGCTTCGAGTCTGTGATTACTGCCAAGGTTGGTGTTCCTTTCACTCTCAAGACTTCTTATGGCGAGCATGTGGTGGTCGTGACTAAGACTTCCCGTCCTGTTGCTAAGAAGCAGGTGGCAGTTCTTGAAAAGTCTGTTGTCCCCAGCAAGGAGACATTCAACAATTATTACAACCAGGCCAATAAGTTCGCAACCCTTACCGGTGGAAGCTATGAGGGTTATCTCAAGGCCGTTGATTCCCTCTCCGTCTACTCACACAAGCAGAACAGAGTGCTTGAGAGCACTTCTACATATGGTGCAGTGGATGGTGCCAAGGAACTTACCCGTTGGATTTTCGATGCCAAGAAGGGCAAGGCTTCCGGTATCATCACCGTCAACAACAATTACTTCTTCATTGCAGCAGTTAAGGAGGTTCGCAAGGAGGGCTATACTCCCGTCAAGGAGCTTGCCCCTATGATTCAGAACACTCTCTACACCGCCAAGCGCAATGCCAAGATGACAGCAGAGGTTGCCGAGTATCTTGCTTCTAACCCTACACTTGAGGCAGTGGCAGAGAAGTATGGTAGCAACGTAACCAGCCGCAAGGACATCAGCTTCTCACCTATGGGCGCGGGTGTCGTTGAGCCTGCTCTTCTCGGTGGTATACTCCGCAGCGAGGTGGGTCAGACTGGCGTCGTGGAAGGCCGTAGCTCAGTCTGCGTCTTCAAACTCCTCCGTAAGGATGTAGGCAGCTTCTACACCGAGGATGACGCCAAGGGTTACGAAAACCAGAAAGCACAGTATTCATCACAGATGATTATCCCCGTGATGATGCAGGATGCCAAGGTAAAGGATAACAGAGCACGTTATTTCTAAACTTTACATCTTCACTATATAATCAGGGCCGATGGCGGGATTCCGCTGTCGGTCCTTTTTTGTAATTCAAGGCAAAAAATGCCTAAAAAACTAAATAAACTCGCTTTGAATATTAATTTTGGTAGCTTCTTGTTATATTTGTCCGGTTTATAACCAAAGCAACTAATTACACAGAACTATTAACGATATCATCTGATATGAAAGAAAGAATCCAAGACAAATTCAAAAGTCTTTTTGGTGAAGGCGGGTCTTTGTATGCCAGTGCCGGACGAGTAAACCTTATTGGCGAACACACTGATTACAACGGTGGATATGTGTTTCCTGGAGCTATTGACAAGGGTATTATGGCCCAAATTAAACTCAATGGCACTGATAAGGTTAATCTCTATTCTGTAGACTATGACGAGCAGACTTCGTTCGGTCTGAACGAAGAGGATAAGCCCGAACAGCAGTGGGCGCGCTATGTCTTCGGAGTATGCCGCGAGACTATCAAGCGTGGTGGAAAGGTTGCAGGATTCGATGCCGTGTTTGCAGGGGATGTACCTCTCGGAGCAGGTCTTTCTTCATCCGCAGCACTCGAAAGTTGTTTTGCTTACGCTATTAACGATCTTAACTCCAACGGTATAGACCTTTTTGAACTTGCCAAGATAGGACAGAGCACGGAGCATAATTACTGCGGAGTGAATTGCGGTATTATGGACCAATTCGCTTCCTGCTTCGGTAAGAAAGGCTGCCTCATCCGTCTCAACTGCAAGACTTTGGAGTATAAATATTTCCCATTTGACCCTGAAGCTCATGGTTATAAGCTTGTTTTGATAGATTCATGCGTCAAGCACGAGCTGGCATCTTCAGCTTACAACAAGCGTCGCGCCTCATGTGAAAATGCCTGCGCGGCAATCCGTAAGAATCATCCCGAGGTTGAGTTCCTCAGCGATGCCAAGAGAGTATGGCTTGAGGAGGTAAGGACTGAGATTCCCGAGGAGGATTTCCTGCGTGCCGAATATGTCATTGGTGAAGTCCAGCGGGTTTTGGATTTCTGCGATGCTCTTGAGAGAGAGGATTATGTGACTGCAGGTGAGATGATGTATCAGACTCATTTCGGGCTCAGCCGTCTCTATGAAGTCAGTTGCGAAGAACTTGATTTCCTCAATGCGTCTGCTCGCAAGATGGGCGTCACGGGTTCACGCGTAATGGGCGGAGGTTTCGGAGGCTGTACCATCAACCTTGTAAAGTCGGAGTTATACAACGCCTTCATTGAGGTCGTGGCGGCTGACTTTACTGAGCGTTTCGGACATGAACCCAAG
Organism: uncultured Muribaculaceae bacterium; assembly: GCA_964571735.1. Taxonomy (GTDB): domain Bacteria; phylum Bacteroidota; class Bacteroidia; order Bacteroidales; family UBA932; genus Cryptobacteroides. The sequence continues at coordinate 45,696 of CAZNDD010000001.1, read as the reverse complement.
ATTTATAATGTGGTTGTGTCTGACGGTGCCCGTAAAGTCGAATAATTGAGCATCACCGGAAGGTGGTCGCTTGTACCGCCTATATAACGCGGTCCAAGATATGTACGGAGGGGTTTGACTCCTCCGTATTTTTTGTCTTCTGTGCAGAGGAAACTTCTGTTTATTATATGGAGTACTGCATCCGTATTTTCAGATACGAAAGCCCTGTCTATCGCTTCCCATCTGCCGTCGAACTTGATACTGCCTGCTTCCGGGCATTGAACTTCTCTCATCGGGCTCATCAGCGAATCCGATAGGGCGGAGCGCGTATCGTTGAAATCTCCTATGACTATGGTAGTTTTGCCCGAAAGAGAATCACATATATCTCGAAGAGTATTCAATGCGAGTATTCTGCGACTTTGCGCTTCTTCGCTCGAACCTCTTTTAGAGGGTAGGTGGCATACTAAAACGGCTACGGAGTCCCATTCTGCCACGAGTATGTCGCGGGTCGGTATAATCGCTCCTAAACTGTCTTTGAGCGGGATTGCACGGCTTCTGATTGGCTTCGGACCTCTGTAAAGCAAGGCGCAGTCGATTCCTCTTGGGTCGTGGGAGTCGAAATGCAGGTATCGGTAGCCGAATTTACGCAGGGGAGTGCCGTAAATGAGAGTTTTGAGGCAATGTTCATTTTCCACTTCGGCAAGAGCTACCATTTGAGGCGGCTGGAGTGCAGAGTCGGAGAGGGATAATATGAGTTTGGATATGCTCATAGCTTTCTTCCTCATGCGCGAAGTAGTCCAATGTTTGACCCCGTCGGCTGTAAATTCCAATTCGGAAGCATTGTCAGATTGAGGCAGAGGGTCGAAGAAATTTTCGACATTCCAGAATACGATGCATCCTGAAAGAAGTATCATAGCAAGTCTGTTCATAATCGGTTTTAATTTTTGTGCCTGTATTGAATCCTCAGATTCTTCAGGCATTACAATTATGGCAATTTTCCCCGACTAATGCAAATGTGATTCCTTGGATGTTTGCAGGGGATTTAATTGGTTATGGTTAAAATAAATTGGAGAGACTTCAACAGTCCCTCCAATGTTATTGTGATATGCTCTTTGTGAGTTCTATGTAGTCTTCGACGCTGAGTCTTTCTGCCCGCAGGTCAAACAGCGGTGCCGAAGTGTCGAAACCCTCCGGTAAAATCGGTTTAAGGGCGTTTCTAAGCGTCTTGCGCCTTTGTGCGAAGGCAGTCTTCACTACTTTGCGGAAGAGCGTCTCGTCGCAATCGAAATCGGTTCTGGAATTTCTTTTCAGGCGTATGACTGCTGACTGGACTTTCGGCGGCGGGTTAAACGCTCCGCTTCCCACGCTTATGACATACTCTATGTCGTACCATGTCTGGAGCAGGACGGACAGGATGCCGTAAGTCTTGCTTCCGGGGGGCGCAGCCAGCCTTTCAGCCACTTCTTTCTGTATCATGCATACCACTTCCGGTATACGCTCCCTGTCGTCCAATATCTTGAAGAAAATCTGCGAGGAGATGTTGTAGGGGAAATTACCTATCACGCGATAATCTCCGTCGAAGACCTTGCTCATATCGAGTTTCAGGAAATCAGCCTGCAGAAGCCTACCCTGCATATTCTGGTAATGGTTCATGAGATACTCTACAGACTCCCCGTCCACCTCTACCATCTTGAGGTCCAGGTCTTCTCTTTCAAGCAGATACTGCGTGAGTACGCCCATTCCGGGACCTATCTCCAGTACATCGCGCACTCCATCTGAGGAGAGCGTAGCTACGATTCTGCGTGCTATGCTCTGATCCGTCAGGAAGTGCTGACCGAGGGCTTTCTTGGCTCTGACCTCAGACATTGAAAAGGAAATGCATTATATCGCCGTCCTGCACCACATAATCTTTGCCTTCGATACCGAGTTTACCGGCGGCGCGGCAGGCGGATTCGCTCTTGTAGTTCACAAAGTCCTCGTATTTGATAACCTCTGCGCGGATAAATCCTTTCTCAAAGTCGGTATGAATCACTCCTGCAGCCTTGGGCGCCTTGTCGCCTTTGCGTATGGTCCATGCCCTGCACTCGTCAGCACCTGCAGTGAAGAAAGTCTGCAGTCCGAGCAGGTGATATGCTCCCTGGAGGAGTCTCACTACTCCCGATTCTTTCAGACCCATGTCTTCGAGGAATATTTGTCTCTCTTCAAAGTCTTCAATCTCAGCGATTTCTGACTCTGTCCTTGCTGAAATGATAAGGATCTCGGCATGCTCGTCCTTGACTGCTTCACGCACCGCGTCTACATAGGCGTTGCCTTCTGCTGCGGAAGCATCGTCCACATTGCAGACATACATAACGGGTTTGTCTGTCAGGAGAAACAAATCTTTACGCAGTGTAACCTCATCTTCGTTGATGCTCTCCACGCTGCGGCAGGACTTGCCCTCCATAAGGGCATCGCGAAGGCGTTTGAGCAATGCTGCAGCCTTGGCAGCTTCCTTGTCTCCCGCCTTGCCGGCTTTCTCTACCTTTGCAAGACGCGCCTCGACCATTTCCAAATCCTTGAGCTGGAGCTCCGTATCCACGACTTCCTTGTCGCGGACAGGGTCTACGCTTCCGTCTACATGGACCACATTGCCGTCTTCGAAGCAGCGAAGTACATGGAGTATGGCATCACATTCGCGTATGTTTGCAAGGAACTGGTTACCAAGACCTTCGCCTCTACTGGCACCTCTTACAAGGCCTGCGATATCCACAATATCCACAGTCGCAGGGACAATGCTTTTGGGATTGCATATATCACATAGTACTTCCAACCTCTTGTCCGGGACATTGGTTGAACCGAGGTTGGGCTCGATGGTACAGAAAGGGAAATTCGCGCTCTGGGCCTTGCCTGAGCTTATGCAGTTGAAAAGAGTGGATTTGCCGACATTAGGCAATCCTACAATTCCGCATTTAAGGGACATATCAGTGAGCTGTTAAGTATCTCAAAATCCAAACCGCCTACTTGTAGCGGCGGCCTTTGTAAGAAAGCCTACAAAGTTAGTCAATCTTCGCGGTGAAAAAAACTCTCTGACACCAACTTTGTAGAATAAGTTGTTGCGGGTGGAATCCCTATTCGGCGATGAACTGCGCTATCCAGTCGCGGTCTACTTTGGTGAGTCCATCCGCCATGCTTTGGAGCTGGGGATTGCGCGAGACTATACCTTCGCAGTCTGAATAGACATTGTATCCTATCACTATCATCTCCATGTTGCCGCCTTCAGGATAAGTGAGGGTGATTTCTCCGTCCGCCCCGTCCATTTTCAGAAACTTGAGAGCCACTTCCTTCTTCATTTCCTGGCAGGTGATGAATTTGGCAAGTTCCACGGCAATGTCGTCCAGCTCCGATTCGAAAATCTTGACTTTCTCTATCAAATCCCCCACTGAAGCTACTCTGCGGCAGGTATATCCTTCAAGTCCGTCGGAAGAGAGCGGCGCATTGGTGTAAGCAATCAGGATTTTTCTGTCGGGGTCGTGATAGAGAACGGGCTCGGGTGTCAGGTTGTCCTTGCCGCAGTAAGGACATTTGTGTACGAAAAGAGAACCGTCCATCACGGCGGCTTTCAGTTCGGGATTGCGGCTTGTGTCAATGCTATGTGTTTCTCCTGCCTCAAAGGCTTTGGAGCATTTCGAACAAATCATATATCTACGCTGAAAATCAGGTTAATCTCGTAAGGTTTCGTGCCCGGAGCGATATCTCCATGTACATAATAGGCCCCCAAGCCTATATGGAAATCATACGGAACAAATAATATGTTTCCAAGCACCACACTCAAATCGGTCCCAAATTTATAGATTCGGCGGGAAGCCTGCAAATCCGGCGCGTCATATTTGCTCAAATCTCCGTCTATGATGGTGGTCTGTTGTCTGAATCTGGGCATCAGCTCGAAGTTGCGCACATAGCATACGGGACTTAGGCCGTTCCAGTCCACGGATAGGAAGGGAATGGAGTAGGCGAGGCTCAAAGTTGAGGTATTGAGAGACAATCCCTCCGTAATAGCTATTTTGTCATGGCTGAAAGGAGCCGTGCCCACGGAGTATGAGAATGCAAGCCCCTGCGCTCCGCTAATCCCGGGCGTGTATCCGTAGACTGTCATCTCGGGTCTCAACGCTCCGAAGAAATACTTGAGCCCGAAATCCATTCCCAATCCTAACTGCGGGAAACTGCGTGCGGCAGGAGTGGGAAGTATCGAGTAGGCACGGAGTCCTATCTTGCCGACAGAATATGACAGGCTGTCGGAATGAGTATAATCCGATTTGATATAAGGTATTACGCTACGCGACCATCCGTTGGAAGAGAGGTTGAACGGGATATAGACATTGAGTTTATTGCTCAGTGTGCCGTTTAGATTGTAGTAAGTCTTGTTGTTGATTACAGGATAAAGACCTCTGTATGTGACACTTGCCATGAATGAATGCGATGCGTCCGCCCATGGGTTGTAATGATAGCCTGCCGAGCCGTAGAGGGTGCTGAGCGTATTTTGGAAAAACACTGTGCCTCCGAGTCCGGCATTCTGCAGAAGAGTCTCCGCGCTGCTGCTCATAAGTTCGTCATAATCCACATAGAAAGGCAACCATGAGTGGACGTTCAGCGCATGTGAGGCTTTGCTGTACTTTTTTGGAGAAGACACACAAGTATCTTTCAGTTTGCAGGTATTACTCTGTGTTTGGTCTGGGCTTTCTGGTGGGGTTATTCCTTCCCGGGACTTTTGAGTTGCCTGAGCAATAAGCTTCTCCTGCTCGGAAAGCCTGTCTTCGAGTGGATAGCTGCAATGCTCGGAGAAATCCACTCCCTTGATGGGCAAATCAGCCAATGCCGTGCGGTAAATCATCCTTCCATCGCTTTTCAAGGCGGTGAAGTAAAGGTATCCGTCATCTCCGAAGCAGAAATTCTGTCCTCCAAGTCTGAGATTGGTCACCTGGTGGACTTCCTGTATACAGTGAATCCCGGCATCGTTTATGTCGGCATCAGTGCCTTTGTTATGAAGAGCCGCAACATCGATCATATACAGTTCTTCCACTCCGGTTCTGTCCGATGTAAAGTAAAGCTTGTCTTCGTGAACGAAAAGATGGTTGATTTTGACGAATCCTCCGTCAAGTATGCATTCGAAATCCGAAACTCTGTAGAGTCCCTCTCCCTTGTCGCTCACGGCGGCGCAGATGAGATTACCGTTGATACAGACCGCTTCGTAGGGGCTTATTCCGTCAGGGGCTTTGTGCCGGCTGACGACCGAGCCTGACGCCGAGGACAGCACCGTGATATATGAACTTCCGTCCGGTGCGCTCTCGCAGACTATGACTCTGTCCTTGTAAGTCGTTGGATTATAATACTTTTTCCCTTTATCTGAAAGGGTATGTACTCCTCTGTCATAGTATTTGATGACGGATGAGGACTGCAGTTCCCACCTCGGATGCGGGATGTATTCTGACCAATAAATCCTCTTGCCGTCAGAATACAATGCACTCGATGCGCTGCTGTATTGGAGCTTGACGGCTTTGTCTCCGTATATGCGTGCAAGTGCTTTGGCGTCATTCATTCCGCTGCGTAGGGCGTAAAGATTTCCTTTACATTTTACGATGGAACTGTATGAAGTGAAATATTCTTCTGTCTGTGTCACCTGCTCCGTTTTCTGGAACGGGGCACGTTCGAACTCATTTGCCCTCCAGATTTCGTCCTGCACAGACAAAACATGCTCGAAAGCATCTTGAAGTTTCTGTCCTGTCTCCTTTTTGATGAAGCGGTGATACGGCTGGTATGAGCCGTAATAAGCCTGCATCAGTAGGGGCTTGTCATAGACCGCTCGCATACCTCCTATGGCGAGGTATCCAAGTTTGTAATAGTCCGGAGTGTAGAGTTTCTGTGAGCCGAATCTCCATCTCTCGTAGTTGCGCATGTCTCCCTCTGTCAGACATGCCCTGTAGTACTCCAGGAACTCTGCCGTGCGTGCCCGTCCGCTATGGGTCAGAGCTGTTTCAGCAGTAACTGCATCACCTTCAAAATGAGCCGGGTCGAAGCGTATGACGGAAAGCGGTCCTGCAAGAAGTTCCCCACAGAGTACAGAAGTCCATTTGAATGGTTCTTGATGGACGAATTGCATCTGGCTCACATGTCTCTGCTCGTGGATTGCGAGCATGGTGCTCCAAGGGAGAGGCTCGGGATTGAACATATCGGGAGAAGTGTACATCTCCATTCTGCGGGGCGTCCAGATTACCGAGCCGTTGGAGTATGCCACATACGGGTGCAATACCACCGGGAGCGGGCTGTCGTAAGCCTCGTTGGGTATGGCACCTATCGAATTACCTACGGGAATTTTGTGTTTTTCCCATGTCATGGCGTAGGAACGCGCCAGTGAGTCGTAAGCCGAGGGATAGATGAAATTGTAGTCGTCCGTCTGTATATGACTCCATTTGACGGAAGGGCTCTCGCTTCCGAGTAGGTAGAATTGCGCCCGCGCCTCCGCGCCTATGTGAAGAAAAAGCCCGCATATGGCTGCTCTGCATAAATTTCTGCGCAATCTTGACATTCTCAGCGTGTTATTCAAATGTTTCCAGGATCCGGATTAGGCCCTATCGTAATCTATGAATTCATATTGTAGACCGTCTTCTTCCTGCATTTCCGAGCGAGAAATCTCAATCCATTCGGATTCATTCCACTTGGGGAAGAAAGCGTCCGCCCCGTCCACTTCCGTGTGTACAAGGGTGAGATATAACTTGTTGGCGTGCTGGAGAGCCTCTCTGTAAACAGATTCCCCGCCTATCACGAAGCAGGTCTGCGCTCCGCTTTCTTCTGCTTTTGAGAATGCTTCTTCAAGAGAGCCTGCGGCAATCACATCGTGTGCCGTAAATGCTTCCGGATGCGATGTCAAGACAATGTTTACACGCCCGGGAAGTGCTCGTCCTATGGAGAGAAAGGTCTTTCGCCCCATGATTACCGGGTATCCCATAGTGAGGGACTTGAAGCGTTTCAAATCCCCGCTGAGATGCCACGGAAGGGTAGAATTTTTGCCTATGGCTCTGTCTGCTGCTATGGCAGCTATGACGCACTTCTGCATCATACGGCAACAGGAGCTTTTATGGCAGGCCAAGGATCATAGCCTTCTAATGTAATATCCTCTATTTTGAAGTCGAAAAGGTCTTTGACTTCAGGATTGAGGTGCATTGTAGGAAGTTTTCGAGGAGTACGGCTGAGCTGCTCCTTTGCCTGTTCTATGTGGTTGAGATACAGATGTGTATCTCCTGTCGTGTGGATGAATTCACCGGGGGTAAGTCCGCACACCTGCGCTATCATCATAGTAAGTAAAGAGTATGAGGCGATGTTGAACGGAACTCCGAGGAACATATCGGCGCTGCGCTGGTAGAGTTGGCAGCTGAGACGCCCGTCCGCCACATAGAATTGGAACAGGCAGTGGCACGGCGGAAGTCCCATCTGCTCGATTTGAGCCACATTCCATGCGCTCACTATTATCCTGCGGGAGTCTGGATTGTGCTTTATCAGCTCCACGGCATTGGCAATCTGGTCAATATGCCCTCCGTTGTAGTCTTCCCAAGACCTCCATTGATGTCCATAGATGGGACCCAATTCTCCCGTCTCATCATCTCCCCAGGAGTCCCATATATGCACATTTTTGGCTTGGAGGGTCTTCTTGTTGGTATCTCCGGCAAGGAACCACAGCAGTTCCTCTATGATGCCGCGTGTGAAAACCTTTTTGGTAGTAAGCAGGGGGAATCCCTCACTGAGGTCGAAGCGCATCTGATGACCGAAGACGCTCTTCGTCCCCACGCCAGTACGGTCGGTCTTGACCGTACCATGGTCGATTATCTCCTGAAGGAGGTCTAAATACTGTCGCATCCGAATTCAAATACTATTGCCTGTTCGAATTCCTCGTCGGGATTGAGCCTTGTAGAAGGGAAGTCCGGCTTGTTGGGACTGTCGGGGAAATGCTGACATTCGATAGCTACCGCGCTATAATCCTCATACACAGCACCGTCTTTGCCTGCAGGACAGCCAGACAGCCAGTTGCCTGTGTATACCTGTACGCCAGGCTGTGTGGTGTAGACTTTGAGGCTGCGTCCGCTTTTCGCGGCGTAGAGTTCCGCAGCAGGGGACAACTGCCCCTCCTCATATCCGTCTATAATCCAGCATGCGTCATATCCCTTGCCGTAACGCAGAGCGGGGAAATCCTCTTTTATGTCTTGACCTATAGGTTTGGCTTCAAGGAAATCCATAGGTGTACCAGCTACGGGGTCTGCTTCTCCTGTAGGGACAAGAGTCTCATCTGTAGGGAGATACAGGGAGGAATAAAGCTTGAGTTTATGGTCCAGGACGGAGCCGGAGCCGTGCCCGTCGAGATTGAAATAGCTGTGGTTAGTGAGATTAAGCACCGTGGGGCTGTCACATCTGGCTCTCAATGTGAGTGTCAGGACATTGTCTTCACTCCAAGAGTATCGTGCTACGACTTGCAGGCTGCCGGGGTAGCCCATCTCACCATCTTCCGACAGATACATGAACTCCACTGCGTCTCCGTCTTTCCGGCTGTCCCATAGCTTGTTCTGGAAGCCTTCAGGGCCTCCGTGAAGGTGATTGGGTCCGTTATTGATGGGGAGTTGCCATATCTTGCCGTCTATCTCAAGATGACCTCCTGCAATGCGGTTGGCGTAGCGTCCGGGGCATTTGCCAGCGCAAGGACCATCATCAAGGTAGTCCTCGAGATTGGCATAACCTATGACCACATCTTCGAGCTTCCCGTCCTTATCCGGCACTATGATGGATGTGATACCCGCTCCGAGGCTGCTGAGTGTGACACTTGCCCCGTTCTTGTTTGTAAGTGTATAAGTCTTGATGTTCATATCCTATCAAATAATCCCTGCAGAATAGCCTGCAGGGATCAAAAATAGTGAAAAATATAGATTCTTATTCGTCGTCCTTTTCAGAAGCTGCGTATTCTGCGAGCAGTTTGTTCTGAATATCTCCCGGTACGGGCTGGTAATCCGCAAACTCCATAGTGAAACTTGCAGAACCTGAGGTGAGGGAACTGAGGACGGTTGAGTAACGGTAAAGCTCTGCCAGAGGCACTCTTGCCTTGAGGACTGAGAATCCCTTGTCCGTGCCGAGTTCACCGAGTATGCCGCGCCTGTTCTGAAGGTCTGACATCACTGCGCCTTGATAATCTCCGGGAGTGGTGACTTCCACGTTGTAGATAGGCTCGAGAATCTTCGGTCCGGCATTGCGGAACGCCTCCTTGAAGGCATTTCGACCTGCGATGATAAACGCGATTTCCTTGGAGTCCACCGGGTGCATCTTGCCGTCGTAGACATACACTCTGATATCGCGGGCATAAGAGCCGGTCAGAGGGCCTTCCACCATGCGCTCCTTGATACCCTTGAGGATAGCAGGCATGAATCCGAGGTCAATGGCACCACCGACCACGCAGTTGTAGAACTCAAGTTTGCCGCCCCATTCGAGGTCAATGACTTCAGAGGACTTGATGTTGAGCTGGGTCTCCTTGCCGTCGATTGTGAACTTGGAGCGAACCTCTCCTTCTGCAGGGCATACGAGAAGGTGTACTTCACCGAACTGGCCTGCACCACCGGACTGTTTCTTATGGCGGTATTGTGCGGTAGCCACCTTGGTAATAGTCTCACGGTAAGGTACTTTGGGTGCGAAAAGCTCAACCTCGATACCGAACTCGTTATTGAGACGCCATTTGACTATATTGATATGCTGCTCTCCGTTGCCGTTGAGGATTGTCTGGCGAAGTTCCTTTGAAAACTCTACCACGACAGTGGGATCCTGTGAGGAAATCTTTCGGAGTGCGTCACCGAGTTTCTGCTCGTCCTGCTGGACCTTTGCCTTGATAGCGCAGCGGAACTTGGGGGCAGGGAACTTAATCTTATCGAAAACAAGACCCGAACCTATCGCGGAAAGGGTGGTGTTGGATTTGCTGTTCTTGAGTTTGACGACGCAGCCGAAGTCGCCTGCGTGAAGAACCTGAACGGGCTCTTTCTTAGTACCAGCCACTGCGTAGATGGCACTGAGTCTCTCCTTGTCGCCTGTGACAGGGTTCTCATAATCGAGACCTGCAGTAATGTCACCGGAGAGCACTTTGAAGTAAGAAACTTCTCCGAGGTGGGGTTCAGCATTGTTCTTATAGATGAACAAGCCACCGGGACCTTCCTGATTGACCTTGGGAGCACCGGCTACATTCTTGGTGAACTCCAAGAGTCTCTTGACTCCTATATCTTTCTTTGCACTTACGCAAAGCAGAGGGAATACCTTGCGTTCTCTGATACCTATCGCAAGTCCGCTGCGGATTTCGTCTTCCGTGAGAGCACCCACTTCAAAGAATTTCTCCATGAGAGTGTCGTCAAATTCAGCGGCTTTCTCGATAAGCTCCTGGCGTGCTTCTTCTGCTCTTTCTCTGTATTCTTCGGGAATTTCGAGGTCCTCGCGGGTGCCGTTTGCATCCTTGAAACGATAGTACTTCATCGTGAGTACATCCACGAATCCGTCAAACTGAGGACCTGGGTTAATCGGGAACTGGATGGAAATCATCTTGTTGCCGAAAGTCTCCTTGATGGAGGCATAAGTTGCGTCCCAATCTGCCTTCTCTCCGTCAAGCTGGTTGACTGCAAGTACGAGGGGGACGTTGTAAGCGTCGGCGTAACGCAGGAGGTTACGAGTTCCGACTTCTACACCCTGCTGGGCGTTAATGAGAAGAACTCCATTCTCGCAGACTCTGAATGCTGATACAGCACCGCCTATGAAGTCGTCTGAGCCAGGAGCGTCTATGATATTGATTTTCTTGTTCATGAACTCCGCATAGACAGGAGTGGCGTATATTGACCTTTGGTTAAGCTTTTCGAGATCATCGAAGTCGGACACTGTGTTCTTCTCTTCCACGCTGCCACGCTTGGTGATTACTTTTCCCTCGAAAAGCATACTTTCAGCCAATGTGGTCTTACCGGACTTGGTCGCGCCCAGAAGTACCACATTGCGGATGTCTTGTGCGAAATAATCTTGTTTCATTTTATCTTAGTTTTAGTAGTGTGTGTATCAATCTGTGGGCACTGATTGAATCAATGCTCATTGTGTAGATACAAAGCTATGAAAAAATGATTTTTATTCCAATACACCCACGCCTACTTCTTTTTTCATTTCTCGAAGCAGGTCGAAAGCTTGCATAGGGGTCATATTGTTGAGGTCGGCATTCTCGAGCTTCTCGCGAAGTGCGCTGAGTGTGGGATCGTCAAGTTGGAAGAAAGACAATTGGAGGCTTCCGTCTTCCTCTACTTTGCCTTTCAGCGCATCGGCGCTCTTCTCTCGCATCTCAAGTTCGCGCAGGGTCTTTTCTGCATACTCGATGACTTCCTTGGGCATTCCGGCGAGCCGTGCCACATGTATGCCGAAACTGTGAGCTACGCCTCCCGGCTCAAGTTTGCGGAGGAAAATTATGTCGTGTCCTTGTTCCTTGATGGCGATGTGATAATTCTTTACCCTTGGAAGTATCTCCTCGAGGTCGTTGAGTTCATGATAATGGGTGGCGAACAAGGTTTTGGCTCCCTTGCCATATCTGTGGATATATTCGACGAGGGCCCTTGCTATGGACATGCCATCGTAGGTTGATGTGCCACGACCGATCTCATCCAGCAACACGAGCGAACGGCTGGAGAGATTGTGCATAATCATCGAAGTCTCCAGCATTTCCACCATAAATGTGGACTCTCCGCGGGAAATATTGTCCGTGGCTCCGACTCTGGTGAAAATCTTGTCGAAATATCCGAATCTGGCACTCTCCGCTGGGACGAATGAGCCTGCCTGAGCCATCAGTACGAGGAGCGCCGTCTGTCGCAGGAGCGCGGACTTACCGGACATGTTGGGACCGGTCAATATCATAATCTGCGTCCCTGTGCTGTCCATTGAAATGTCGTTGGGGACATATTCTTCCCCTGCTTTCATAAGCGTCTCTATGACAGGGTGTCTTCCGCCCTTTATCTCAAGAATGGAGGACTTGTCCACGATAGGGCGGCAGTAGTTCCTGTCTACGGCCTGCTGCGCGAAACCCTGAAGCACGTCTATGCGTGCCACGATGACGCAATTCGTCTGGATGTCGCGTATATTGCCTTGCAGGAAGGATATGAGTTCGGAATAGATGCGGCTCTCGATGGCATAGATTTTTTCTTGCGCACCGAGTATCTGCTCTTCGTAATTTTTGAGTTCTTCGGTGATGTATCTTTCTGCGCCTACGAGTGTCTGCTTGCGTATCCACTCGGGCGGGACTTTGTCCTTGAATGTGTTTCGGACTTCGAAATAGTATCCGAAGACGCTGTTGTAGCCTATTTTGAGTGAAGATATGCCTGTCCTTTCGCTTTCCGCCGTCTGCATTTTAAGCAGATACTCCTTGCCTCCGGTGGAGATTTCTCTCATTCGGTCCAGATCCGCATCCACTCCGCTACCTATGACATCTCCCTTGCCTATGAGTGCGGCGGGGTCTTCAGCCAGAGTAGTCGTAATCCTTTCTATCACAGCTTCGCATCCTTTGAGTTTGCGAACCGCCTTGCGCAGGGCTTCAGTACCTGAATTTTCGCAAAGTTCCCTTATGGGTGTCATGCGGGAGAGACTTCTTGCGAGCTGTCTTACTTCGCGGGGCAGTATTTTGCCGGTAGCGAGTCGTCCGAGAGTGCGCTCCAGGTCTCCCATGCTGCCTATGAGAAGTCGTATTTGCTCGAGAACTTCGTCATTTTCTGTGAAATATTGTACGCAGTCATAACGGGTATTGAGTTCCGCGATATCCATCACCGGTCTGGCAAGCCATTCGCGAAGCAGTCTTGCGCCCATAGGAGACGAACAGCGGTCTATGGTCTCGACCAGACCCGTACCGTCCTGACCTGATGCCGAGGCAAATATCTCGAGGTTGCGTATGGTGAACTGGTCCATCCATACGAATTTCTCTTCGTCTATGCGGGAGATGCCGCAAATGTTTTTGAGACCGACGTGCTGTGTCTGCTCGAGATAGTATATAAGTGCTCCAGCGCTTCTTAGAGCAAGCGGGTACACTTCTACGCCGAATCCTTTTAACCCCGTGACTCCGAACTGCTTGCAGAGCTTATCGTAGTCTGCGTCATAGACAAATGCCCACTCCTCTATGGTGGAGATATAGAATTCTCCGAATTTCTCCCTTACCGCATCGCGGACGCTCCTCTCTACCACTACCTCTTTGGGCTGGAAAGAAGAAATCAGAGTCTTGGCGTAATCGATGCTGCCCTGTGCTACAAGGAAGGTACCGGTCGATACATCGAGAAATGCCGCTCCGCATATATTGTCTTCGAAGCAGAGTCCGCAGAGATAGTTGTGCTCCTTCTGGTCAAGCATCCCGTCTCCGAATGCGACTCCGGGTGTAAGAATCTCAGTGACACCACGTTTGACAAGTTTTGTTTTGACGAGAGCTGGGTCTTCAAGTTGGTCGCAGATGGCGACTTTGTACCCGGAGCGTATAAGTTTCTGCAGATAGCCCTCTATTGCGTGATGGGGGAATCCTGCCATCTCGGTGTGTCCTTTCTCTCCATTGGAGCGCTTTGTAAGGACCAGACCGAGGACTTTGCTGGCTAGCAAAGCATCGTCCGAATAGGTCTCATAGAAATCCCCGACGCGATACAGCAATATCGCATCCGGGTACTGTGCCTTAACGGAGAAATACTGTCTGAGAAGCGGTGTATCTTCTGCTGCCTTGCCTGCCATCTTATGTGTTTTTTAAATAATCTCTACTACTTTCTGTGCGAGCACGAGGAACTGCTCGGCGTCTGGTCCGGAAGACAGGGCGGCCGGCTCACCCGCATCGGCATCTTCTCTTACGCTCTGTACTAACGGTATGCGTGCGAGCAGGTCAAGGCCGAGACTTTCAGCCATCTGTGCGCCTCCATCCTTACCGAAGATAAAGTACTTCTCTTCTGGGTGTTCTGCCGGAGTGAACCATGCCATGTTCTCTACGAGTCCGAGTATGCGTTTCTGCACTCCATCGTTGCGGAACATGTTTACCCCCTTGAGCACATCTGCAAGAGCCACTTTCTGTGGCGTTGTGACGATGAGTGCGGCTTCCATGGGGATTTCCTGTACGAGGGAAATATGTATGTCTCCTGTTCCCGGAGGCATATCGATAAGCAGGAAGTCAAGCTCGCCCCAATTCACCTGCAATATCATCTGCTTTAGGGCGTTGCTTGCCATTGGTCCGCGCCATATGAGCGCCTGTTCCTCTCCGGCGAAATAGCCTATGGACATCCATTTGACCCCGTATTTCTCAATGGGAATCATCATCTCATGTCCCTCTTCGCCTTCAGCCAAGGGTTGTGCACCGTATGTGGCGGTCATAGTCGGGATTGAAGGACCGTAGACATCCGCGTCGGCAAGTCCTACCTTATATCCGAGTCTGGCAAGAGCCACTGCGAGGTTCACCGAAACGGTAGATTTGCCCACGCCACCTTTGCCTGAGGCTATGCCAATGATGTGTTTGACATCTTTGAGTCCTTCAAAGTTAAGTTCCAGACCCTTTTTGGGGGCTTTCTTGGGTTCTTCTTCCACTACGGTCTTGACCTCAGCCTCAAATTCCGGAAAATTGCGGTATAGTGCCGCACGAGTCGCCCCGACGAGATATTCGGTAAGAGGGTCGCGGCGTTTGGGGAATACGAGAGTGACAGTTATGGTCTTGTCATCGGCTGTGATATCTCCTATCATGCCGAGTTCCACTATACTTTTGTTGCCCTTGGCGGGATGTACCACATCCAGAAGGACGGCTTGTATCTGTTGCTTATCCATTTTCAAGAATAATTCCGGGGAATCGCTGCCCCATTCCAAAAATCCTATAAAGTTACTGATTTTTGTCCAAAGTTCAGCATCTTATAATTCCTTCCTTGTGCATGATCCGCGCTCATTCTTAATGTCAGGGTCTGTCAGAAATTATGAAAACAATACTGTCTTTTGCTCGATAAAAGATAACCCCCTCCGGAACAAATCGTCCGAAGGGGGTCTTCTCGTTGAGAATATATCAATTATTTCTTTGCTGTTTTCTTCTTGAGGGAAGACATCACCGTGTCGTACATGATAGGAGTACCGATCATGATAGAGGCGTATGTACCGATCAAGATACCGATGCAGAGAGCCACAGACAGACCTCTGATGGAGTCACCACCGAAGATTGCGATTGCAATCATAGGCAGGAGGGTAGAGGCCGAGGTGTTGATCGTACGGGTGAGAGTAGCATTCAG
Source organism: uncultured Muribaculaceae bacterium (assembly GCA_964571735.1). GTDB lineage: Bacteria > Bacteroidota > Bacteroidia > Bacteroidales > UBA932 > Cryptobacteroides. The sequence continues at coordinate 30,427 of CAZNDD010000001.1, read as the reverse complement.
GGACTTGTTGACGGTGGTCTTGAAGTCCTCGTTGGGATGAAGCTGGAGATTCTCACGGATACGGTCAAAGATAACCACGTTGTCGTTGATGGCGTAACCGATGATGGTAAGGATAGCTGCGATAAAGGTCTGGTCCACGTCAAGGTTGAAAGGAAGGATACCCGAGAAGAGGGAGAAGAATCCAATCACGATGATGGTTGTATGGGCCAGTGATACTACACCGCCGAGACCCCATGCCCAGCCTTTGAATCGCCATGCGATGTAGGCGAAGATTGCAAACAGGGCAATGATGACTGCGATGATAGCATTGCGGCGGATATCACTTGCAATGGAAGCACCGACCTTGTCAGAACTTATGATACCATTGGGGTTGTCAAGGGTAGAGACGAACTCTCCGAGAGTGAGATCCTCCTGATACAGACCATGAAGAGCCTCATAAAGCATACCTTCGATTTCTGTATCGACAGCGGATGACTCATCCTGGTACTTGTAAGAAGTAGTGATCTTCATCTGGGAGTCACCACCATACTGCTTGACCTCTACACCTGCGCGACCTACATTGTCGTCAGCGTCAGCTGCCACATTGAACACGGCCTCGGTAGCACTGCGAACTTCCTCGGCTGAGACGGTCTTGTCGAAGCGTACAACATATGTACGACCACCGGTGAAGTCAACACCGTAGGTGAAGCCCTTGAAGCAGATGGATGCGATGGCTATCAAAATCACAACTCCGGAGATGGTGTAGGACCACTTGCGTGAATCGATGAAATTGACCTTCGTGTTCTTGAGGAAATTCTTCGTGAACTTATTGGTGAACGAGATGTTCTTGCCGGCATTGATGCGGTCATCAAAGATAAGCCTTGTGATGAAGATCGATGTCAGAACGGAAGTGATGATACCGATGATAAGGGTAGTTGCGAAGCCCTGGATAGGACCTGAACCGAAGATGAAGAGAACGATACCTGTGAGGAGGGTTGTCACCTGACCGTCGATAATGGCGGAGTATGCGTTCTTGTAACCGTCTGCAATTGCTTTGCTCAGACCCTTTCCTGCGGCAAGTTCTTCCTTGATACGCTCGTATATGATAACGTTGGCATCCACCGCCATACCCAAGGTAAGGACGAGACCTGCGATACCGGGAAGTGTAAGAGTTGCTCCGAATGCTGCGAGAGTGCCGAAGAGCAGAAGCACGTTGGTAAGCAGAGCGATGTCAGCGACGAGACCTGCTCCCTGGTAGAAGAATACCATGTAGATGAGAACGAGCAGGAATGCGATAACAAACGAAATGAGACCGGAATTAATGGACTCGGCACCGAGTGAAGGGCCTACGATCTGCTCCTGAACGATGGTTGCAGGGGCGGGGAGCTTACCGGACTTAAGCACGTTGGCAAGGTCGGTGGCTTCCTCTACGTCGAAGTTGCCGCTGATCTCGGAGTTACCTCCGCTGATTTCGCTGTTGACTACAGGATAAGAATAGACTGTACCGTCGAGGACGATTGCGATCTGCTTGCCGATATTGTCCTTGGTGAGGCGTGCCCATACATTGGCACCTTCTGCGTTCATGGACATGGATACGGTAGGAGTGCCGCCTCTCTGGCTGTCGTAAGCTACACGGGCATCGGTGACTGCACCACCGTCGAGAGGTGCTTTGCCGTCACGGGTGCTTGCCTTGATGGCTACGAGCTCGTAGACATTGTCAACGCCCACATAAGGTGAAGGCTTGACAGACCACATAGGACGAAGGTCAGCGGGGAAGATGTCTTCAGTCTCCTTGAGCAATGCATTGACCTTGGCTGTATCCACTGCATTGGCATAACCGATGAGTGCACCCTGGCGTGACTGGGAAGGAGTAAGGACTGCGAAGAGGGGATTTGCCTTCCTGAAACTTTCGAGGCTGGCATTGTCTCCCTGCTGGGCAAGCTCCTGAGAAACTACGTCCTGTCCGGCTGCGGAAGAAGCGTTGCTCTTGCTTGTATTGTCCTGCAGACCTGCGAGGTAGCTATTAGCCTCCTCGAGGTAAGGGAGAATCTCGGAGTTGTCATAGGTCGTCCAGAATTCGAGTGAGGCTGTGCCCTGGAGGAGCTTACGTACACGCTCCGGCTCTTTCACACCGGGAAGCTCGATAAGGATACGTCCGGTATTGCCGATTTTCTGGATTGAAGGGGAAGCTACACCGAAGCGGTCGATACGGCTTCTGAGTACCTTGTAGGAGTTCTCGACAGCGGCGTTGGCATCTTCTCTGATGACTGCAATGACTTCTTCGTCAGTGCTTTCAGGGCTGATGCGCTCACGCATTTCGTATGTGCCGAACACCTGTGCGAGTTTCTGGCCTCCTGCAACCTCTTTCCACGCCTGTGCGAAGACGGTGATGAAGTCCTGATGTGAGGTCTTGGCACGCTCCTTGGCGAGAGCCATTGCTGCATCGAACTCGGGTGTCTGATCACCTGCGAGAGCTTTGACGAGGTCTTCAAGCTGTACCTGAAGCATCACGTTCATACCACCCTTGAGGTCGAGACCCAAGCTGATTTCCCTTTCTTTTACTTGCTTGTAAGTGTGGCCGAAGTAAACTTTCTGTGAAGAGATGGAGTCTGTGTACCATCTGCTACGATGTTTCTCGACGGAGTCGAGTACATAAGCCTTGTCTTCGGCTTTGACATTGGACAGATCGAAAGCTGCTGCTGCCTCCTTGCCGTACTGCTCAGCTTTCTTATCAAAGATGCTTGTCACAACTGTGAATGAAAGCTGCCAGATGCAGGCAAGACCGAGCAGGATAGCTACGAATCTGATTGCGCCTTTGCTTTGCATAATGTTATTTTTGTGTTAAAATTTTCACTAAAGCCCGCAAATTTAAGCAAAAAAATTGCATTGCGAAAGGGCAATAACGCGGAAAGGGGCTTGGAGACCGTTAAATAACTGACTATCTCACTATGATTTCGTCGATAAACAGCCATACGCAGTAGTCGTGGGTCTTGCGTTTCGCAACAATCCTGACATATCTTGCGTCGCCCTCTATATTTACCCTCATGGGGTAGTAAGCCATTGATGCGTTGCGTTCATTAATCTGGCAAATGGCGTTTCCGGCTTTGTCCCAATTGCTTCCATCGTCAGAAAGGTATACTTCCATATTCTCCGGAAGAGCGAGCCATACTGATTTATTGCCCATAAATGTGGCTTCCACGCTACTCAATGGGGTCTTTTTGCCGAGATCTACAGTGAGGTCGATATCTGAATTGAATCCGTTCCAGCGGGCGGTCTCGAAACTCCAGCCTCCGAGAAGTCCATCGGTAAGAGTGCTTTCTCCGCTGCCGGTGAACCTGTGGGAGTAAGGAGTCGTATATGTCACCTTGCATCCCTTTGCGAGATGCTCTACGGGAGTGAAATATTCAGGTCTCTCACCGACTTCCGAGTCGAGATCAAAGCAGGTGTAATCAATAAGTGAAGTTGCGCAGAAATGCTTTGCTCTGGCGCGGAAATTCTCTTGATTGCCACTGTTTTGCACTCCGCTCCATCCTATTTCCGCGACAGCGAGAGTGCGGGGATAAAGCATGTATTCCGCGTAAGTGGGTGAATCGATATGTTCTGTCCAAAGATTGGCCTGTACGCCGAGTACATTGGCGCGTTCGGCTTCCGACAGTCCCTTGAGCGGGTTGAAGGCGTATACCGAATCAATGGGAAGATAGGAGCCCATGGGGTAAGGCTGTGTCGGCGGGGCGTCCTGAACATAGTCCAGATAACATCTTATGTTTGGTGAAAATACCGTCTTGAAGCCTCTTTTGGGGATGCCGCGGCCTTCGTCCGGAGAGTGCCATGCCATAAGCGCTATCTCATCCGCGCTCATACCGGTCTCCGCTTCGTTCCAGCCGAGGGGAGTGCGCCCCTTACTTCGTACATACGAGGCAATCCTATTGGTGAAGTATGACTGGAACAGGGCTATGTCCTCTATTCCTTCATCTTTCATAAGTTTTTGACAGCGAGGGCATTGCTCCCATCCTGCGGTCGATGCCTCATCTCCGCCGATGTGTATGTACTCTGCTGGGAAGATATCCATCACTTCGTCCAGTATCTTGGAGAGTACCTCATAAGTCTCCGGGTTGCTGAGGCAGAGTTCATGAGTTTCCTGCAGGGGCGAGCCGTCCGGAGTCAGGCAACGCAGCCCGGGGAAGGCCGCGAGAAGCGGGTCTGAATGTGCAGGTACATCTATCTCCGGAACTATCGTGATATGTCTCTCTGCTGCATAGCTTACGAGTGCACGGGCGTCATCTACAGTGAGATAACCTCCCGATGCGATAGGGTTGTCCTTCGCGGCGTAGCGGAATCCCTGTTCCCGCCACTGATCCCAGCCGTTACCGAGTCTGTAGGCGGTAAGTTCCGTGAGTCCCGGCATATCGGGGATGTCAAGTCTCCACCCTGCATCGTCTGTAAGGTGCAGATGAAGCGTATTCATCTTGAGCGCAGCCATAGCGTCAATCTGCTTGCGCACGAAATCCTTGTCAAGATAATAGCGTGAAACATCAAGCATAAGTCCTCGCCATGAGAACTCGGGATAATCCACTATTGTGCAGCACTGTATCGTCCGGGTGTCTTGTGTGAGTTGCTTGAGTGTCTGGCTTGCGTAGAATGCACCAGTCTCGCTTTCCGCTCTCACATTCACTCCTTTCGGGCTGATATCCATGCGGTAAGCACTCTGTTTTGCGTAGTCGGGCAGATTCTTGGGCAGGCCATTGATGCGCCCAAAACTCACTTTAACCTCAGGCCCTTCCGCAGGGATGTGGTATGTGCCGGATTTTTCAGTATAACTGACTGGTTGAGGGATGATTTTGGCATCATTGGCTGATGCGGCAAGGGGCGCTAAACCCAAAAGGAGGGCCGTTATGAGCCTTCCCCAGAGAAGTGTATTGTGTCGATGCATCGTGTTATATCTTTGATATGCAAAGATAATCCGCCACATACAACCGCGGTAGACAAAATATCCGAAATGGTAGAAAGCCTGTTTCTTAAAATGTGTAGGCGTCTGAAAATTCTGCAAACCGAGTTCTTTTGATTTGCCGCATCTCAGGTTTGCCAAAATCCATGGCAATCTCCGACAATGCGGGGAAAAATGCTTAACTTCGCATCTGCAGGAGCCGTTTATTTGCTTAAGGCGAATTTTGAATGAAGCGGCTTCTTAGTTGTAAAGCACAAATGATTGTACAAGCTGCACGACGGACTCGCGATGTCCGCGAATATTATTTTTCCATCAAAAATAGGGAACTCGCTGCTCTTGACGAGAAAAGACTCATCGAGGGATTGCTACCCATAATAAATCTCGGTATAGGTGCTCCCGATGGGATGCCTCCTGCTGACGCCATCAGCGCCCTGGCGGAGACTGCATTCCTTTCTGACAGTCATAAGTATCAGAATTACAGGGGACTGCCCGAACTGCGCGAAGCTTTTTGTAACTGGTACAAGAGGTATTATGGAGTAAGTCTTGACCCCTCGTGCGAGGTGCAGCCTCTGGCTGGTTCCAAAGAGGGTATACTGCTTACTTCGCTTGCATTTGTGGATAAAGGAGACAAGGTGTTGGTCCCAGACCCGGGCTATCCCACATATCTGTCTGCCTCAAACTTGGTGGAAGCGGAGATTCTTACCTACAGGCTCCGTGAAGACAACGGCTGGTATCCTGATTTTGACGAATTGGAGCAAATGGACCTGCGTGGGGTCAAGCTCATGTGGGTCAATTATCCCAATATGCCTACCGGAGCGGCTTCGTCGCGTGAACTTTTCCGCAGATTGGTGGATTTCGGAAAAAAGCACAATATTCTTATAATCAACGATAACCCCTATAGTTTTGTGCTCAATCCCCAGCCTCTTTCCATACTTTCCATGGAGGGTTCCGAGGGAGTGTGTCTCGAACTCAATTCCCTCAGCAAGGCTCACAATATGTCGGGCTGGAGGATAGGTATGATAGCCGGTCACCGCGAACTTATTTCCGAAGTGCTCAAGGTTAAAAGCCAGATGGATTCCGGTATGTTCAAGCCTATGCAGATGGCAGCAATCGCTGCTCTTGAGCAGGGCCCAGAGTGGTTTGAATCCCTCAATGCCGAGTATTCTGAACGTCAGAAAGCGGCAGGACGACTGTTCGATGCTCTCGGCGTGACATATGACCCTCATTCGACCGGTCTGTTTCTTTGGGGGAGGGTTCCTGAAAACTCGGCTCTTACCGGTGGAGTATCATCCGCTACTCTTGGGGAAAGGTTCTCTGACGCCTTGCTTGCGAAGACAGGGATATTTGTTACTCCTGGTTTTATATTCGGACATGGAGGCGACAACTATGTCAGGGCTTCGCTTTGCGCTGACGTAGCGACATTTGAGGATGCTATAGAAAGAACAGAATCTCTCTCACTTTGATACTGGAGCCCGCATAAGTGATTTTGGAAAGCAATTTAAAACAGAATATTATACCGGTAGAGCAGTGGGGGATTTTCCCCGCTCAAGCACCTATTATCATAGCCGGTCCATGCAGCGCCGAGTCTGAATCCCAAGTGTTGGAGACGGCGCAAGGTCTTAATTCCTTTGGCGTGCGAGTTTTCCGTGCCGGTATCTGGAAGCCGCGCACCCGTCCTGGTGGCTTCGAAGGCGTAGGCCCTGTGGGTTTGGAATGGCTTAAAAGGGTGAAGGCGGATTTCGGTATGAAAGTCTGTACCGAAGTTGCGAGCGGAGTGCATGTTGCAGAGTGTCTCAATGCAGGAATAGATATGTTGTGGCTCGGCGCGAGGACTACCGCCAACCCCTTCCTTGTGCAGGAGATAGCATCCGCGCTCAAAGGAAGCGACATCCCCGTACTTGTCAAGAATCCTGCGGCGCAGGACATGGATTTATGGATAGGTGCACTCGAAAGGCTTAGTCTTGCCGGAATGCGCAAACTGGGCGTGATACACAGGGGATTCGCTACGAGCGAAGCTATAGCTTACCGTAATGACCCGGGATGGAACATTGCCATCGAACTTCGCACCCGCTATCCAGAACTTCCGTTTTTCTTTGACCCTTCCCACATCGCAGGCGATAGGAAATATCTGGCTGAACTCTCCCAAAGAGCGATAGATCTCGGTATTGACGGGATGATGATAGAGTCCCACATCCATCCTGCAACCGCGCTCAGTGACGCTTCGCAGCAACTAACCCCCTCCGCGCTCGGCCAAATGCTGGAAAACATTTGCGTGAGGCGCAAGGATAGTCTGCACAATGACAATCTTGCTTCATTGCGAGCACGCATAGATGTCATAGACGAAAGCATACTTCGCAGTCTGAAAGCCCGCATGGATGTCAGCCGTGAAATAGGGGAGTTCAAGAAAGAACACAATATGGCTATACTCCAGACTTCCCGCTGGGACGAAGTACTTGCTTCTATGGTGAAGAAAGGTAAAGAATATGGTCTGTCAGAGAATTTTATAAAAACGGTGTTCAGTGCCGTCCATCAAGAGTCGGTATCCGCTCAAGACGAAATTCTCAGGAATAAATAATTGTAATCAAATCGTTCGTCGCTCAACGAAAGATGTTGAAACTTAGCCGGTTAAGAAGTTATCTCCATTAACCTGTCAAGTGATTGATATTCGGGCTATATGCCTTTCAGTGTCTCAATGGAAATACCGAGAATCTTGCGTTTTTATCCCATATAATGCAGATAGACGGCTTCGGCGGCGGTGAGGCCTGAGGTTTCCGTGCGGAGACGGGATGAGCCGAGGTGCACGGGGATGAAGCCTGCAGAGAAAGCCGCCTCCACCTCTTTGGGGGAAAAATCCCCCTCCGGGCCTATCAGAATGGTGATATGGTCTGTAGATTCTATCTTATTGTCTGTGGCTGACCCGTTTATGGCATCCTCTATCTGTCCTGCCGCGTAAGCTGTACGGGACATCATATCTTCAGTAAGAGGCAATCTGTCCCTCAATGCCTTCATTATACTCAGCCTTTCGCCCTCTTCGGAGCAATACGCTATCAGTTTGAGGCTGCGACCCGTGTCCTCTGTCTGTCTTGTAAAGAAATCCTTAACGGACAATGGCTGCCTGACATCGGGAAGATAAGCCTTGAGCGACTGCTTGGCAGCACTCAACACCACCCTTTCGAGCCGCTCGGTCTTGATGACTTTGCGCTCCGAGCGTTCTCCTATCAGCGGAATTATCTCATCTACACCGAGTTCTGTAGCTTTCTCCACCATCCATTCGTAGCGGTCTATATTCTTGGTAGGGCAGACGGCGAGACTCAACCTGTAAGGTTTTGCGCCCCAATGCTCCACTCGTGATAGGACATCCGCGCTGACTTTCTTGCCTGCAGTGTCCGAGATTCGGCAGTGAATCAGCCCTCCCCGTCCATCTATCACATCTATTTCATCACCCACGGTATGGCGCAGCACGCGGAGGCAATGTATGCTCTCCTGTTCGTCAAGCCTAAGCTTATTGCCTTCGATATCAGATGTATAGAAAAGCTCGTTCACGGGTAAGAAACGTTTTAGAAATTAAGATTCGGTTTCCGAGATTTGCTGGATTTTTGAGCCGGTCTCCCTCTCTGACTCAGCAGTTGCCGTAATCGCTGTAGAGAGTTCCCTTTTTCTTCCAATAGGAAATCATTATCCATCCGAACAGCATGCCTCCGAGGTGAGCGAAATGAGCCACTCCGTCAGTTATACCCTTGATGCCGGTAAAGAGTTCAATCACGGCAAAAATGATGACCCATGTCTTGGCACTCATAGAGATAGGAGGGAATATGAGCGTCAGCCTGCTCTGCGGATAAAGCAACGCATAGCTTATAAGCAGACCATAGATGGCACCTGATGCACCTACGGTAGGAGTGTTCTTAAGCATGGCATATTTCTGTCCTGCGCTCGCGACACCGTCTTCCAGCTGGCCGAGGAAGTAGAGTTCCTCCAGATACATCGTCCCGAAATGCAATGCCACTGCACCAAACCCCGCCACGAAGTAAAGATAAAGCATCTTCTTCGAGCCGATAGTGCGCTCCACGGCAGAACCGAACATATATAACGCCCACATATTGAATAGAATATGCCAGAATCCTCCATGCATGAACATGTGGGTCACAAGCTGCCACCAATGGAAATAGCGGGACGAAATCGGATAAAGGGCGAAAGTCCTCATCATGAAATTCTCGTTGAGAAGGGTGGCGATGAATATCACCACATTGATGATGATGAGGTTCTTAGTTACCTTAGGTGTATTGGATAAAAAACTTCCTTGTCTAAAATTAATCATTCTTAAAACTTTTTGTCTATGTCCTCTATGGGCACTATGCAGGTAATTCTCTTGCCTGAGGGCGTGAGATCTGCATTTTCGCAGGCGAAAAGCTCGTCAAGCATAGCTTCCGCTTCTTTCTGCGTGGACGGACAAGTAAACTTCGCCACATCCATCTCGGCAAGTTTCCTTGCGGTCTGTGCCTGCATCACTTCAGGGAGAGAGTTGCTGCCCTCTTCGAGGATTTCACCGAGTCCTGACACCATGTCACAAATTGACTTCTCGTCAGTATCGTAACCCTGAGGCACTCCGCTCACGCTTACGCTATCATGTCCGAACACCGCAATCTCGAATCCAAGACGGGTAAGCAGTTCCGCATTGTCTTCAAACACAGGGATATATTCTGCTCCGACTTGTGCCTGCACGGGGAAAAGCATGGTCTGGATAACGGCGGTATCGCTTTTGAGCGAACGCAACATCCTTTCATACAGTATCCTCTCCGAAGCCCGGCGCATATTGACAAAAAGCATACCCGAGGGGACATTTGTCGCTATATACTTGTCTTTAAAGATAAGATAATGGACTGAACTCGGAAGTGCAGTACCTTCAAACAGAGCGGAATAATCCGAACTCTTGCTATGCTCGGACCACTCTCTGACAGTTTCTCCTCCATAATGTGACGGAGTGTCAGAGGGGAGGCTCCATTCGCCACCCGGAGTGACAAATCCGCTGCTTTGCGGACTTTGATTGAAAGGATTGTAATCAGGATTGAAATCCGTGGACGGCTTGATCTCAGAGCCTCGGTACTCCGAGAAACTCTGCCCGAGCTGTGGCATCTGCACAGCGCCGTCAGTGTCGAAATCTATGGATGCACCAAAACTGTTGCGCCCGAGAGCCTCTCTTACACAGGCATATATCGTCTGGAATATGACGCTGTCATTCTCGAACTTGACTTCGCTTTTGGTCGGGCTGATATTCACATCTACCGTCTGTGGGTCTACTCCGAGATACAAGAAATAAGATGGTGTAGCCCCCTCCGGGATCATCTGCGCGTATGCGTTCATCACTGCCTTATGCAGATAAGGGCTTCTGAAATATCTTCCGTTGACGAAGAAGAACTGGTTGCCGAGAGTTTTGCGTGCACTCTCCGGCTTACCTATGTATCCGCTGATGGAGATGATGGAAGTGTCAGTGCTTATGTCCACGAGATCGCCTACAACGCCCGAGCCAAGCAGGTTGAAAATCCTGAATTTGAGGGATTTGTCCTTTTTGAGCACCTGTATGTCACGCTCGTTGTGCCTAAGTGAAAATGCGACATCGGGGCGGGTCAGTGCTACCTTGTCAAACTCTTCGATGATGTGCTTGAGCTCCACTCCGTCCGACTTCAGGAACTTACGGCGTGCAGGCGTATTGTAGAAGAGATTGCGCACTGCGATATTGGTCCCCTTGGGAGTGCTGCATGGGCTGCTTTCCTGATTGCCGTAGCTGCTGATTACGACTTGGGTACCCGTCTCGTCGTCCGCTCTGCGGGTCTTGAGCGTCACTTCTGCCACTGCGGCTATGGATGCGAGAGCCTCACCCCTGAATCCGAATGTAACTATCTTCTCAAGGTCTTCGGCTGATGCCACCTTGGATGTGGCGTGTCTCTCGAAGCATAGCATGGCGTCCTCCCCGCTCATGCCCGAGCCGTTGTCTATGACTTGGATAAGAGTGCGCCCGGAGTCCCCGATGATGACCTGAATGTTGTCCGCCCCCGCATCGAGAGCGTTCTCCATAAGTTCCTTGACTACGGAAGCCGGTCTCCCAACGACCTCTCCCGCAGCTATCATATTGGCTATCTGAGCCGGAAGTACCTGAAGTTTGCCCATTATGCGCGGATGATACTTATTTCCGAATCAAGTCCTACCTTGATAATCTGGCTTGCCGCACCGCTGCTGCCATTCTCAAGTTCAGGGTCTACCACATAATCCACCGCATCGATTAAATCCTGAGGTATCTCTTTAAATGTCTTGGGTGTAGGTTCACCAGAAATGTTGGCGGAAGTAGACACTACGGGCCGTCCGAGCCTGCGGCAAAGCTCTGCACATTCATGGTTCAGGGGAATGCGTATACCTACCGAGCCGTCTTCCGCAACGGTCGATGGCGCAAGTCCCACGGCTCCGGGGTAGATGACTGTCATCGGAGCGTCATTGACAGTCACGAGATCTATCGCTATGTCCGGTATTTTCTTAATGTATCGGGCGACCATGTCAAGGTCTGACGCGAGCAGAACGAGGGATTTGGCCTCTGCGCGGTGCTTGATTTCAAAGATTTTGCGCACGGCTTCTTCGTTGGTGGCGTCGCAGCCGAGTCCCCATACGGTATCGGTAGGGTAGAGTATGACTCCACCGCTTTTCATTACGCGTACCGCTTCTATTATGCTTTCGTTCATAATTCAAAAAGTAATTGAAAACTGACCACAGACTGGAAACCTCCAATCCGGGCTGAAGATGTTTCTTACAACAGCGTGTAGAATTTGGCTATATAGATGAGAATGACAAAAATCAATATCAGGCCTATGATACCGATAATCTTCTGCGCCTTGGATGCGTTGGACTTGCTGCGATAGTAGCGGCGGTCTCTGAGAGAGCCTCTGACATAGTCTCCGGGCTTATAGCTGCCATCCTGCATCTCTTTGTCTGCAGTGCCGTCCACCTTGCCGAACTTGCGCTTGCGCTCATCTTCGGTCTCATTGTAATACCTTGGGCGATAATGGAACACTCTGTGCTCGCCCTCGTCGAACATATTGAAAATAGCCATAGTCTATTGTTTTTGTAAGGAAGTTGTAAACTCCGGTATGCCGTTGGCTTCCGACACCGACAACCGTACTTGTTCTTTGGCTTTCCACTCCTTCTCGTCGAAGTCTGACGGATGACGCAGGACGGCATCCTTGGACATTGTGAACTTCAAATAAGTGATAGGTAATCCTTGGGTCAGGAAAATCTTTTCATAATAAGTCTGAACTTCATACACGGAACTGTCTATGAGTGGATTTCGCGAGTCATTCCCATAGAGGTCCGTCTCTGCGCACAGGAGTTCAAGCCCTTCACTCTCCTCCACTACTGCCTTGCTGTATTCGTGCAGGAAGCGTGAATCCGTCTTGAGATGTATGGTCCCGCCGTCCTTGAGGAATTTGCGGTATCTCTCCAGGAACACCGGTGAAGTGAGTCTCGAATTTTCGCTTTTGAGTTGGGGGTCGGAGAAAGTAAGCCAAATCTCATCGATTTCTCCGGGCGCGAAGAATGCTTCTATGAACTCAATGCGTGTGCGGAGAAATGCAACATTCGGGATAGCCTCTTGGGTGGCTGTCTTGGCCCCCTTCCATAGGCGCGCTCCCTTGATATCCACGCCTATGAAGCAGGTGTCAGGGTAGCGCCTTGCAAGGTCTATAGTGTATTCTCCTCTGCCACAGCCGAGTTCGAGCACAATCTTGCTTCCTGTAGGGCGTGAGAACATCTCCTCCGCCCATTTGCCTTTAAGAGCATGCGGGCGCAGGTTGAAATATCCGTCTGCGAGAAGTTCCTCTGCTGACGGCTGCACGAGGCAGGTAAATGTCTTGTTTTCTGCGAATTTTCTCAGTTTGTCGTGTCCCATTTTTGTTCTTTCCAAATAAGTCCGAGTCCGCGAAACTCCTTTGTCTGCGGGCTTACGCCTACGCGGAGAGTCCATTTCCCGCAAGCGGGGAAACTCATTCCTGTCCTATACCAATTCTCGGTCACCTCTTTAGTATTCACGTTCATATAGACTATCTCCGAATAGCAACTATCTGAAGGAGAGACCCATTGTATGTCCAGTTTCAATGGATAAACCATCTTTTTGATTCCTGCATCAACTCTGGTATAGAACGAGAAGTCGTATAGCACGAGTGAATCTTCCACGTCGATAGTGAAATCATAAGAATCCCTTGGTGCAGTGCGGAATTCTTCCCACTGTGTCGGGCGTGCACAGGCGCTCAATGCAATGGCGCACCCTATTACGCAAATGATTTTATTGACCTTGCCCATTGTTGGGGCGGGGGCCTTTGCGACCCTTGCGGTTTTTCTTCTTCTTGGGGCGGTCGAAGCGTGAGATGCTGCCTTCTCCTACAGCCGTCACAAATTCAGGTGCCTGAACGACCGGCTCTGGTAGCATTGAGTCGGGTTTGATACCCTCGCGGTTCATGAGTATTATCTCATGTACATCTTCCGCCGACAGAGGATATAGATTTGCATCCGATGATTTGTCGTAGGAGAAATACATAGTCTCCGCGAGAATATCCGTCTTCTTCAGATATGCCAGTCCGTCCTTAAATTCGAGCGGTCCGGTGACTTTGGGTATGCGGCTCTGGGCATCCAGGTAAGTCGCTACCTCGTAATTGATACAACATTTGAGCTTGCCGCATTGTCCTGCAAGCTTCTGCGGATTGAGCGAAAGGTCTTGGCAACGAGCTGCGGCAGTGCTTATACTCTTGAAGTTACTGACGAAACTCGCGCAGCATAACTCCCTGCCACATACGCCTATGCCGCCGATTAGTCCGGCTTCCTGTCTCGCACCGATCTGTTTCATCTCGATTCTCACCTTAAATTCTTCGGCGAATACCTTGATGAGTTGGCGGAAATCAACCCTTGCATCGGCTATATAGTAAAATATTGCCTTGCTGCCGTCCCCTTGGAACTCCACATCTCCGATTTTCATATTGAGCCCCATAGTGGCAGCGATGCGCCTTGCCTCAATCATGGTCTGTTGTTCGCGCGAACAGGCTTCAAGCCAACGGCTTATGTCTATGGCATGGGCGCGATAGAGAATTTTCTTGAGCTCCTGACTTTCCGGGTCTACGCGACGGCATTTCATCTGCTTGAGTACCATAGGACCTTCGAGCGTCACTATGCCTACATCGTGTCCGGTAGCGGCTTCTACCACCACAAGGTCTCCCTGATGTATGCTTTGTGCGGAGCCGTTGCGGTAGAATCCCTTGCGGGTATTCTTGAACCTGACCTCGAAAAGGTCTCCGTGTTCAGTAGGGCTGACTCCTTTAAGGTGGTTATATTCTGCAAGTTTGCTGCAGCCTTCCCGGTAGTGGATGTCCATTCCCTCATCCGAACCGATTTTGACGCAGCCTCTATAGCAGTCGTGAATTATCTTTTCTTCCATTATCTGGTGGCAAAAATATATAGTTTGTCAGTGAGATCTGTAAAGACAATCTTTACACTGACATTGTGTTCTATCATTGAGCGACTTTCCCCCAATGCTTCGGTGGCCTTGCGGACGAAAGCCTTGGGCAATGCGGTCGCCCAGCTTCTGAGTACTCCTTCCTCCTCTGCCGGCACTCTCACGAGATTATCCAGTTTCTGCTGATATAGAAATACATATCTCAATCTTGCTGCTGCATAAGTGCAGAATCCTGCGGCTTTCTCACGAGAGGGTAGCGCGGCTATGGAGTCTGCAGTGTCCAATGCCGCAAGCAGATCTTTGTCTGCTACTGCTCCGAGCCACTGCTCCAGCAGGGACTCGTATTCAGGCTCTATTACGGAGGCTATCCTTCCGTCCGGTGGAGCTATGCGTATGCGTAGGCACCTTGACTTGATGGTCGTAAGCACCTTGTCTGGGTCGTGTGTTATCAGTATGAACTCTGTCAATGCCGGCGGCTCTTCAATGCTCTTGAGCAGGCGGTTGGCGGCTTCGCGGTTCATCTTCTCCGGGAGGTATACAACCACAGTGCGGTATCCGCGCTCCAACGCGCTGAAAGCCAGAGTGTCAAGTACGCCTTTGGCTTCGTCCACCTTAATCATCGAGTTCTTGCCTTCAATGCCGAGGGCTTCACCGAGCTCGCTCTCGCGGAAATAAGGCTTCTGGATGACCAACTCCCTCCATTGTGCAAGCCAGTCGGCTGAAGTGCCGCTATTTACCGGGAAAATATAGCGTATGTCCGGATGAATCAGTTTGGAAATCTTATTGCAGGATGGGCATTCTCCACATGAGTCGCCACTTGATTTGTGCTGACAGTAAAGGTATTGCAGGAATGCATGTGCGATGGGGAGAGCCCCTCCGCCATCGTCTTCGTGCAGCATTATGGCGTGGGGGATTCTGCCCGAATCCACCATCCCTGCCAAAGCCTTCACGACATCCGCATTGCCTTGTATGTCAGTAAATTTCATCTGATGTATCTATTGTGTCCTACCGAGATTCAGTCTGGCGATGGCGGCAAGGCAGTCTCTTTCCTTGCACTCGGGCAGAGCTTCCAATGCATTGAGGGCCTTGTCCACATATTCGCTCAAAACCTTTTCGGCAGCGGGAACTCCCGCGCGAATCCCTACAAATTTACGAATCTCTTCTGATATTCCCTCGTAGCTATCTATTTTGCGAAGCGAATTTCTGACATATTCCTCGTCTTCCGCGTTTTGCATCGAAAGGAAAAGCGGTAGGGTTATCTTCTTCTCTTTAATGTCTATTCCCACAGGTTTCCCGAGGGCTTCGTCCCCCACATAGTCCAGAATGTCATCTCTTATCTGGAATGCGGTACCGAGGGCCTCTCCGTATGTGCTTGCCGCTGCGAGTTGTTTTTCGTCCGCATCTGCGGCTATTGCACCGCTCATCGCTGCAGATACGAAAAGTGAAGCCGTTTTGCAGAAGATAATGCGGAAATAATCCTCCTGTGTGGTCGAGATGTCGGACGCTTTCTCAAGTTGAAGCATCTCACCCTCAGCAAGATGTGAGAGCGTATTGGAGAATAGTGGGATGATGAGGTGGCTCTTTGCCGGGTTTGCATTGACGATTTGCAGTACAGCCCTTGACAGCCAGAAATCTCCGACCAGCACGGCTTGGCTCGGCCCGAGCGTGGCTCGTAGCGTGGGCTTTCCCCTCCTTGTGTCGCTTTCGTCCGCGACATCATCGTGCAGGAGAGTGGCGTTGTGCAGCAGTTCGGATGCCGCCGCATAGTTGAATGTCTCTTTGGGTGTCGCTTCGCCTTGTTTGATACATCTGGCAATCAGGAGCGTCACCATAGGACGCAACATCTTGCCGTTGTGGGCGAGTATGCCTGCGTTGATGATGTCCAGAAGGCTGATATCGGAGTGCAGGGCATAAGCTATGGTATCCTGAAGTTTAGCCCAGTCTTCTCCGAGTATATCGAGTAAATCTTCCCTTCTCATTCTTTATATTATTCTGTTTCAGTAGCTTCCGAAGGTGGCCGTTTGAAACTGTTTCTGGTGGTCAGTGATGCAGTTTTTTACAATCAAAGCCGCGCGGACTTTGATCCGTGCGGCTATATTGATTCCTGTCGTGATGTCTCTATTAGAAGTAGAGAGAAACCGTGGCCATAATGCCAGAGCACTTCTGGTCTTTGATGGCTTCGCTCATAGCTTTGGCGGAAAGTGAAGCCTGTCCTTCATCGTTGAAGAGCTTGCCCATATCCCATACATACTTGGCAGAAACACCGATATGCTTGAATATCAGTACGCCGCCACCTATGCCTATGCCGTAAGTGAGTCTTTCTCTGCCGTCCCACTTGTCAGCGTCGTCAGGTGCGGTGTTGACCTTCACGCCTGCAGCAGATGCCGCGGCTTCAAAGATGGCCTGCTTCGTTGCATCCTGCGCCTTTGCTACAGTCTCTGTCGTGACTGCAAATCCAGCGTAAGGCTCTACGAAAGCGAATGCCGCTACGGGACCAAAGTTGCACTGCAGGCCGAGCTCCACCGGAACCTCAAGGTAGCCGGTTTTGGTGTTGATATCAACTTTCTCCGTCAGAATCTGGCTACTCAGAGTCTGGCCTTTCATGTTGTACTGCACTCCCGGCTGCACGAAGATGCCGAACGGGAGATTCAGCTTGTACACGACACCAGCGTGATATTGGGTCACGGACTGCGTCTTGGCGATATCATCGTAAGCCTCTTTCAGGTTTGTAGAGGTTGAAGTCACACCTGCGACCACACCGAACTGCGCGTGTGCGGTAGCGCTTGCGAGCAGGGCTGCACATGCAGCAATGATCAATTTCTTCATAATAAAGCGTTAATGCGTTTGACAATCTCGTCCTTGGAGACGAGTCCTATGGTCTTGTCCGCCACCTCACCATTCTTGAAGAAGATAATGGTAGGGATGCTGCGGATTCCATACTCCATAGAGATGTCCTGTTCGTCATCAACGTTGCATTTTGCAACTGTGATTTTGTCTCCGAATTCTTCTGCAACTTCCTCAACCACGGGGGCGAGGGCACGGCAAGGGCCGCACCATGTAGCCCAAAAGTCCACTACGACGACACCCGTGCCGGCGAGCAGCTCAGCTTTATTTTGACTTGTGAATACTGTTTCCATAATGCTCCAAAGTTACACAAAACTCTCCACATTCCAACAAAAAGCCCGAAGGCCGAGATCCTTGAACTCTTCATCTTTGAGATGGAGCGCTTCAAGCAGTTGGGGAGCGAGACTGTCCTCCACCATCGTAAGTACTGCATGGTTCATTATAGGCCATGCGTGGCTGCCGTAGTGAGGATCTCCGTCTTCCATGCCGCGGCCGCTGACTTCATTCCAGCGGGTGAATCCGCGCTGACCGTAAGCCTCGAGGAGCTCTATGATCTCCTCGTTGTAGGCCTGGTCGTATGATATAAAAATTGCTTTCATAATGTATTATCCTTTCAGTTGTGCGAGTCTGGCTGCCTTTTTCCTGGCATTGCGTTTCTCCTGACGGGTTGCAAATACGCAGTAGATGGTCGGGATCAGCACGAGGGTCACGAGGGTTGAAATGGATAGACCCCAGCAGACCACTACACCGAGTCCCTGCCACATCTCGGAGCCTTCGCCTATGCCGATTGCCATAGGGACCATACCGAGTACGGTGGTGAGCGTAGTCATGAGGATAGGGCGCAGACGGCTCTTGGCTGCGATTGCGGAAGCCTCGACGGCGCTATAGCCTCTCTCCTGCATGAGAATGGTGTAGTCAATAAGCACGATACCATTCTTAACTACGATACCGAGCAGAATGATGATACCGATAAGACCCATCACCCCGAGGGCTGAGTTATGTACGAGCATACCGACTGCCACACCTACGAGTGCGAACGGGATAGAGAACATGATCACGAATGGCGATACGAAAGACTCGAACTGAGCCGCCATAACCATGTACACGAGGATGACAATCAAGAGGATAAGTATTATCATATCTCCGAACATATCCTGCTGGTCTTCATAGTCACCGGCGATTTCAGTGCTCAATCCTGCGGGAATATCAGTCTTAGCTATCACCTCTTCTGCCTTAAGAACGGCGTCACTCAAAGCTACCTTGTCGGCGACAATACCCTTGACCGTAACCAGACGCTGGCGGTCCTTACGCTCGATGGTAGGAGGAACTTCGGTCTCTACTATTTTACCGAGGTCCTTGATGCGGATTTGTTTGCCCTGCGCATTGGTTATGGTGACATTCTCCATATCCTCAATGCTGTGGCGGAACTCGGGAGCGTAACGGACGCGGATGTTGTACTCTTCTCCGTCCTCTCTATAGTAAGATGCAATGGTTCCGGACATAGCTGCGCTGAATGCTGCGCCTGCCTGTGAAGATGTGAGACCGTTGATTGCGAGTTTGGTGCGGTCGAAATCAATCTGATACTCAGGAGTGTACTCGTCGCGTGAAAGGGTGACCTGTGCGAACTCTCCGTTCTGGAGCAGGGCTGCTTGGAGGTCTCTTGCCACGCGGTCGGTGGCTATGAAATCATATCCGTACACTTCGATGTCCACGGATGTGGCTCCACCCATTCCACCGCCGCCTTCGGTCACGAGGCCCTTGCGGATCTGGGGATAATGGGCGAGTATGCCGCGCACGACAGTTGCGATTTCGGACGAAGTCCTCTCACGAGTGCTGCTCGTACCGATATTGATATTCATTGAGATGACATGGGTACCATTGCTCTGCATATTGGCAAAGGTATTGTCCGTGTCCGCCTGTCCGAAAGTGATATTGATGATTCTTGCTTCGGGCACGGCCTCCGACACCTCATCGTAAAGATTGGCTGCAAGTTCGGACGTGACGCTCTGTGCAGTGCCGACCGGCAGGTTTATACTCACAGAGATACGGTCGCTGTCGCTATGGGGGAAGTACTCCGTCTTCATCTTCGGCATATAGAGCACCATTGTCAGGGCGAATATTCCAAGTGCGCCAAAGATGACTGATTTACGGTGAGTTGTACACCATGCGATGAGCTTTCCGTAGAACGCTGAGACCTTGTCAAGGAAACGATTGAAAGGTACGAAAAGTATATTGTATAACTTACCGCTACGTTTACCAGAACGGAGGAACCTTGAGCAAAGCATAGGGATGAGAGTCAGAGCGGCGGTTGTAGAGACTATCATGATGATACTCACGATCCAACCGAGCTGCTTGAACATGATACCAGCCATGCCTTTCATCATAGTGAGAGGCAAGAACACGCAGAGCATCGTAAGCGTGGAGGCAATAACTGAAATCGAAACCTCACCGGTCGCAAGCACCGCAGCCTCTTTTGGCTTCTCTCCTCTATCCAGGTGCGTAGTAATGTTCTCAAGCACCACGATAGCATCGTCCACTACCATACCGATTGCAATCGAAAGAGCAGACATCGATATGATATTGAGTGTGTTGCCTGTGGCATAGAGGTATACGAGCGATGCGAGTAGCGCGATAGGGATAGACAATACGATGATGAATGTCGCTCTCCATCTTCCAAGGAAGAGGAACACCACGAGCATGACCACTATGAATGTGATGAGAATGGTGTCGCGGAGCGAATTGATGGTATTGATAATCTCTGTCGAGCTGTCATTGATTGTCTCAATGTGGATGTCCGAAGGGAGTGTGGGTTCGATCTTCTTAAGCTCCTTCTTGACAGCATTGATTACATTGACGGTATTGGCTCCGCTCTGTTTCTGGATGACGATACGGGCGGATCTCTGACCATTGGTGTATGACTCCTGCTCCCTTTCCTGAGGTCCGTCGTAGAGGGTGGCTATATCTCTGAGATATACACTCTTGCCTCCGACTGTGGCCACTACAATATCAAGCATCTCCGAGGGGTCTGTAAACTCCTTCTGTACGCGGAGCGTGTAAGTGTCCGAACCGATGTCGATATTTCCCGAAGGGATATTCCTATTCTCAGATGCAATGATCGATGCAAGGGCACTTACATTCAGCCCATAGGCGTTGAGTTTGTCAGGATTGCAATAAATCTGAATCTCGCGCTGGGGAGCACCCGAGATGGACACCGTACCTACGCCGTTTACACGGGCGAGAGGTGTCGCGATCTTGTCGTCGAGGATTTTGTCCAGGCCGGGGAGTGACTCGCTTGCCGTGGCGGACAATGTCATGATAGGCATGTCGTCCGCGCTGAACTTAAATATGGTAGGGGTGGACGCTCCGTCCGGGAGTGCCGTGCTTACCATGTCGAGTTTGTCTCGCACATCGTTGGTGGCATCTTCGATATCCGTTCCGTATTCGAATGTGAGGGCAAGCAAGGAGATGTTCTCCTTGGAAGTAGAGGTGAGTTCCTTGAGGTTGGCGACACCGTTGAGGCTGTTCTCAAGGACTTTTGTAAGGTTGTTTTCAATATCTTGCGCACTTACGCCCGGGTATGAGGACATCACCATGATGGTGTTGGACTCAAATTCCGGGAACTGCGCAATGCTCGTCTTCGATAGTGAGAACACACCGAAGATGGCGAATGCCACGAAGATCAGAGCCGTCGTGACCGGTTTGTTGACCGCACTGCGATATATGCTCATGACTTCTGATTAGATAACATTGACTTTGATACCGTCACGAAGTGCACCGTGACCGCTTGTGACTATGGTTTCACCGTCGTTTACACCGCTGAGAACCTCGTATTTGTCTCCGAGGTGACGACCCACCGTGACCTGCTTGAGGCTGACACTCTTGTCTGCGTTAAGCACATAGACCGATCTTACGCCAGAGCCCTGCTGCTTCACGATTGCGCTATCCGGAAGGAGGATGCGGTCCGCCTTACCGAAGATGACAGTTGCATCTCCGTACATGCCGGGACGAAGATCGTGTGCTGCGTTGGGGATGTGAACTTCAGCCACGACCGTGTGGGTGGTAGGATCGATAGTGGGATAGATGAGGGCTACCTTGCCGGTAAATGTCTTGCCGGGGATAGCCTCTGTCTTGATTTCGACTATAGCTCCCTTTTTAAGGAGAGAATAATCGCTCTCCGAGATGGCGACAAGGGCCTTGAGAGGATTGATCTGCTGAACTACGAAGACAGGAGATGCCATGGAATACATATCACCCTGATCGTAGTTGCGGGCGCTGACTACGCCCTCGAGGGGGCTTTCGAGAATTGTGTTCTCTTTGAGGTTCTGATAGGCACTCTTGCGTACCTTATAGTTGAGCTCAATGGACTCGAAATCAGAATCCGACACCCCGCCTTTCTCGTGGAGAGCCTTGGCGCGATTGTATTCTTTCTCGGCATTCTTGAGCTGAAGTTCTGTCTGTTCGAGATTGGTCTTGTCCATCTCTGCGAGCACTGCACCTTTCTTGACGAAATCACCGATCTCTGCGTTGATCTTGACGATACGGCCGCTTGCCTGTGGTGCTATGTTGTTGATTGCGAATGACTGAAGAGTCACTGCATAAGTCTCGTCGATGGAAACTGTCTGTGTGGATGCGATGGTGGTTCGCACATTTGGGACTCTTACCGTGGCGGTAGTTCCCTCCTTGCTCTGCTGCTTGCCGCCGCAGCTTACGAGAGCGAGCGCTGCAATGGCGAGCGCGGGTACAAATCTATACTTATTCATCTTTACTTATTTTTCTTCAAGGAAATCATTGCCGAGAACTCCTTCGAGTCCTGCCTTTGCTGTGAGATAATTGTAAACTGCCTGTCCTGCCGAGAGACTTGCCTGTGTAAGGGCGAGCTGGGCATCGTTGAGGTCAGTATAGGTGCATCCGCCTATCTCGTAAGATGCGAGGGTGATGTCATAGGACTTGCGTGCGCTCTCAAGGGCCTGGTCCGCAGCTTCGAAACTGCGCATAGCACTCTCCATAGAGTTGATGTTCTGGCGAATGGAGATGCGGAGCTGTCTTTCGGTCTCGACCCTCTGGAGATCAAGCTCGCTTGCCTGAACCTTGGCTACACGCACATTATTGAGCCTCTTGCCTCCGGAGAAAATGGGGATATTGAGACTCACTCCTACATACGAGTAAGGAGTCCAACGGTAATTCGAGAAGTTGAAATCGTTGGCCATCGCGTTGAACTGGTAGACAAATGCTACCGAGAGACTCGGGAGATATGCGTATTGGTTGGCCTTGACATTGGATGCGAGCTGTTCTGCCTGAATCGCGAGCTGCTTGAGTGTCGAGTTGTGCTCAAGTGAGAGTTCTTCATCTTTATATAGGATGGTCATCTCCGAAGCATAGTCGTGAAGCGAACCTTCGGTGTCTATGTTCATGTCAAGATCCACTCCCATAAGTGCCTTGAGCTGCCAGAGTGCCAATGTGACATTGTTCTGGGAGTCATACATGTTAGGTATGGCGTTGGCAAGGCTCGTAAGTGAACGTGCGAGGTCTAGCTCCGATGCACTCTTGACATCGTAACGCATCTTGATTTTCTCGTAGTTCATGAGGGCGTTGTCATACACTTCCTTGTAGACAGCTGCTGCTTCCTTGGCGAAAAGTACCTGGAAATAAGCTCTCTTGACCTGTGTCACCATCTCGATGCGGCTGCTGCGGGCTTTCTCCACCGCGAGTTCTACATCCTGTCCGCTGATTTTCAGGGATTCCCAAAGCTGGAAATTGACAACGGGAAGAGAGGCATTCACGCCTGTCGCAAAGGTATTCCACCTACCGACTTCCATTCCGCCGCCTCCTTTGTCTGAGCTTGAGGATGAAGTGGTTGCACTGCTTCCTGATTCGCTGCCTTCAGGGGCTTCACTACTGCCTCCGCCCATGATGGATGACATGTCGAAATCCATATACATCACCTGCTTTTCGATGGTGCGCTGGAACGATGCCGAACCGTCAATCTGAGGGAACAATGACGCATAGCTGCCTTTCTTGGCATACTGTGCGCGTTCTACTTCTTTGTCTGCCACTTTGACGGACACATTCTCGCTGAGAGCTATCTGAAGTGCCTGCTCGAGACTGATCCTGGTGGTGTCTGTCTGAATTGAATCCGAGGGGGTTGTGACCTGTACGTCGTTGTCCGTTGCGGCGTAACCCACTGCGCTAAAAAGGCTTGAGGCTGCCATCAGCCCCAACACTAAACTAACTTTCACTTTATCTAAAGTATTTAAAACCGCGACTTTTCATCAAAAAACATACCACTTTCGTATATAGGATAATTTTCAGGTGTTTTGGTTGCCGTTTGTCTCTACTGCCATTGTGTCGCGTATTTAAAGATGGCGATTCTTGCAGATGTAAACTGAAAGTTGACATTTTATCTTCGTCAATATTGCACTCAATCTTTTTTTTAGGGGCTAAAACTGACATATGCGCCCTTGAGATATGTAAAGAAACTCTTTACTTATCAAAATGAACTAAAATGAATAAAAATTTCATAGGGGGGGGGTAAAATGTGTGTAAATACTTAAAAATAAAGGCCTTGTTAGTTCTTGTCGCTAAAGCAAGTCAAAAAAATGGACTTGACAACTAAACATAGGCGTTAAATTTTTGTAAAGAAATACTTAACTTTGTAGTCAAATCGTCTCTCTCTTAGGGGGAAAGCATATGAGTATCAAGAGACTCTATACTATATTAGCTATTTTGTTGATGGGAGCGACCACGGCCCTATCACAAGAAAGTCACACGGAAACAAGTTTTTATTTCCGCGTGCGAGATGTTGAGTTGGACCCTGACTATAGGTCCAATGGTGAGAGCCTTCGTCGCATGCTGAACTTCTTGTCTGAAGTACAGCAGGATAGCACAACGAGCATCAAGTCCGTGACATTCTACGGATCTGCCTCTCCTGAAGGCAGCGACGCCCTCAACCATAGGCTTTCGGTAGAACGCCTTGCAGCATTGGAAAGCATAGTAAGAAACGAGATTTCCATCCCCGATAGTATCATCACCCGCGAATACGACCGCATTCCCCTCGAACTTCTCAAGAATTGGATGAAGGAGTCGGATGTGATTGAGGGTTATGAAGAAGTTTTCTCCATTATAGATGAAACTCCAGAGCTCGTTGAGTATAGACGCGGAGCATACATCGACAGACGTATACTTAAACTTCAGAAACTGGACGGAGGTAAGACCTGGAAGATTCTCAGCGACAAGTACTTCCACGACATGAGAACCGCCTATGTGGTGTTCGTGACATTTACCAAGGTCTCTGCCATTCCTGCATCGGATACGCTTACAGACTATCTTGTTGTAGACGAATCATCAGACAATACCCTCGCCCCCAGAGAGGATAGCTCCAGAGATTATATCTGGCGTCTCCCCATTACATTGAAGACCAATGCCATAGGCTGGGGTCTCGGTATGATTAATGGTGCAGTGGAGTTCGACCTCACTGACCATATCTCCATTGCGTTGCCTCTTTATTGGTCCGCATGGAACTACTTCAGCCCTACACTCAAGTTCAGAACTTTCGCTTTCCAGCCTGAACTGCGCTACTATTTCGGTGACAGCTACGACTCGTGGTTCGCTGGTGCGCACTTCGGCACTGCATGGTATAATGTCGCTCTGAATGGCGAATATAGATATCAGGACCATGATGGAGAAGCCCCCGCACTCGGCGGTGGTCTCGCTATAGGATACAGACTTCCCCTGACGCGCAGCGGTAGACTCAATCTCGAGTTCTCTCTGGGCGCCGGTGTCTACAAACTCCACTATGACCGCTTCCGCAATGAGCCTAACGGTCTGCTCGTGGATACCAATGAGAAGACCGCCTTCGGTATCGACCAGGCATCTGTCTCCCTTACCTATACACTCGGAAAGAAAGGAGGTCGCAAATGAATAAGATAATGCGTCGCCTTACTTTGGCATTGATTGCTCTGTTGCCTCTCGTGTCATCTTGTGACTTGCACGAGTTCCCTGTGGCTCCCAAGTATACAGATATCAAACTGAAACTAAACTTCACAACAGACTTCCCTCAGTGGGAATATCCTGTTCCGGAAGACAGTAAGACAACCGTGCCGTCCAGGAGCGTGCTTACGAGCGGAGAGATGCGCTATGTCGTGCGTCTCTATCCTCAGGGTACACGCTCGACCCGCTCGACTTACTCGGAGGAGTTCATATTCACGAAAGATCTTTCAGAGGGTTATAACGACACATTTGAACTCTCCGTACCTGAGGGTGACTATTCTCTGATGGTCTGGGCAGACCTTAGGGAGAGCACAGAAGATAGGCACTTCTATAACATAGACAACTTCTCTCAGATTACTTTTGCCACGCACATCGGCAACTACGAATATAGGGATGCGTTTCGTGGTCTCGGTGAAATCAGTGTTAAAGGCAGTGCCGTGGAGCACGAGCCTGAGACATTTGAGGTGGAGATGGTTCGTCCCTTGGCGAAGTTCGAATTTGTGACGACCGATATTCTGGAATTTATCGATAGGGAAGTGAAGGCTGCTCTTGCCGGCAAGACTGATGTAGGTGACGATGCAACCAAGGCTATCGATCTGAATACCTATAAGATAGTGTATTACTATGTGGGTTATATGCCCAATACGTTCAATATGTTCACCGACAAGCCGTCAGACTCCACGACTGGTGTGAGTTTCAACGGAAGGCTTCTGCGTCTGAGCGAAAGGGAGGCCTCGTTGGGCTTCGACTACGTGTTCGTCAACGGCCGTGAGTCTTCTGTGACTATTCAGGTTGGCATATACAGTGAAAACGGGACGCAGTTGTCCATGACTTCGCCTATCAACGTGCCTCTTCGCCGTAGCGAACACACTTTGATGAAGGGTAAGTTCTTGATGCAGAACGCATCGGGAGGCGTAGGTATAGATCCTTCATTTGAAGGTGAATTTATTATTCCGATTTCGTAGGAAGATGTTGAAGGTGCGTACATATATCAAGGCAAGCATCTTTGCCATAGCTTTACCCGTGCTTGCCTCATGCTTCAAAGATGATTTGAAACCTGTAGGGGGGGGTGAAACCGTGTCTGTGGTATTTACTCCTGACTTTGACTCTTCTCTTTATACAAAGGCGATTAGCGACGGCACTGGGGCCGATGAACTCATGGTGACCGTTTACGAAAATTCATCTCCGGTAGAGATTTCCCGTATTGTCTGGCCTCTTGATGAGGCTCTTGTTGACGGTGTCGAATTGAGGCTCTTGTCAGGTCATAACTATCAGCTCCTCTTCTGGGCTTACGATAGTGACAACACTGCCTATACGGTTTCTGAAAGTGGAATCATCACTGCTGACTATACAGATTACCTCGATGGAGGCTTCGCCAAAATGGAGCAGTTGGATGCGTTCTATGCTTTGTCATCTATCTCTGTATCAAGTGGCAATGCAAATAAATCCGTAACTCTCAAGAGGCCTTTCGCACAGTTGAATATTGCTGATGACAGCACCGAGCCCATTGCGGGGACTCATGTCTCGGAAATCAGCTTTGAGGGTCTGCCTCTCTCTTTTGATGTATTTACAGGTAAGGGTGTCGGCAGCGGTGTAGACAAAGTCTTTACATTCGCTGATTTTACCGGTGAAGTCCTTACATCAGGTGGCGATTCCTACTATTATGTTGCCACCAATTATATTTTCGTTCCTGAGTCAGGAGTTATTTCTGCGACCTGCCGTATCAAACAGGATGGCGCAGTCGTTACAGAACAGGTTCTTTCTTCTGTCACGATAGCTGCCAACAAGCGCACCAATGTGCTCGGTACTATCGTCGGCTTGCCTGAGGATATTTGGGACGGAAGTACATTGACAGTGCCTGTAGTTGACGATCAGAACCGTTATGTCATTGATGAGACTTCTGATTTGGCGTGGCTCGCTGTCAATGGACTCACTTTGGAGTCCAATCGCACATTTATCGTCTCCAAGGACCTTAATATGGGAAGCCATTCACTCTCTTCAGTGAAACTCCCTCAGGGCAGTACCGTGGATGGTGGCGGACACACTATCAAGAATGTCGTTGCTTCTGACGGAGGTCTCTTTGGTAATGTTACTGATTTGATACTTAAGAACTTGACTATTGACGGTATAACTGTCGGCGGTGCGACCGGCCATGTCGGGGCACTTGTCAACACCTTGCAGGGAAGCGGCTCGATGTCTTCCGTAACCGTAAAGAATGCCGTGGTCTCCACGACCAACGGAGCTGCTGGTGGAATGGTTGGATATGTGGTACGCAAGTCCGTCAAGGATCGTAGCGAGACTCTTACCCTCACGTTTGACGATTGTCATGCTGACAATGTCTCTGTGTCAGGTTCCCAGAGTGAAGGTCTGTTCGTGGGATTATTGAGCGGTTACGATGGTAATGAGACCATTAACTTCTCATCCAACTGCACGACTACCGCTTCAAATGTAGCGGATTACGCGTCTCCTTATCGCGAAGGCAATGAGGGTGCGTGGCTCGCGGACACTGATTATTCCAAATACAATGCTTGGCTCGGAGATGAGACTTTCAGCCGCGGTGTCGTGAATTATGGCGAAGTCCGTTTCGTCCCCCGCTGGGATGGCGTCAAGAAGGTTGAGCCTCTGGTCGAAAGCGGAGCGAAAGTCATCTATTCTGCATTTGACCTTGCTTATCTCCAGGGAGGCAGCCACGCCTCCGTGACATTCAAATCCAATGTCGACCTCGGCGGTGTGAAGAGTACTTCGAGTAATCCTTTCTCGCCTATTTATAGTATTTCTTCGCTTGATGGCGGAAATTATACCATATACAATCTCCTTGTGAATGTGACCAATTGGATAGGCGCATTTATCGGGCAGTCTTCAGGTACTACCGTTCATAAGAATCTCAAGTTTTCCAATTCATCAGTATCGGTCAAGCCGACTGAAGGAACAGAAACGGCATACGCTGCTACGCTTTGTGCGTATGTTGAAGGTAATTATACTGCAGAGAATATTCATATTCAAGATGCGTATGTATTGGGAATATCCAAATCTGGAGGCCTCAATGGTTTTGTGACATCTGCAGCTTCATTCTACACAGTCAAGAATTCTTCTATAAATAAGCTTCGTCTCGAGAATTCTTATTTGCATTTGACAGGTGAGACATTTACAGCGTCAGGAGAGATGGGCGGTTTAGTCGGATTTATCCAGCAGAGCGCCTTGATAGAGGGCGTTAGCGTGACCAATTCTGTGATTAATTGCACGAACTCGTTCTTGAGGTATGTTAATCAGTTTGTTGGCACGACAAGGCTGGATAGTAGTTCTCAGAGGATAGATATCAATCGGTGCAACGTTTCAGGCAATACATATGAGAATGACAAAGATGAAAAATCGAAGTTTGTCGGTGGATTCTCATTGTCTCTTGCACAACGCGGTAAGGTGTACATTGATGGTTCAAGGCTAATTTAACATAATGAAAAAATCGATTCTTTTATTACTCGCAATGCCTTTGTTTTTCGTGTCGTGCGCGAAGAATGAGGTGCTTATTGGGGAGTCTGTAAAGGTGAGTTTCAGTGCAGAACTGCCCACGCCTCAGACTCGTGTTGCCGGAGACCTCGTAGTTAACAAGGTCGTGTGTGCCACATTCGAGAACGATGTAGAAATCCCTGCTTTGCGCAAAGTTATAGACATCGTGGATGGGCAGGCGATAGTTTACTCACCCCGCCTTATCAAGGGGCACAGCTATAGGGTAGCTTTCTGGGCGATGAAAGATAATGCTTACAATGTCACCGACCTCAAAGCCGTTGCAGTCAGTGATGCTTTCAATGGAGACCCCACTGTCTATGAGTGCTTTACCAATAGCACCGGTGAGTTTGTCGTAAACAATAGCACCAATGTGCCTGTGACGCTTACCCGCCCTCTTGCACAGATTAACTTCGGTATCAGCGCAGGTGAGAAGTCTACAGTGGATGCTTTTGGGTACACTCTCAGCAAGATGAGTGTAGAAGTCCCTGCTGTCGCGTCATACAATGTTCTTGAGCAGACTGCAACTTCTGTCAGTAGTAAAGTTATGACGCTCCCCGTCACTGGCGGGACACTCACCACCGGTGGTAATGACTACTATACTCTTGCCTCTTTCCTTGTCTTTACAGATGGAAGCAATGTTGACCCCAAATACTCCATATATGGACATAAGGGCAGTGCTGGCGAGTCGCTAATTTATGAGTGCACGGTTAACAATGTCCCTTCTGCAGCAAACCATAACACCAACATCGTAGGTGCATTGATGACGGGCTCAGTCAATTATACCGTCAGTTTGGATGCTGCATATACAACAGATTAAAACCATACGAACCTTTAATTTATAAGTACAATGAATAAAAAACTTTTCTTAGGTATGTTCGCAGCAGCTGGAATGCTGTTCGCAACATCTTGCTCGCATGAGGATCTCATCGAGACCGAATCCGGGGAGACCGCTACTGTGTCATTTGTAGTTGACGCAGAGGGTGCCATCGGAACACGTGCTATCGGTGATGGCTCTAATATTGGTGAGCTTGCTTATGTGGTCTACAACGAGACTTCAGACTGCCTTGTTGCTGCCGAGCAGATCAGCTACAGCGGAACTACTACTCTGTCTCTTGCTCTTGCAAAGGGTCAGACTTACAAGCTCGGATTCTATGCATACAGTGCTGCTCTATCGGGTACTGTATCTTTCCGAAATGGTGATTTCATAGTCAGCGCAAGCACACCCATGGTCAATAATAATACCTTTGACTCATTTGCAGCCAATCTGACCTACACTGTTTCCGGTAGTGACCTCCAGAGCGTCACCCTCAAGCGTCCTGTTGCTCATATCAATGTCGGTATCAAGCAGGAAGACTTCGACGCTGCCGTAGCTGCCGGTGCTGACATCAACTCATCTAAGGTTGAGCTTAAGGGTACTTTTGCTACGAGTTACAGCGTTCTGGACGGAACTGTTCTCGACACCGTTGAGGATATTGATGTGATGGCTAATGCGATTCCCAACGAAGTGCTCACAGTTAACGGGGTGGATTACAAATATCTCCTCTCTGCCATTGTGTGGCCCGCTGAAATCGGTGTCTCTCAGACTGTCGATGCTAAATTCACTTTCGCACGCGCAGGTGCTCCTGTCGAGCCTATCGTTCTTGAGGATGGTGTCAGCAACCTCCCTATCAAGTCCAACTACCGCACCA